>SLHA01000003.1 GCA_007136405.1 Candidatus Latescibacterota bacterium
CGAACTGGCCACGGCGGCCGCCGGCCTGGGGTGCCGGCTGGCCATAGAGAACATGGCGCACCGCGAATTCAGTTCGTCGGCGGATCTGCTGGAGTTGCTGGATGCCATCGGTTCAAAGGCCGTGGGCGTCACCTTCGACAGTTCCCATGCCCGCATGACACCGGGTATCGATCTACCCGCGGCTATCAGGGACTTCGACGACCGCCTCTGGGCCACGCACCTGTCCGACAACGACGGCAGCGGCGACCAGCATCGCGCTCCGGGCAACGGTGCCATCGACTGGCCCGCGGTCATGCAGGCACTGGCGGCTATCGACTACGGCGGCATCGTCAACCTGGAGATACCCGGTGAACGCCATGCCGACGTGGAACTCCGGGCGCTCAAATCCCGGCACGCGCGCGCGGTTGGCGACTGGCTGATGGAGCTGGCGACCCGCTGATGAGGCTGGCGACTGGCTGATGGAGCTGGCGACCGGCCGCCGGGGCTGACGGGGGTTGGTGCCTGATGGACAGGGGTTGGAACCTGGCTGACGCAGTTCTTGGAAACGACGGCTCCGCGTTCCTCTGAGTCGATCGCTGTTTTACGCACCCACTGGCGCAAGGTCTCAGCGGTGCAGCCCATCGTCGACGCTATGGAACTGATCGTCTCCCACTCCGAACCGTATTCAGACCGGTGCTCCGACACCATCCGAACCGCCCGCTCGCGCTCTTCTGTTGAATACTGCTGTCGTTTGTCCATATCTCCATTCTCTCCAGTAATGGAGTCTCCGGTAACCCCGGGGCGGTTCACACTTGACCGTGGCCGATTTTCTGGAATGGGAGCGGCGGAGCGGCCTGGCGGCCTTTTCTACCCACCAGGACGAAGTGGTCTGCGGACTCGCATGCCGCAGGATGAACGTTGTCGGAAAGCCGTATGAGGGAAAACCTCACGTACGGATTGATGTGGCAGGCGATGGCGCGGACGCTGCGCGCCGCCCCGTTAGAAGCAGAAAGGTCACTTGCCTATAGCGCAATAATGGTATATTTTCCATACCATGTATGCATTTGAATACGATGAACGAAAAAGCCAGAGCAATCTGAAAGAGCACGGCATCGATTTTTCCGAGGCTCAGGCGCTTTGGAATGATCCGTATCTGTTTGAAATTCCTGCAAGAACCACGGATGAGGTGCGTTTCTTGGTAATCGGGAAAATCCAAGAAAAACACTGGTCAACGGTTGTTACGCTTCGGGATGGCAACATCCGAATCATCTCCGTTCGTCGTTCTCGAGCAGAAGAGGTAGCCATTTATGAAAGCTAAGAGCTTCGATGCCAAATTTGATAAGGGAGAGGATGTTACGGGGGTCCTGGATCTCTCCAAGGCCCGCAGGCCGCTCCAAGAACAGCGCCGGGTCAATGTGGATTTCCCCACCTGGATGATCGAATCCCTTGATCGGGAGGCGGGTCGTCTGGGAGTCACTCGCCAATCGGTAATTAAGGTGTGGCTTGCCGAACGCCTGGAGCAAATTGCTTCTAAAAAGTAGTTCCAGCGGACCTCAAGCACCACGCGGCTTTTTCCGCATGCCTGTGGCATTTCTGCGCAGAAAGCCGCCTCGCGTTTGGGCCGCTGAACAAGGGCGTTAGCGAGCGCTCAAGGGTATCGGGTCCAAGAGAGGACATTGGATGACATGGCGGTGACCGTATCGCCCCGGGAACGCAACGTATTTCTATCCGGCCGAGCCCGTTTCGCGGTTCTGATGCTGTACCTCGGTGCCCTGCTTCTCCTTCATTACTGGGCGAACGGACAGGTAATGCCCTCGACGGGACTTACCGGTCTTTGGTTCCTGGCAGCGCTTGCGTACGTCAGTTTTGCACTTCTGTCTGCGCCTTTCTTTTTCAGACCGGAAGATACCCTCGCGAGCGGAATCGCAAGCACCTTACTGCTGTGGAGTACTGACGTGCCTGCTGGCAAGGTCCTGCTATCTACGTGCCTGCGTGCATAAAAGGAGAAGATAAAACGGCCCAACCCCGCCTTTTCTCTCTCTCCTCCCCCAATAGCCAAAACAGCTCTGCGACCGGAACCGCAGCGGGGAACCACAGGGCGTCGATTACTACCGGATTCACGGCGTGGAGGAATCCGGATAGAGCCCAAGAACTGGGAGAAACACGGTGTCACGGCGGCGGAGTGCGAGCAGGTGTTCTTCAATCGGCCTCTTCTCGCCCAACCTGATGAGCGGCACTCATCAGCCGAAACCGGGTTCTACCTTCTTGGCAAGGCCGATTCTGGTCGCCACCTCTTTGTGGTCTTCACGATTCGGGAACAGAGCATACGAGTGATCTCAGCACCAGACCAGAGCCGGAGCGAAGGCAGGAACTGTGAGCAGTATGGCCAGGAAAGCTAGAAGGATCCCCCAGCACCATTCCGAGAACCAGGAGCGCGAATTCTGGGCCGAAGCGGATTCCACCGACTACATCGACTGGTCTGAGGCGCAGCACCTTGTGTTGCCAAATCTCAAGCCGTCGTTGGAGACTATGTCTTTTCCGAGTCTGTAAATTTCCTTGTAAGTGGCTTCTGGCCATCCAGGCGAGCACCTCCCGCCGCTGATCCGCCGCCCCGTTAGGCCCTTCTTTGGCGAACGGGTGCGATCCGACCCTGGATTTCGGGATTTGGCCAGCTTGCGTCAACACGAATATTCGAAGTGGAGCGTAAACTCGAGTGGAAGACGAAATCGTGGGCCGACCGCTTCCCGCATGGATGTCGTATGCCGAGATCGTACCAGGAAAGTGAGGACGTGAAGTGACGAAGCGGATCGTAATCATCACCGGGGCGAGTTCGGGGATCGGGAAGGTGGCGGCGCAGCGGTTCGCCGCGAGCGGCGACCATGTGGTCATGGCGTGTCGGACCAGGGCGTGGCTATCAACTGCGTGATGATTCCGCTGGTCCGCGTCGAGCGCGGCACATTGAAGAAGATGAGTGGCTGGTTTCGGATTATCGAGCTGCTCTACCAATACTGGAACCCCTGCGCACGGCCGCCGGCGAGGCTCGCCGAAACGTATTGGCGGATTTGTACCGACGACGCGTTCCGTGGCGTTACCGGTGTGCGCATCGACCATCATCTACGCGTGCTGCCGGTCGCCAAAGCGGAATGCTTTCGGGCCAAACGAGAGACACCTGGTTGTCTTTGGGGTTCAGATAAACGATCTAAAGATGTTTTCAATCGCGGATGTAGCTGTGGCAGTCGAGAATGCCGTCCCAAGTTTGAAAGAACGGGCGCCCACTTTGATTTGAAAGCCTGGAATGCAGGGCAGTTGGTCGTCAGGCACAAGAAATTCCGCTGCGCCATATTGCCAGCCGGTTATGTGGCGCATTCTGCCAGAGAGGAGAGTACATCAATGAGCGATACCCTGAACAGGACAAGCCAACCCAACATAATCCTGATCAACTGCGACGACCTCGGGTATGGGGATCTGGCCTGCTATGGCTCCAGACGTAATGATACGCCTCATCTAGACCAACTGGCGGCCACGGGGATGCGGTTTACCGATTTCTATATGGCTTCCCCTGTGTGTTCCGCTTCGCGTGCGGCGATGCTGACGGGTTGTTATTCACAACGAATCGGCTTTGCTGACTATCAGGTGCTCTTCCCAGGGCAGGCACAAGGACTCAATCCCAAGGAGTCAACCATCGCCAGGCAGTTGAAGCTAGTCGGCTACGACACCAAAATAGTCGGCAAATGGCATTGTGGCGATCAGCCGGAGTTCTTGCCGACCAACCACGGGTTTGACGAATACTTCGGGATTCCATTCAGCAATGACATGGGGCGTCAGGTGAACAGGCTTGAAAGCCCCCCATTGCCGCTTATGCGGAACGATGAGGTCATCCAACAGCAGCCGGATCAACGCGGTATTACCGAACGGTATGTAGATGAATCCCTGCAGTTCCTCCGCCGTGAACGCAAGGCCCCCTTCTTTCTGTACCTGGCACACATGTATGTCCACGTACCGCTGTTCGTTCCGAAGCAGTTTATGGAAACCTCGCGCAATGGCGCCTATGGCGGTGCTGTCGCCTGCATTGACTGGGCCATGGGCATGATCGAGGCGGAGCTCAACCGTTTGGGCATCAAGGACGATACGCTGATCATCTTCACTTCTGACAATGGTTCCCGTGCACGCGACGAGGGCGGCAGCAACGCGCCGTTTCGCGGCACCAAAGCGCAAACATGGGAGGGCGGACAAAGGGTTCCTTGTATCATGCGTTGGCCTGGGAAGATCGCCGCAGGGATGACCTGTGAGGGGATCGCCTCATCCATCGACCTGTTTGCCACCCTGGCCGAGATCGCCGGTGCGCCGTTGCCACCGGACACCACGCTTGATAGTATATCCCTCGTGGAGACGCTGCTAAAAGGGAAGCCAACCAAACGGGATGTCTTCGCCTATTACCGAGGCCCAAACCTAGAAGCTGTACGCAAAGGCGATTGGAAGCGTCATTACTTCAGGGATGCGCAACCCCTGTTCGAACTCTACAACCTGCGAGATGATGTCGGCGAGAGAAATAATGTGTACGAAAATCATCCCGAGATTGTCGCTGAGCTCGATATAGAGGCCGAGGAGATCAGGCAAGCCTTTGGTGATCGTCGACTGGACTGCACGGGCGCGGAAGTCCGCGAAATCGGTGTTTCTGCCCATCCTAAACCGTTGACTGAGTACGATGAGACTCACCCCTACATGATCGCCTATTACGATCTGGCTGATATGCCAACCATGGCTGGATGAACACAGGTGGATGCAGTTCCTCTTGGAAGTCCACCGCCCTGGTCAAGCGATATTACTGACGAGGCTCGCATATAGAGGAGCCCGATCCTATCTCGCTGGAGCTGGCCATCGCACCGGGGTTTTGCTGATAACACCTATTAGTTGACAACTATTACAAAGACGGAGATGCGCATGGCAGGGACTTTGACCCATCCCTACAACGACATCGGTAACCTGTGGCTGCGCGGCAGTTTTCACGGCCATTGCAGCGAAAACAGTCGCTGCGCCAGCCTGCCTCTGCGCGACAGCGTGCAGTGGTACCAGGAGGCCGGCGCGGACTTTCTGGGCTTGACGGACCACGATGCGATCACCGCGCTGGACGAGATGCGCCGGATGTATCCTGACATCATCCTGCTCGAAGGCTTCGAATACAGTTCATGTGAGAACCTGCTGTTCGTCGGCGAGAAGGCCGAGCCTTTGTACGAGTTGCCTCTTGGTGAGGCGCTGGAATGCCGCGGCGACGATCTGCTCTCCATGGTCTGTCACCCGACGCCGCGGGTGGAAGGTCCGGAATACTGGTCGTTGGAGAAGATGACCGAGCTGGGATGCTGGCCGGATGGTATCGAGATCTACAACGGTCATTATGGCACGGAAACCGGCCGCGCCAATGGCCGGCAGCCCCTGGGGACCGGACTCTGGGACGAAGCGTTGACCGCCGGCCACCGGCTCTGGGGGTACGCCAACGATGACAGCCATGATCCGGAGGATCTGGGCAATGCCTGGAACATGGTGGCAGTGGAGGAGCGCACGGAGGCGGCCGTCATTCGGGCCGCCAGAGCAGGTCGCTGTTATGGCACCACCGGTCTGTTGTTACAGGGCATTGACGTCGACGGCGCCCACCTCGATATCCGATTGTCGGCGCCGGCCCGCGGCCGCTTCATCGGTTCGGGTGGCGCGGTCCTGAAAGAAGCCGTGGATGACTCGTTCGAGTACACGATGGCGATGGAGGGCTACGTTCGTTTCGAGGCCGAAGGCGACTCCGGACGCATCTTTCTGCAGCCGTTGTTCAGTCAATGAGGAGGGCACGCAGGCCTGCTGGATCGATCAGGCTTCGTGCAGACAGGGAGAATACCGATGAAAACCTACCTGGAAGCGTCCGGCGTACCGACGGTGACTGTCGGTGCGGTCGAGTTGCCGCGGCTGATCATGGGTATCCATCCCACCGACGGCTACGGGTATGTCAGCGCCGCCCGGGATCAGGCTATGATGGCCTACTTCCATTCCACCGAACCCATCGTCGAGGTACTGAGCTGCGGTGTCGCGCACGGGTTTACCGTGGTGCAGACAGACCACATGGCTATCCACCGCAACCGGCAGCAACTGGTCGCCATCTGGCAGACCATGGAGCGCACGGACACGGAGATCCGCACCATCCCGTTCATCATGATCCCGTTGACGCTGGACGGGCGCCCGCTGGACCAGCACCGCCTCCACGCCACCTTCGACTACAACAACCGGCAGGCGGCAGGAGAGGAATATCGCCGTTACTTCACCGCGGATCCCATCGTCCAGTACGTCTCCAGCGGCCACGCCGCGGAAGAGGACATGCTGGTCGACAGCGACCAGGTCGCGCCTTATACGCCGGAAGAATTAGGTGGGGTCCAGCTGGACCACGGACTGCTGGAACGGTATCTGGGATTTTTTGCCGGTTTCGAGCCGTTCATCGCCGATGCCGGCGCGGAGATCGATCTGCTGGCACCTGCGGGCCGTTTCGACCTGATCGATGCGTACGTGAAGGCGCTGCGGCAGCGCTTCCCGGCAGTTGCCACCAGCATCCATCATCCGGGCGTGACCATACCTGCCCTGGAAGCCGGCGATGTCCGTTTCGATGCGTACATCACGCCGGTGAACAAGGCCGGCGTGTTCATGTTGCCGACACCGGAGCTGACCTTGAAGGCCGTGCGCTCCAGTCGCACCCCGGTTATCGCCATCAAGCCCATGGCTGGCGGCCGCATGGTGCGGCGCGAGGCCTTCGACTATGTGCTCAACGAGGTCGGGGTGGCATCGTGCATGTTCGGCCTGGGCACGCTGGACGAGGTGCGCCACACCTTTGCCGAGGCCAAGGGCGCGCTGACGCGTGCCTGACGGTCTGCTGGCATCGACCCACTGGAAAACGGTCCGCTGAACAACGGCCTGCCGGACGACGGTCCGCTGAACAACGGCCTGCCGGACGACGGTCCGCCGGACAACCGAAAATCGCTGGACATCCAGATCTTAGCGGGAATCGGGATCTGGTTGGACATCCGGATCTTGCCGGCATTCCATATCCTGCCGCTGATTGGCCCAGACCGGCACCGAACCGGCCGGCAAAGCTGCAGGAACACTGTCTGGAGCCGGGCTGCGGAAACACCGCCTGGAACCGGATGGATCAGGGAAAGAGGAGCAATGGACAAAGCGATCGTCAAGAGCAATCTGCTGTTGCTCCTTGCGGCGTTTTTCTGGGGAACCACGTTCGTGGCGCAGCGCATCGGCATGGATGCGCTCGGACCGCTGGCGTTCACCGGAATCCGCTTCTCACTGGGCACTCTGGTTCTGATTCCGTTCCTGTTCCGAAGGCGACGCAGGCGGGGAAATCTGGCCCGGCGCTGGTCCCTGGCAGGCATGGCCCTGGCCGGACTCGTATTGTGTCTGGGCATCAACCTGCAGCAGTTCGGACTGGTATACACCACGGCGGCCAATGCCGCGTTCATCACCAGTCTGTACGTGGTCATCGTGCCGTTTCTGGGCCTGTTGCTGGGCCATGTGCCCGGACCAGGTGGTTGGCTGGGCGCGTTGGTGGCTGTGGTCGGCCTCTATTTCCTGAGTGTGCCCCGGGGACTCAGCCTGGCGCCGGGTGACGGTCTGGTATTGCTGAGCGCCGTGGTCTGGGCGGTCCATGTGATAGTCATCGCCTGGCTGTCGCCGCGCATGGACAGTTACGTTCTGGCCGCGGGTCAGTTCAGTGTCTGTGCCGTGGTCAGCCTGGCCGGAGCTTTGCTGTTCGAGCCGATTCCTCTGGCCGGCGTGGCCGCCGCGGCCATACCGCTGCTCTACGGCGGCCTGTTGTCGGTGGGAGCCGGGTTCACCCTGCAGGTGGTCGCCCAGCGCCGCAGTCCCCCTACGCATGTGGCTGTGATCATGAGCCTGGAGGCCGTCTTCGGCGCCGTGGGCGGGTGGCTGGTGTTGCGTGAGATCCTCAGCGGCAGGCAGATCCTGGGGTGTGTGCTGATGCTTGCCGGGGTGCTCGTTACCCAACTGTGGCAGCCGCGCCTGAGATCCCCTGCATCGGAGGTTCCTGCAGGGGTTGACCCGTATTCTTCTGCTTCGGCGCCGGTCTGAATGGCTTCGTCTCCGGTACCGATGCGGCGGTCACCACCGCGCCGGCTCCGGTCCGCCTGAACGACCTGACCACCTTAGCGACTCGACCGCCGCCACGGAACACGACAACCACGGGCTGGGCGACATACCGCCGGCCAAGGTTGACTGGCGTGCCTGAGGCGTAGGCTCCATGCACAGTGGGCGCCTTCGGCTGACGGCTGCGCGGTTTTCCCCGGGGTGTTGGCGCAGTGGGCAGCCAACGGCTGATGGCTGAAAGGCGCGCTCGAGGCGTTTACGCAGCGGCCGCCCAACAACTGATGGCTGAGCGGCGCGCCCGGGGTGTTGGCGCCTGGACTGGCGCCTCTCACGGGTCAGCCGGCTTTGTCGATCTCCTCACGGGCGATGCGCACCCAGCGAGCCAGCCGCTCCGGTTCCTCGTTCAGGGTGTGCACGTCCTTCATGATGATCTCCAGGCGGCAGCCGCGCGCGATCTCCAGCGTGCGGCGGATATCGGCGCGGATCGCCCGTTCATCGAAGACGCCCGTGCTGATCAGGGTAGGGTTGGGTTTGCGGGAGAAGACATAGTCGCGTCCCAGGGCCGCAGCCATGGCTTCCTGATCTGCCCACGGGGACACGGAGACGCGGGCCAGATTGGGGATCCGCTCGATCACGTGCCAGCGATTGTCGACCGGTTCGCAGCAACCGTAGTAGGTCTTGCCGAACCGTGCCGCCAGACTCGACTGGTACGGGAAGATGAACTCTTCGAAAAACTCCGGACCGACGCCCACCGTTTCCTGTGATTCGAGCAGGACCCATAGATCGGCGGCGGTAACCGGCACCGGCGTGTCAGCCGACGTGTCAACGGGCGCAGCAACCGGCGCGTCAGCCGGGCGTCCGCCGCGGGGCAGGTCCGCCGTGTAGCCCATGGATCCCGATCCGATGTAGTCATTCTCGTTGTTCAGCGTGTAAAGACCTTCGGTTTCCAGCCAGTCGCTGAACGCCTGATGATCGTCGCGCAGGAAGGCCATCAACCGGTGCAGTCCCTGCGGCTGGTCGTACATCGTCAGCATCAGATGGTCCAGGCCGATGAGTTCGATGGCACGCCACGTGAGCCCCATGGTCCAGTAATGGCTGCCGCGCAGGCGTACTTGCAGGATGTCGCCCAAAACGTTTTCCAGTCTTTCCATGGCTGTCAGGGTGGCGTCGCGATCTACCGCGAAGGTTCGTGGCCGCAGTTTGTCGAAGTCGCGATCCAGATCCCGGATGGGCGGATCCCAGCGGCGCGAGCCCATGTGCGTCGCGTCGCCGCCCTGATGCACGACGGCCTGGACGCCGTAATCGCTGCACGACACCTGCCAGCCCGCGTTCAGCCAGGGTTCGGCGACGTGATCGTCCTGCAGTTGCTCGAACAGCCAGATGTCGGCCCGCAGTCCGGCCTCTACGCTTCTGGCCCAGCCGTCGACGCATTCGAGCCGGTCGCCGGAGAACGGCCGACGGGCATCGCGGATGCCGCCGTGTTCGGCCAGCACCATCACCCTGTCGCCCTCACCGCAATCCAGCGCCAGCCAGGCTCGGCGACGTTCTTCATTGACCGGGTGGAGGGCGATCTCAGCCTTACGCGCTCCCAACTGCCGCAGGATGTCCCGGTCTCGAGGCGCCAGGTGCAGTGGCATGGTGTCGTGTACGTTCATGAGGATTATTCTTTTGCTCGTTGTTTATTCTTTTGCTCGTTGAATGTTATCGCGCTTTTGGCCTTCCTTTTTGTGACCTCATATGCATGTCCATGATGCCACTGAGAGCCCCCGCCAGGCAGGGTTGCCTACCGCTGTTGTCGATAAAGGCAAGTCCTGTCTAATCAAATGTGATTAATGGCTTGATGACGTTGTCCTTCTTCGCAGACACGATGGCAACGGACCGTTCAATCTGTTCAAATGCCAAGGTGTGCGTGGTCTACCCCTTGTTTCAGCGGTCGAAATAGGCATTCAGCACATACTCCTGCACCATCCTCTGGGTGTTGAAAAAAGATCCATTGATGGCGATTGAATAGGCCATTATGTCCATGAAACGATGTCGATCGTGATAGAAAAGTGGAACAACGGCATGCTCCAGTTTGTCGTATAATGATCGTGCATCGCGGGAATGGTCCCGCTCGTCTCCCTTTCCGTGAATGGGCTCGCCGATGGACCAGCCGGTCAAACCCTCGATATGTCCTTCGACCCACCAACCGTCCAGCACGCTCAAATTGGGGACCCCGTTCAAGGCCGCCTTCATCCCGCTGGTCCCGGAAGCCTCCATGGGCGGTTCGGGCGTGTTGAGCCAAATATCAACCCCGGAGGTGATCATCGCGCCCAGCGTCATATTGTAGTTTTCCAGATAGGCCACCTTGATGTCGTATTGAAGGTGGTTCTTTGCCCGAAAGATCCGCTTGATCAGTTCCTTTCCCGCATTATCCTTGGGATGCGCCTTGCCGCCGTAAATGACCTGGATCTTGCCGACTTCGTTGGAAATCCTTTTGAGTCTCTCCATGTCCTGGAAAAGAAGATCCGCCCGCTTATAGGCGGCGGCCCGTCGGGCAAAGCCGATGGTCAGAATGTTTTCATCCATACCCGCGTTCGTATCCCGGTTGACCAGTCCCATGAGCTGCTTTTTGCTCTGCATGTGGGCGTCCCACAGTTCCTCCCTGGGAGTGCTCAACGCGTAGCGAAGACTGAAGTTGTCATGCCGCCACAGGGGAATAGTGCGGTCGAAAAGCTCCCGGAAAGGCGCCGACACCCAGGTGGCGGCATGGACCCCGTTGGTGATGGCGTCAATGGTATAGCCGGCGAACATGAGCCTTGAGACCTCGCCGTGTTTTCGGGCCACGCCGTTGACATACCGGCAGAGGTTGAGGCCGAGATAAGTCATGTTCAGAGTGTTCCCTTCGTAGAGGACGCCTTTCAGCCCAAAAAAATCATCTCGCTCTCCGATCACCCTCCGTGCAAGGTCCAGGGAAAACTTATCGTGACCGGCCAGCACGGGGGTATGGGTGGTAAAAACACATTGGTTCCGCACCGTTTCCACGTCCTCCTGAACAACCGATTCTCTTCCGGCCCCCTTGGCCGCCTCATCCAGAAGTTCCAGGGTCAGAAGGGCCGCATGCCCTTCGTTTAGATGGAATGGGCTGATGTCCTTATAGCCCAAAGCGCGGAGCATCCTGATACCGCCGATCCCCAAAATCACCTCCTGCGAAAACCGGTAATGTTCATCCCCGCCGTAAAGAGTTTGGGTCAGACCGCGGTCCCAGTCTGAGTTTTCGGGGAGATCGGTGTCCAGAAAGTAAATCGGGACCGTATAGCCGCCCACGCCTTTGACATCATACCGCCAGGCCCGTAGATGAACGGTTCGCCCTTCCACCTGTACCCGGGTTTGTTGCTGTTCCTCGTCGAGCAACTCCTCAAAGGCCCAGGAGGAGGTCTCCTCACGCTGCCATCCATCGGCTTCCAACCGCTGCCGGAAATACCCCTTGCGGTAGAGTAGCGTAACCGCCACCATCGGCACCTTGAGGTCCGCTGCCGAACGGATTGTGTCTCCGGCCAGCACCCCCAGGCCGCCGCTGTAAGTGAATACTCTTTCGTCAATTCCTATCTCCATGGAAAAATAGGCCACGGATCGCCGTTCGCTTGGGTTTGGTTTCATCTGATTCTCCTGCTGCAGTTAGTGTTGCGGGTACTTTGTACTTGAATAATACATTCCTTCCTATACTATCTTTTGGTAATCAGGCTCTGATTACTTTGAGCGAGTCGGTTCCATACCTGCCCAGAGTCGATTCATCCTCGACCAAAATCACGCTCTCGTCATTTTCTATCATCCCATCCCTGGCCAAAAAACGCATAATCATATCGGCAAGGCCGTTTGTTTCGACATCAAGGCAAACAGGATAAACGCCGTAAGACAGAGCCAGAAAATGATTCGTTTTTTCATCCCCGCCACAAGAAAGTATCCAGCAGTCTGGTTTGAATCTGGAGATAAGGCACGCGGCGCCCTTGCTTTGCGTATGAGTCAGTATATAACGCACATTCAATGCCTTCACAGACTCAACGGCATTCAGGGAAACGATATCATCAACGGTGGTGTGGCCGGAACCTGCACCCGTCCTGAAGTAGGAGGGCAGATTGTCCAATGCCCTGACAGCTTTCCGTTCCCGTTCGGTGGATGCTGCTATTTTACTTATCATTTCAACCGTTTCCACAGGATATCTTCCTATGGCCGTCTCTTCGGACAACATTACGGCGTCTGTCCCGTCCAGAATCGCATTGGCCACATCAGATACCTCGGCACGGGTCGGCCGGATGTTTTCCGTCATGGATAACAACATCTGGGTCGCTGTTATCACGGGCCGGCCCAGAAGATTTGCCTTGTGGATAAGTTTTTTCTGAACTACAGGCACTTCCTGTAAAGGAATTTGAACCCCCAAGTCGCCCCGGGCGATCATGATCCCGTCTGCCACGGAAAGAATCGCATCGAAATTATCAATGGCTTCAGCCCGCTCAATTTTGGCAACCACATATACGGATTGTCCACTTTTTTGGGCAAAAGTCTTTACCTTCAGGATGTCATCTGCGTCTTTCGAAAATGAAACGCCAAAGGCATCCACGCCCTCCTGCAGGGCATATGCAACAAACTTGAGGTCCGTGTCCGACACAGCATCGGCTAATATTTTTACTCCAGGGATACTCAATCCTTTGTGGGAAAGGAGTGGGCCGCCGATAATCGTTCGACAAAAGACCTCCTCTCCGGACACCTTCTCCACCTCGAGTTGTATGAAGCCGTCATTGAGAAAAATCAGGCTTCCCGGGCTCACGCTCTCAGGCAGTCTCCTGTAGTCGACAGGGATTTGATCGGGCGTGCCTACAAGGTCTTTAACGGTCAACGTGACCTCTTGCCCTTTTTTAAGAATATGCGGCTCATTCAGGAGTTTGCCGATTCGCATCTTGGGTCCCGGAAGATCCGCCATGATCATGCAATGGCGCTGGAGTTTTTTCGCTACTGTGCGGATACGTCGAATGTCCTCGCCGTGACCCTGAAGAGTTCCATGGGCGAAGTTGAGCCGCGCCACATTCATTCCCTGTAACATTAAGCGCTCCAGGACAGTCTCCGAGCGGGAGGACGGACCTATGGTGCAGACGATTTTGGTTTTATGAGCAGATAATTTCATGGCTCAACCATCGCACCCGGAACACATGCCAGGACCAATATTACTATGAATTCTACCGTCTTCATCTCTACTTACTCATTTCGATATAGTAGATTTATTAGGACCCTGAAACCATGTCATTAAACAACCTCTCAGCGTCTTCTTTTCGGCACAATTCAGTTCCCGGTGTCATGACGGCTGCCGCGCCGGCTGCCACGCCGAACAGGACGGATTCCCTGAGCGGTTTGTCCCGGGCAAGACCTAAGACGATACCGGCCACCATGCTGTCCCCGGCCCCGACCTTGCTGACAATCGGGACGGTCGGTGGCAGGATGTGTTCGACGAAGTCCTCCGAAACCATCAAGGCGCCCGCCGCGCCAAGCGAGATGACCAGCACCTCGCAACGGCCGCTCTCTACAATTTCTAGGGCCTTTGCCTTGATCCGTGATTCTTCTTTGGCATCCTCCCCGACCAACTCTCTGAATTCGCGGACATTGGGCTTGATCAGATATACGCCTTCCTTGAGTGCCTCCTCCAAGGCTTCACCCGAGACGTCGATGATCACTTTTGCTTTCCTATCCTTTCCCACCCTCGCCACCCGTGCATAAAAGTCAGTGGGCACACCCGGAGGAAGGCTTCCGCTGGCCACCAGGTAGTCGGGTGACGGTTCTACGGCCGACAATGCATGTAAGGATCGTTCCAATTCTTGTTCTTGAAACTCCGGCCCTGGCATTCCAAAACGATACTGTTGGCCGCTTGATTCCTCCAAAATGACCAGGCTTTCCCGGATCAATCCCTCAATGGGAAACGGCAGATTAGCGATTCCTTCCCGATCCAGAAGTTGCTGAAGTCTCTCTCCTGTCTGGCCCCCTGTGGGATAAAGGAGCATGGATTCGCCCCCCAGTTTTTTTATGGCCCGGCAGACATTCACCCCGCCCCCTCCAGGGTCAAAACGAGGGGGGTTGCAGTACAGCTTTCGTTCGGCCACGACGTGCCCAACACTTGAACTTTTGTCGATCGCCGGATTCATGGTCATTGTCACGATGGTTCTCATCGATAACCCTCCATGCAGCGTACCTCCGATGGGATTGTCACGAAAAGGCTGATGAGTCCGGGCTCCGACAATGGACCTCCGGAACACAATACGATGATCGATAGCGTGGTACTCGGCAGCATTGTTAAAGCGGAAATAACAATGATCACGCCCATCAAATCACCCCTCCTTCAGGAGCACAAGCCGGTGCAGTCATCGCGGTGCAGACCTTAGAGGGCCGGCTCGAGTTCAACCCCCATTGCCACATACTGCGGCCATATGTGAACGCTCATATTCTCCCGCGCCGGACGTAACATACCGGCTGTGAACATACTATCTTTAGCTATATGTAAGATTTTAAAACCTCTGTCAATGGTACTTTTAGGTGGTTGTGCAGGCTGGGTTGGTTCGTTTGGCGGATTGAGGCGCCTGCAACAGGGTGGCTTTGACAAGTACCGGTCCCGGTTAATCCCGATTCAACGGCAACGCGTGGTCGCCCGAGCGGCCTATTGCAGGAAGGTCTCCAGGTGCTCGGAAGGCAGCTAATAGAGCCGGCTGTGCAGGGGCTGGTGGCGATGGTACGTGCCGGTGAGTGGAGCGGTGGCGGTGTGCATGCCGCCGACGCCGGCAACCGGCGCGGCAACCGGGCGTCGGCCGCGGGGCAGGTCTGCCGTGTAGCCCATGGATCCCGATCCGATGTAGTCATTCTCGTTGTTCAGCGTGTAAAGACCTTCGGCTTCCAGCCGGAGCTGCGATGTACTGCGCCCGCTTGCTGCGGCGCTGCGCGCCTCGCTTATTACGTCTGCATGTTCGAGTTACGTCTGCATGTTCGAGCTGCCCGGATAGACGTTCTTTGAGCTCGCACGTCGCAGGTGTCAGCCTCGCGACCGAACAGGGACTGCCCAGCGACAACGCCGGAGCGTGAATCTTCTGGAGCACTGACCTCCGTCACACCCCCACCACAGGAACGGCCCATGTCCACCGATACCATGACTCCACGCGAGCGCTGGCTGGCGCTAGTCCGCCGCGAGAAACCTGACCGCGTCCCGATGTACTACCGCGCTACGACCGAGGCCACCGCCAAGCTCAAGGCGCACCTGAGCATCCATGACACGGTCGCGCTCATGCAGCGCCTCCACGTGGACGCCACGGTGGGTGTCGAGCCACGCTATGCCGGACCTTCGCCGAAGCCGGGAACGGACATGTACGGCCGTCGTTTCCGCGATGTGCAGTACGACGGCGGTTCGTATCGCGAGTGCATTCACCATCCCCTGGCGCTCTTTGATTCGGTCGCCGCCATCGAGAAGGAGTACATCTGGCCGACCGCCGACTGGTTCGACTACAGCGTTATCCCGGCCCAGGTGGAGGGTGTGGAGGACCGGGTTATCAGCGGCGGGGGTTCCGAGCCCTTCCTGATCTACAAGGATCTGCGCGGCGAGGCCCAGGCCTTCATGGACCTGGTGGAGCATCCGGACATAGTCCACTACTGTGTCGGCAAGCTGTACGATTTCTGCTACGAGAACACCCGCCGCATATACGAGACGATCCCCGGTAAAGTGATGGTCACTTCCGTCGCCGAAGACATGGGCGCCCAGGACCGGTTGCTGTACTCCATGGCGCATCTGGAGGAGTTCTTCTTTCCCTACCTCCAGCGCATGATCGATCTGGTCAAGAGCGCCGGCGCCTATGTCGACACCCACAGCGACGGTGCCATCCGCGAGATCCTCCCGCGCCTGATCGAGATGGGGGTGGACATCATCAACCCGGTGCAGTGGCGCTGCGTCGGCATGGAGCGCGAGGGGCTCAAGCGCGACTTTGGCGCGCAGCTCGTGTTCGAGGGCGCCATGGATAATCAGTACACCATCCCCTTCGGATCCGTGGCCGAGGTGCAGCAGGAGGTCCGCAACAACATCCGCATTCTGGGTGCGGACGGCGGCTTCATCCTGACGCCCTGCCACAACATCCAGGTCGTCGGCCCAGCAGAGAACGTGGTCGCTATGTACGACACCGGATACGAGGAAGGCTGGATGTAGAATGAGTGTCTGCTCGCCGCGCTCACAGCCCCCACCATCGCGGCCCACGAGGCCCCCTAGCGACCAGTAGCCGCATGCACGAGAAGGTCTGTGGAGCACGGCGCGTCACCAACCGACAGGAGAGCCAGCATGCAGATCCGCCGCCAGAGCTTCTTCACCTCTCCGGACTTCTGGATTTCCGGCTGGGAGGACGTCAACGAGTATTTGGACGGAATCCGCACCGGCACGGTGTGGGAGATCGGTCGCTCGCAGGGAGGCCACCCCATCCGCGCCGTGGCCTTCGGCCAGCATGAGCCGGTGGAACGGCGGACCACGTACTCGTCCGCCCTCGCCTCAGGGCATCCGGAGGACTTCTACGACCCGGCGCAACGGACCATGCCCGTGCTCCTGGTCATCGGCGCTGTCCATGCCGCCGAGATCGAAGGCACGGTCGCCTGCCTGAACCTGGCCCACATCCTGGAGCACGGCACGGATCTGCGCGGCCGCACTCACGCGGAACTGCACGGGCTGGCCCGTCAGGTGCGGCTGGTCATGGTGCCGCTACCCCAGCCGGACGGACGCATCCGCGCGCCGGTGCGCAACCTGATCGGCGGCTCCGAAGACGACCTGTACTACTACGGTCAGGGAGTGCTGGCGGACGGTTCTATTCTGCGCTGGCCAGCATGCAAGCGTCTGCAGCCCGTACCCGTGGATGCCATGCAGTTCGTGGGCGGGTACTACAACGATGCCGGGGTCAACATCCAGCACGATGACTTCCTGGCGCCGCAAGTCGCCCCGGAAACGCGTGCCCTGCTGGACCTGGTGCGCGCCGAGACGCCGGACTGCTTCCTCACCTTCCACTCCTGCGGCAGCGGCCCGTTCCTGATTGCCCCGGAGAATCACCTGAGTTCGCGCTGCCAGTTTCACCAGGTGCAGATTGGCGCCCTGATCGCCGCTCGCCATCGGCGTGACGGTCTGCGGCCCGGCGGCGGCATGCGCGTGGAACCGCGCGGCGGCTTCTATCTGCACACGGCCCTGCACTTCACCAGCGGCGCCCTGCCGCTGCTCTTTGAGTTGCCGCACGGGCTGGCGAGCAAGCCGTTCAGTTTTGAGGAGATTTTGGACGCGGGTCTGGATGTACTGGAGGAGGTGCTGCGCTACGGCGTCTGCTGCCGCTACGCACCGCGCTGAGGTCATGCACCTGCGCCCGCGTAGCAACGGGGCGCCAAGCGTGTGGCCGGCGGCCGGTGGCCGGGTCAGTGAGCAGGCGGCCCAGCCGCCAATCATGGAGGAATATGCCATGGCTTTGCACAAGGTGGCCGAGTATGCCGCCGAGGTGCCGCGCAGGTGACCGATGTCTTCCGGGAGTGTTCGGCGGGGTAGCGCCGCTCTTTCCGTTGATCGCCTGGCGGGCGTATTTTTGGCCGGCGCGGTTTGGCTCGTTTGGCGTGGAGCCGTGTCGAATTTCTATATAGGGAGCAAAGGAGATGCCGACCATCCGTCAGACTTGGCGGGCGCTCGAGTTGTGCGGGCCTCAGGGACTTGTGCTGTGGGATGCGGAACTGCTGATCGAAGACCAGGCCGGACTGCACATCGGCGAATGGACAGCCGGGGATCGAAATGGACACGGGACCGCGAAGGCCGGTCCCTGGCGGATCAAGATGCACGTGCAGCCGGCGGCCGGCGGCCTCGCACGGCTTTCGCTCCGCCTCGGGGTGGAGCGCAGACGCCGGTGCCGGCGGCTGTGCCTCAGGCTGCGGCCCACCGAACACGGCCATCGGCTCCTCTGGAATGATCCGGATTTCGCCATCGTCCGCACCGCCGCAACCACCGCCGACCCGAACCTCAACATCCCCTACAAGCGCAGACCGCTCCAGCCGGGTGGCGGTCACTGGATGGCCGGACCCGATGCCTCGTTCGAAGAACTCAAGGCCTGGTTGGCCATCGTCTACCTAACCGGCGGTTCACTCTTTCTGAGCGATTCGATCCCGCGCCTGAACCGGCTGGGCCTCGATCGCGGAGTCGACCTGCCGGCCCACGGATCGCTGCTGGCAAGATGGTAAGAGTGGCTCTGCCTCCGTATCCCCTGCGACCAGCAACCTAACAGACCGGGACCATGCACATAGTACTATGCAGCGTGCGCGGGCACACACGGCACGCAAGGATGCTTTCTCTACCATGGCAACTTCAGCATCATGGATCGAAGTCATGCCCGAGGTCGTCCTTCACCGCGATGGCGCCAACACGGGTATTCTGCGACACGGGAGTGAGGCCATCGTCATCAATCCGGCCACGCCGGGACTTTGGGAAGCATTGCGGCAATCCGGCGTTCGCTCGGTCGAGCACGTGCTCTTTACGCATCACCGCCGCGAGTTGGCCGACGGTTGGCCCGAATTGATGGCCGCCTGTCGGCCGCAGGTGCATGTCCCGGCAGCGGAAGAATCCTTGTTTGCGCATCCCGCAAGTTACTGGAACGATCCCAAATGCCGCTGGCAGGCCCTGTGCAGTCACATGCCCTACCACGTCACGCATACGCATCCGCTCGAACCGGATTTCACGCATACGGATGGCGTTCTGTTAGAGTGGCACGACTGGCGCATTCGCGTGTTGGCCACTCCGGGATACACGGACGGCAGCATCACGTATCTGGCGGAGCACGACAACCGAACCGTGGCCTTTTGCGGCGATCTGATCTACGGCCCCGGCCGAATTCGCGATCTGTACTGCCTGCAGCACCACGGCAAGCGCAACGGACATGAAGTGGGTGACTACCACGGCTTCATGGGCGCAATGGAAACGGTGATCGACAGTCTGCTGACCATCAGGGAGCAGGTGCCTGAGCACATCGTACCGGCGCATGGCGTGGTCATGGACCGGCCCGCGGACGCCATCGACCTACTCGTCTCGCGTCTGCGCCTTGCCTACCACAACTATGTCAGCATCTCGGCCCTGCGGTGGTATTTCCCCAGGTACTTCGACGGGTTCAGCCGTGATGCCGAGACCCTGCCCATGCAGGAGACTTTTCCGCAGCCGACCAACGTGCGGCGTGTGTGTGGCAACGTCTGGACACTCATCGCCCGCAGCGGACGCGCACTCATCACCGACCCCTACGCGAAAGACGCGGTCGACGCGGTGCAAACTCTCCTGGACAAAGGCGAGATCACGGGGGTCGACGGCATATGGATCACCCACTACCATTCCGACCATGTGCAGGCGGCGGCGTATGCTCGCGACAAGTTTGCCTGCCCGATCATCACCGACCGGCACCTGGCCGACATCATCGAGCGGCCAAGCGCCTATTTCCTGACCTGCCTGGTCGATGCCCCGGCTACCGTCGACCGAGTCACCGAAGACGGCGAAACCTGGAAATGGGAGGACTTCACGCTCAGCGCCTATCACTTCCCCGGACAAACCTACTACCACGCTGGATTGCTGGCCGTAGCGGATGCCGGCGAACGCTACTTCTTCAGCGGCGACTCGTTCACTCCGACCGGGATTGACGATTACTGCTCCTGGAACCGCAACTTCCTCGGCCGTGACCGCGGCTTTGACTACTGCATCCGCCTGATGCGCAGCTTGCGGCCCGATATCATCTTCAACCAGCATGTCGAGGTGGGGTTCCGTTTCACCGAGCAAGCGTACGAACTCATGCTTGCGAACCTCGCCCAGCGCGAACGATTGTTCGCGGACCTGTTGCCTTGGGACCATGCGAATTTCGGCACCGACGAATACTGGGTGCACACCTACCCCTACGAGCAGCAGGCCCGGCCCGGGCAGATCATCCCGCTGCAGGTGCGCATCATGAATCACGCGCTCGATGCACGCGCAGCCACCGTTGGGCTGCGAACTCCGCAAAACTGGTCAGTGACGCCCCATACCCTCACCGTCACCTGCGCCGCACGCATCGAAACCGGTATGCGCTTCGAGGTCGCCATTCCCGCCAACGCTCCGCCGCAGCGACATGTCATTCCCGTCACCGTGATCTTCGACGGCGAGAATCTCGGCTCCTTCCGCGAGGCGATTATCGAGATCGAGCGGATCTGAGGCAACTGCAGGACAAGCCTGTCGCGTGCCGCACGCCAGGGTGCCGGGGCACAAGCAAACATAATTCCGACGGCAGCCGTTTCATGTTCTGGTATCGCTGCACGCCGCACCATAAAGCGCAGGCACACCTGTCCGGCTGGTCTAAGGTTTGGCGCGTATCGGCCCACTGCGTAGGTTATCAGCCGAGAGCACATGTGCCGGGAGCTGTAACCCGGGTTGCCGGTACGACGCAATCAGCCCTGTAGACAAGGC
>SLHA01000119.1 GCA_007136405.1 Candidatus Latescibacterota bacterium
ACCATTACGGGCCGCTGCGCCTGCTCCAGCTCCAACTGGTACCTGACGAAGATCTCGCCTTCCATTCCGAGCAGAATCACGTCACCCACGCGCAGCGCCTGGATCTCAAAAGGCATCCATCGATTGCGGTCAGCGCCGGCTCGTTGCCAGGCCAGCCGGTCCTCCGCCCAGGAGGCTCGTGCTTCCAGGACACGAAGCGCCGGTCGATCCATGTCTTGGTGCCATCGTCGTCCAACCGCCAGCCGCCACCGCGCCATGCGTGCCGCAGCCTCGGCCCGCAGGCGGGACGGCGGGGGGCACAGCGGTAGCTCGATGACCGCATGGGCGCAGCACACCGTGGCGGCCTCGAGCGGGGTGGCGTCGCTCACCCCCTGGACCACGGCCGCCCCCAACTCACTGCCCAGCTCCTCTACCTGAGCGAATCCGGCGTGTGTCAGGCGCGGGTTGATGTCTCCGCAGGCTCCATTCACGAACACCGCCGTCGAGCCGGTCGATCGTTCGATATACCGGGTTGCCGCTCCCGGCCACTCCGCGCTGATCCAGTGATTTACGCTACCCATGACCACACCATGGCAGGCATGGCTGAACAGCACCGCCAACACCTTGTCAGAGGTTCCGAAGCGCACCACATGGGCATAATCGGCCACCGGACCGTCGGGATTGGTTCCGATAACCGTACCCTTGCGCGTCTGCTGCCGGCGGTTGACGCCAAGCTGCGCCGACACGCGCGCATACGCCAGGGAAACGGGCTGTTCGGACGATTCTGCCTGAAGCACGACCTCTACCAGCTTGTCCTGCAGGTTTGCCATGTACTCCGTGTCGATCTCACCCATGCCCCGAAACGGCAAGGTCAACGGTCCGGCATGCGTATGCGAACAGCAGACCATGACGTTCTCTCCGGCCAGGCGGTGGCTGGCAGCGTCAATACGAGTTCTCAGTTGCCCCACCCAACGGGCATCCAGACCCACCAGGTCCACGGCGATCAACGCCGCGACCGCCGATCCGCGACGAAAGGTCAGCGCCCGGGAACCAAGAGGGTCATGAACGCCCTCGGCCCCGGAGCGTCGCCCCCAGTATCCACCCATGGGTATGCCAGGTGGCGGCGTGATATCGACCATCGCCGTACCCACGTACAGTGCATCATGGCTCATGAGATATTTCCTGCCAGCGTCGCGGTAGGATCACCACCGGAGTTTCACGGGTGCAGGCGCCGGCCAACGCCTGCAGATCATGAGGGTGAAGCTGGACGGCGGGAGGCGCCAGGTCCAGCCAGTGCGATGACGCGAACAAGACCAGACCGTTGTCGAAATAGAGAGCATCCGACGAGGATGCTGCGGTTGCCAGCACGTCCTCCCAGTCGAAGGGACCGGATACGGGCTGACGCCATGGAGCGCTGGGCCGAAAACGACGTGCATGCACGGCCAGCGCGCCGGTCAGCGGCTGACCCACCACGCTGTTGTCCTTCACCATGGCACAGTCACGCAGGACGGCACCTCCATGCCGAAGCTGTACCCAACCGCTGTCTTGCTCCACGACGATGAACAGCCGGTCCGCCCGGACGTGCTCTAGCCAGGCCCGCATGGCCTGGTTGAGCTGCGCCAGATCACGCCCGCGGCCATCCGCACGGCTGTCAGCGGTGGCATGCACCTTGCGAGCCGGGGAGTCCGCCACGGTCAGGGCCGCGGCAAGCATCCACACGAGTACGAACCGTAGCGTCATTCTGCCTTCATGCCCAGGATCACTTTGAGAACACCGCGCTGGGCGGCCCGCGCGAACGCGGCTTCCGCCTGGTCCAGCGAAAAGCGGGCACTGATCAAAGGTCCGGTCTGAATCTGGCCGCTTACCAGCAGGGTCAGTGCGGGTCGGAAGGGGCCGCAGCGCGAACCGACAAGGGTGATCTCGTCCACCACCACGGCTGCCGCGTCCAGCGTCAGCCGGCCGGTGTAGGTACTCTTCATGATCAGGGTGCCGCCCGGACGCAGTGCCCGTAAGGCGACATCGAATCCCGCCGCGTCCCCGGTGCATTCCACCGCCACATCGTAGCTCCTGGCGTCCGGACCGGCATCGGCGCAGGCGCGCATGGCCGTACCGGGAAACCAGCCGATGCGCTCGGGATGGTGACCCGCGACCTCGACCCAGGCTCCGGTTCGAGAGCATGACTGGGCCACCAGGAGGCCGAGCTTGCCGTCGCCAACCACCAGCACGCGCTGATCCGGGCGCAGATGCACCTGCTCCTGTATCTCCAGCGCCGCTGCCAGAGGCTCGACGAAGATCGCTTCGTCGTCCGCCAGGTTGTCCGCCACCTCATGCAGGTTGGCGGACGGCAGAACCAGGTATTCCGCCATGGCGCCGTGCCGTCCGGCGATGCCCAGCACCGTCCGTTCAGGACAATGGCGGACGCAACCAGCCCTATCCCTGCAGGTAGGACAACGGCCGCAACAGGCGTTGATCTCCCCCACTACGCGCTTGCCCAGCAGATTGGCCGGACCCGCGCTCACCGTGCCCACGAACTCATGTCCGGGTATGCCATGAAAGGCGGAGTAGCCTTTGATGAGTTCCAGATCGGTCTGACAGATCCCGGCCTGGGTCACCGCCACCAGGGCTTCGTCCTGGCCGGGTTCCGGTACCGGAATATCCTGACGCAGTTGCAGCCGGCCGTCTTCCAGCCAGACCGCATCCATGGTTTTCTTTTCCGGCATGACGGGGCAACTCAGTAGATGTAGACCGGCCATCCGACCCGGACGGTCTGGTACAGATCACGCAGGTACTCGGCTCCCACCCGTACGCACCCATGCGTGATGCTGCGGCCCAGATTCGTCTCGAACAACGTGCCGTGAATCATGAACCCCGGGCGGAAATACAGGGCGTACTCGCCCAGCACCCCGCGCGCGAACCGGCGCGGGTCCTCAGCGAACACGGGTATCTCCTCGCCCGATTCGATAAAGTCCCAGGCGGGTCGGACCCATATAGGGTCACGGGTTTTGCGGATGACGCTGAAGCGCCCCCTGGGTGTATCAAACTGCCATCGGTGCCAGGCCTTCTCACCCAGCAGCTTGCGGCCGCTCCCCGTGGCACAGGGCCCCGTCCGGAGGACCTTCTCCCGCGACCGGACGACCAGCTGGTTGTCGTAAGTGTCGATGACCACATAGGGCTCCTGAATGGAGACAGAGCGCATCTGTGCCAGCAGATCCTCATACTCTGTCAGCAGTCCGGAATACGCGGAGTCCGTGTCTGACGGCCCGGCATGGACGGAAACGGGCCCCATGCCGGGCGCCATCACCAAACCGGCCAGCACCAGTATACCTGCCCTGGAGATCGACTTCCCGCTACGCCCGAGAAACCTGACCATCAACCGGAGACCTTTCAGTTAGATTGAACTACCAAGAAAAACGGCCGGCCATCGCCTGGCCGGCCGTCTCCATGCTTTACACATCAGACCAGTGGTCAGATCCTCTCATACCAGGGTCTGGCCGCTTCCACCAGCTCATGGTAACGCTCCACCGCCATCTGAACCCCGTTTTCCACTTGCTCGGCGGTACTTTTGGCGCTGGCCGCACTACTGGTGGCCGTGTCGAATTCTTCACGCCCCACTGCCTGCCGAGCCGCGTTGAGATCCGCGCGAGCCCGGTCAAGGTCCGAGCGCAGTTGCTCGATGTCCGATTCCGTTCCCTTGCCCGCGGGAGCTTCCGCCAGGCCGGTTTGAGCCTGATCCACGGCATTGGCCGCATCCGCGATAGCGCCCTCCGCTTCCTCTCTGGCGCGTTGTATGGCGGTCAGAGTGGTGGAATGGGCGGCTTCCGCTTTGCGCCTGGCATCAGCGATCATTTCCCGGGCCTGTGTGAAGTTCTTGAACAGCTTTGCGGCCTCTGTCTCGACCTCATTTTCAGCTTGCCGATAAGCCGTTTCTGCCTCTGAGAACTCCCTGGGAGCGAATCTCTCCGCTCCGGCGGCCCGGGCATCATCCAACACTTGCTTTACTGCCTGCAGTTCTTCCCTGGGCGGCGGTCCGCCACAACCGGTGAGCATCACCACAATTGGCAGTAAAAGCATGATAGAGAGGACCCGCCTAGTCATATCCGAACCTCCACGCTGAAAAGAGCCTCTAAGAGCTGCTCCGTGTGCCCACCTGACGGCGGCGAGGGTCAGGCCCACCGCACTTGTAAATTAATATCTGTAAAGCAACAACAAGTAGCAAACTAACAGCGGTCTTACCGGGTTGTCAAGCGGAATCTCTTTCTGGTGGCCTGTCCTCCGTATCTTCCGGTGCAGATCAGCCCGTTCCAGACGGCGACGGATCACGAACCGGTAGATAAAACATCATGTCACAGCCAGTCCGGGTCCGCCTGCTCCGGTTCCTCCCCGTAGTCAAGGTCGTCCTCCGGGGCCTGGTATGTCCACCCGCATCGGGAACACAGCGGAGCGTCATCCTGCCGGTATGCACCGCACTCCGGGCAGCGTGCCGCCCAGGGCTGCCAGTATTTCAAGATTACGACAGCCACCAGGAACAGCGCAAACAACAGCGACCACGTCATAAGGCATTGGGCTATAGGGCATTGGGCTTGGCCGGCAGCGGCGATCTTCCATCCCCCCCGGACGAATCCGTGGATCGACCCGGACGGACTGCCTGCGAACTCCCTGGCCTTGGATAAAAGAGGTTCGGTATGAATGACTTGGGAAAATATATCCGGGCCGTGAACAGCGTCAAGCGGAACACGGACGCACGCAGACGAAAGCCACCCGATGGGTCAGCGCCTGGCCGGGCTTGCTGTGGCAGCCTCCAGGCGGCGAAGACGCCGGCGCCGGGCCCACCGCGTGCGCAGTGGACGTTGTCGGCGGTTGAGCAACCAGTGAATGGGGTCGGAGCCCGGTAGGTTTTCCACCACCTCGTTCAACCGGTCCGGATAGTTGGTGATGATCCCCTGAACGCCCATGGCGATCAGGTCCCGCATGACGATATCCTCATCCACGGTCCATGCCCAAAGCGTCATAGCGCGACGGCGCAACTCGTCCACCACGACCGGTGTCAGCGCTCCATGCCAGACAGAAAGCGCATTGGCGCCGAGCCGGAGCCCCTGCCGCATCATCCGCCGCGCCCGCAGGCGAGCCGGCGCCGGCGTCACCCGGCCCACCAGCCAGGCCGTGGGGATCCCCGCATCCAGGGCACGCACGCGGCGCACGGTCTCCGCATCGAAGGACTGTATGACCACCTGATCATCCGCCCGCATGGACGATACGATGTGTAACACGCGTTCGGTGATGTGCGTGGCCTTGATTTCGATCAGAACCACGACCCGGTTACGGGCCAGTTCCAGTACCTCCTGCAGCATGGGCACGCGCTCACCCACAAATGCGGCTCCCCGCCATGCTCCGGCATCCGCCTGCCGTACCTGGCTCAGGGACATCATGCGGACGGCACCCTGTCTGTCCGTGGTCCGATCCAGCGTACCGTCATGGAGCACGACGATATAGTTGTCCGCTGTGGCGTGGACATCGATCTCGATGGCGTCCACCCCCAGTTCGATGGCTTTCTCGAACGCGGCCAGGGTGTTTTCCGGCGCCAGTCCGGATCCGGACGCGCCCCGGTGGGCTATTCTGACAGGTGGGATCATGCCTGCTCCCTTACTGACGGATCACATGCGCTCCGGACGGGGGGAGGGTACGGTGGCACTGCCCTGCGTGGGATCGGCTGGACGACCGGCACCCTCAGCGGTGAGGTTGTACGCATCCGAGGCGGGCTATGGTATCCTGTGTCCGCATCTGCCCCCATGGCGGGCCGTCTGCGCCGGCCCGGGCAACCTGCGGCAGCATCAGGACCGAATCAGGTCCTCAGGGCCTGCCGGATGCCGCGCCGGCGGCGGTAGCCACAGGCACAGGCCTGCGGCGGCATCAGGACAGGAACATGTCCTGTATGTCCAGCTGCACCGCGTCCACGTCCGAATAGGTGTCCGGCTGCAGGGTAAACGCCAGGTCCACTCGAGTACCGGCCTGCAGGGCTGCGGCCGCATTCCCCTTGTTCCACCAGACGGCCGAACGGCTTAGCTCGCCGCAACGCAATTCCACTTTGAGGTGCTCGCCGGAACGGCCGATAGTCCGCGCCCGCCGCACCCTGCAGGCCCGGGTCCCGAAAACCGGTGTGGGATTGCCCGGACCGAACGGTTGCAGACCGTGCAGTTCGCCAAGTGTGACCACGCTGATGTCCAACGGTTTCAGCATCAGGTCCACGCTGAGGCGCGCCTGCAGATCGTGCTCGGCAAGATGCTGCTGCGCGTGCTCCAGAAGCCGGACCCGAAAGGCCTCGAAGGTATCTTCCGCCAGGGAGAACCCCGCCGCCCCGGGATGCCCCCCATAACTGTCCAGAAGATCCGCACAGGCGCTGATACCCGCGCTGATATCGTAGGCCGGTATGCTGCGGGCCGAACCCGTATACGTGCCGTCCCGTCTACCGGCGGAGCATACCACAGCGGGTCTGGCATGTTTTTCGGCCAACCGGCTGGCCAGCAGACCGATCACTCCCAGGTGCCAGGTGTCGCCCAGAAGGATGACGATGCGGTCCATGACCAGATCCCTGGGAGCGATCAACGCCTCGGCCTCCGCCAGTCCGGCACGCTGCAACTCCTGCCTGCGGCCATTGAGCCGGTGCAGGTGATCGGCCAGAACGGCCGCCTCTGCATCATCTTTGGCGCACAGCAGCCGCAGGGCCAGATCCGGCTTGTCCAGACGCCCGGCCACGTTCAGGCGCGGCCCCAGCCGGAAAGCGATGCCATGCGCATCCACCGGCCTGCCGCCAAACCCGGCGATCATCAGCAGTTGGCGGAGCCCGGGTCGCACCGTCCGGTTGAGCACCTGCAGGCCGCGCTGGATGAAGAGCCGGTTCTCGCCCGTAACAGGCATGATGTCGGCCACCGTTCCCAGGGCCACCAGATCGAGCAACCCGTTCAGATAGGCCCGCCGGTCCCGCCCCTGGAGAAAGCGACTGCTCAGAGCCTGCACGACTTTGAAAACTACCCCCACGCCAGCGAGTCCGTCAAAGGGATAGGTGCAGTCGACCCGGTTGGGATCCACGATGGCGGTCGCTCGCGGTAACGGGCCAAGCTGTTGGTGGTGGTCGACGACCACCACGTCCAGTCCACGGACGGCAGCCAGTTCCAGGGCTTCGAAGGCGGAGATGCCATTGTCTACCGTGACGATCAGACGCCCGCCCATGTCCGCGGCACGCTCTACACCGGCTGGTCGCAGACCGTAGCCGTCGGCATACCGGTCCGGTAGCAGCGCGACCACGTCAGCACCGACGTGCTGCAGGAAATCCAGCAGCAGCGCCGTACTGGTGACGCCGTCGACGTCGTAGTCCCCGTAGATGACGATCCGTTCGCCGGCCCGGATGGCTTGCTCGAGCCGGCCGACCGCCGCATCCATGTCGGCGAGCAGTTCCGGTGCATTCAGAACCTCCGCCCCCACATCCAGTTCCTCTGGTTCCGTACCGCGCACGCGCAGCAGTGTGGGTACGACTGCGTCGTAATCACTGCCGTGCAGGATGTCCCAGTGAGGATATATTCGCATGGGTAACGCTGTGGATGACCGGTATGCGCGCAACGCAACGCGGGCATCGCCGCGACGCTGTCCCCGCGCTGTCATGATCAGATAACAAGCGGCAATATGCCCCGTAGCCGCAGCCTCGTCAAGGACGCCGCTCGCCGGCAACGCCTGGAGTGGAGCCGCTGCTTGCCCGGGCGCGGCGGTTGCTTAGATTCTGCCGGCATGAATACCTCACCTGCACCTCGGCCGTATCCCTGTTCTAGCGCCAGCCCGAACCACCCCCTGCCCGCACCCGGCAGTAGGGTGCGACCGATGCTATCGTCGCTGCTGCGGCGGTCTGTCGGCGCGGCATGCATGGGCCAGGCGCTTGCATGGCTGATGCTGTTTCTGATCCCTGTGGCCGGCGCCGGGGCGGAAACCACGCTGGAGCTTGACGTCAGCAGTAAAGCCTGCGGGCACGCCACCGGTGACGAGATCGGCTTCACCGTCGTAGCGGGCAACCTGAGGGACATACGCCTCGCCCAGTTCGAGATTCATTGGACGCCGGAAGATGCGGTAGCCCAGGTCAAAGCCGAACCCGCCGGCATCGCCCTGGAACACGCCTTCCTCTCACCGGCTCCGCCGCTGGTCACGGGTAACCGGGCCGAGTACGGCATAGCCACATTCGGAACTCCGATGAGCGGTGACGGCCCCATAGCCTCGTTCTCCCTCAAGCTCGGGCCCTCCTGGACTCAGGACCAGCCCGTGGACGTTTACCTGACTCTCGCGTCGCTGGGCACCTCCTTCGCGGACCGGGACACCATACCTACACAGCCGTCTGTGGTCCTGACCGGCTACTGTGATGACGCCGGTCAACCCGTGCAGCCGGGAGTCTTCCTGCACCCAGCAAGCGTCATCCTGCCGTCCTCGCCACCGGATCAGGCGGGCATGGTCAACCAGAGTTCCGGTGAAGCCGCCTTTCGGGCCAGGATCGTGCATGGCACGGCCCCGGTACCCGGACAGCGCGTCACCTGGGAAGTCCGGAATACGGGAACCGCCACCGTCTTCGCCATGCAGGCCGATCTCACCCTGACGGTACCGCCTGGCCAGAGCAGAGAAAGCGTCGCCTACAGCGGTCGCCATGGCGCAGTACCCATATGGCTGGATTCCCCGGAAGAGGGATCGGGCGCGACCGGCAGGGCGCAGTTGCGCGTCTGTGCCGACGATACGTTCACACCACAGTGCGCCGCAGCCACCGCCACCTGGCACCCGCCCGTTACATCGGTGACCGCAGACGCAGCGCTCCCCGGCGGGCCGGCCTGGCTCGATCCACCCTATCCCAATCCATTCAACTCCACCACCACCGTGGTACTGCACACCCGTTCGGCCGGCGATGAACCGGTCGCCGTGACGGTGCACGATATTCTCGGCAGAAGGGTGACGGTACTCGCTTCAGGGGTACATCCGCCGGGCGTGTACCGGCTGTCCTGGGACGGCCCCAATCATCGTGGCCAACCCGTGGCCAGCGGGGTTTACCTGTGCCGCCTGCAACAGAGGCATGGCACTCAGGTAGTGCCGCTGTTGCTTGTGCGCTGACCCGGTTCATGAACTCACCCCTTTCCGGCAACTCCCCTTCCCACCGCAAACAGGCGCGGCCAGCCGGCCAATCGCCCCGACTGGCCGCTTTCCGGGTGCTGTCGGGTATGGATGCGGCTGAGACGCTTGACCAGGCGCTCAGGCATCTGGACGAACATCTCACTGAACCGCGGGATCGTCACCTGGCCCGTGAACTGGTCCTGGGCTGCCTGCGCTGGCAGCTGCGTCTGGACCATATCGCTGCAGCGTACACCCGCAAACCGGTCGCCTCCCTCAGTACGGAATCCCTGACCCTGCTGCGCCTGGGATTGTACCAGTTGCTCTGGCTGGACGGCGTGCCGGATCACGCTGCCATTCACACCACCGTGGAGTTGGCCAAGCAGGTAACCCGTGCCAGCCTGGCAGGAATGGTCAACGCGGTGCTGCGCCGAGCCCAGCGGGAACCGCAGCGGGTTGTCTATCCCGACAGAGACCAGGACGCTGCTGCTTACCTGTCATTGTGGTATTCCCACCCGCGCTGGCTGGTCGAGCGCTGGCTGACCCGATGGGGCCCGGAGCGCACGGAGGCACTGCTGGCGGCCAACAACCGGCCGGCCCCGCTGTTCATCGCCGCCAACACGCAGCGCACCACCCGTGATCAGCTGGTTGCCGCCCTGGAGGCGGCATCCGTGAGCGTGAGTCCTTGCCAGGATGCACCGGAATACCTGCGCGTCGACCACCCGGAGCGGCTTTTTGCCAGCCAGGAGTACCGGGACGGCTTGTTCTTCGTCCAGGACATCCATGCGAGTCTGGCGGTCAAACTGCTGACTCCGGTTCCCGGTCGTCGCGTCCTCGACCTCTGCAGCGCCCCGGGAGGCAAGACGGTGCAGCTGGGCCTGGCTGTCCGCAATAGCTCCCCCGTGTATGCCGCCGACCTGTCACGGCAGCGGTTGTCCCGGGTGGTCCACAACCGGAACCGACTGGCGCTTGACTGCATCATACCCATAGTGCAGAATGCCTACCGTCCATGTCTGCCGGCGGCGACGTTCGACCATGTCCTGGCCGATGTGCCGTGCAGTGGTACCGGTACCATGGGCCGGCGGCCGGACATCCGCTGGCGCCGCACCGCGGCGCAACTGCCGAAACTGGCCCGGAGACAGTTGAGAATCCTGGAATCGGCCTTTACCCTGACATCCCCGGGCGGTATCCTGGTGTACAGCACCTGCAGCATCGAGAGCGAAGAAAACGAGATGGTGATCGAACGTTTCCTGACCCGGAACCCGGACGCCGAACTGGACTGTGCCTCTGCGTTCTTTCCCAGCCGGTCCTGGGCCGGCCGCTATATCCAGACCCTTCCCGGCGACGAGCCCGGTGACGGTAGTTTCGCCGCCCGCATCCGCAAACGTGCCTCATGAAGAGCCTGCTGCAACACCTGGCCCTCCTGGTCGCCGGCGCACTGCTGGCGGGCATAGTGCTTCTGATCACCCTCGACAGCATCGTCATGCCACGCGTGGTGGATGTCCCGCTGGTCACTGTGCCCCGTCTGAGCGGCAAACCGGTGTCCGCCGCGCGCGACAACCTGGCCCGGTGGGGAATGACGCTGGCTGTGCGGGACAGTCTGCATCATGATACCGTTCCCGCCGGAGCCGTGGTCGGACAGGATCCCGTGCCCGGAAGGCAGATCAAACGCGGTCGTCGCATCAGGGTCGATGTGAGCCTGGGACCTCGTTATTACCAGGTCCCGGAGGCCGTGCAGGGAGTCGGCCTGCGAGGAGCGCGCCTGCAGCTGGAGGAAAACCATCTCGTGCTGGGGGAGGTCCTGTACGTGTCGTCATCCACCGTGCCCAGGGATGTGGTCATCCGCAGCACGCCGCCGGTGGGGACTCCGCTGCCGCGCGGCACCCCGGTCGACCTGGAGGTGAGCAGCGGTTCTCCTGATCTACCGAAAACCGTTCCCTCGGTGCTCGGCCTGCCCGTGGAACAGGTGAGTGATTCGCTGCGTAAATACGAGATGCGCCTGGGCGGTATCGGCACCCGCGTAGATCGCTCCAAGCCCGAGGGCATCGTCCTCACACAGTCGCCCCAGGCAGGAGAACGGGTAGCCCGTCTTACACCCGTCCAGATCACCATCAGCGCTGCGTCCGCCGAAAATCCGGTCCTGCTGGCGCCCTTGCCCGAGGAGTGAGCATGGAACCCGGAAAGGTATGCATCGCGCCCTCCATTCTGGCGGCTGATTTTACCCGCCTTGGAGATGAGATCCGTCGAGTGGAGGACGCCGGTGCCGACCTGGTTCACCTGGACGTGATGGACGGACACTTCGTGCCCAATATCAGCTTCGGCATCCCAGTGGTCGAGGCCGTGCGGCGTGTGACCAGTCTGCCGCTGGACACGCATCTGATGATCAGCCATCCCCGGCGCTATCTGGCTGCCTTCCGTGATGCCGGCGCGGATTCGGTCACCATACACATAGAGGTATGTCCGGATCCCACCGACATTATGGACTACTGCCGCACTCTGGGCATGGAATGCGGCCTGGTCGCCAATCCCGAAACGCCTATCGAGACCCTGTTCCCCTATGCTCGACAGGCCAGCATGATACTGATCATGTCGGTCCAGCCGGGATTTGGCGGGCAGGCTTTCCAGTCCGCCAGTCTGGAGCGCATTCGACAGATGCGGCGCTGGCTGGATCGAGCCGGTTCGGATGCGCCGGTGCAGGTTGATGGCGGCATCAACCTGGATACCGCCGCCGGAGCCGTCGCCGCCGGAGCCGGCGTCCTGGTAGCCGGTTCGGCGGTCTTCGGCGCACCGGATCCGGCAGCGGTGATCCGCTCTCTGCGGTGCTGACCCTGCGGTCTTCGGCGCACCGGAGCCGGCAGCGGTGATCCGCTCCCTGCGGCGCCACGCCGTGCAGCCGCCGTATCGCCGCCATATCTGTTGCCATAGCGAGCTGCTCCCGCTATATTATCAGATTCTGTATTCATCTGATTCCCGTGATCCTCGCGTCTTGACCGTATCCATCCAGTCCGTGACGCTCTCCGTCAACAGGTAACCGGCATGTTCGAGCGACTATCAGAGCGTTTCGATGCAGTCTTCCGCAAGCTGCGGGGACAGGCGCGTCTGACCGAGGCGAACATCGACGAGTCGTTGCGTGAAATCCGCCGCTCCTTGCTGGAAGCGGACGTCAACTTCAAGGTCGCACGCGCCTTCATCCAGCGCGTCAAGGAGCAGGCTGTCGGCCGCACCGTGATGCAAAGCCTGACCCCGGGCCAGCAGATCATCAAGATCGTGCACGACGAACTGGTCGTTCTGCTCGGAGGGGACCACAGCCCGCTGACACTGGCCAGTGTTCCCCCTACGGTGGTGATGCTGGTGGGGCTACAGGGCTGCGGCAAGACCACCATTGCAGCCAAACTGGCGCGGCATTTCAAGATGCAGAATCGTCCGCCGCTGCTGGTGGCCGGGGACCTGTACCGGCCGGCCGCGGTTGATCAACTGCGCACCCTCGGCGACGAAATCCAGGTACCGGTGTTCAGCCTGCCGGCCGGCTCGGATCCGGTGGAGGTGTGCCAGCAGGGTGTGGAAGAAGGGCGCCGCACCAACCGCAGTGTCGTCATCCTGGACACTGCGGGCCGGCTCAGCATCGACACCGCGATGATGGAGGAACTGGAACGCATCCGGCAGACCACCCATCCTCACGAAATTCTCTTCGTGGCGGACAGCATGCTCGGACAGGACGCCGTGGAAACCGCCAGGCGGTTTCACGATGATCTGGCCTTCACGGGTGTCATCCTGACCAAAATGGACGGTGACGCACGCGGCGGAGCCGCTCTCTCCATCCGGCATATCACGGGCAAACCCATCAAATTCGTCGGCACCGGGGAGAAGGTGCAGGATCTGGAGGCCTTCCATCCGGACAGGATGGCCTCGCGCATCCTGGGAATGGGCGACATCCTGTCCCTGGTGGAGAAAGCCGAGCAAGCCATCGAGCACCAGAAAGCGCAGGAGATGGAAGAACGCCTGCGTAAGGAGGCGTTCACTTTTGAGGATTTCAAGGAGCAGCTGCAGGCCCTGAAGACCATGGGACCGCTGGATCAGCTGATGAGCATGGTTCCCGGCGCCGGCAAGGCTCTCAAGGGAGTTCAGCTCGAAGAAGGCGCCTTCAGGCACGTGGAGGCCATCATCAACTCCATGACGCAACAGGAACGCCTTCAACCGCACATCCTCAACGGCAGCCGGCGCCGGCGTATCGCCCGCGGCAGCGGTACGTCCATCCAGGAAGTGAACCGGCTCGTCAAACAGTTTCACATGATGCAGCGCATGGTCAAACAGATGAGCCGGGGGCGGCCTGGCAAAGGCAAAATGCGCCTGCCCATGCCGGGCATGTAGGTCCGTTCCGCCGGCTGACCCAATCTCAGGAGAAACCAACAGTGGTCAAATTACGCCTGATCAGACTTGGCAAGAAGAAGCAGCCCTTCTACCGTATCGTGGCCATGGACAACCGGTCGCCCCGCAACGGCAAGGCGCTGGCCAACATCGGCACCTACGACCCCATGCGGGCGCAGTTGGAGATAGACGAACCTTCTGCTCAGGACTGGCTGCAGCGTGGCGCCAAGATGAGTGAGACCGTGGAAGCCCTGTTGCACAGCCAGGGTGTCCTGGCCCGCTGGCGCGGCTTCGACGGCCGTACCAGAGAGGATGTGCTCAGCAAAGACAAGCCGGCGCGCCGCCGCAAGTTGGGGGTCGCAACCACGGAGGATGCCGCCGCGGAGACGGAGACCACCACGGACGACGACAGTGAGGCTTGAGAGCCGGAACGGCTGACTGCATTCGATCATGCCAGACCAGGAACGCATTGCCATCGCCTGGATCACGCGTCCCAAAGGGGTTCGCGGCCTCGTTCGTGCCCAATCGCTGACGCACTCGGTAGAGCGTTTCGATGCCGTGACCGACGTGATCGTTCAGCGCGAAGGTGCGCCGGACCTGCGGCTGCGGCTGGAATACTGGCATGTCGAACGCGAGGAACTGCTGCTCAAGTTCGAGGGCATCGACACCCCCGAGGAATCCAGGAGCCTGCTGGCGGGCGGGTATGTCACGGTAGCTCGCGAGGAACTGGCGGAACTGCCCCCGGACACCTACTACGTCTTCGACCTCGTAGGTTGCACGGTACAGGACCGGAACGGACTGAACCTGGGCACCGTCGTCGAAGTGCTGGCCATGCCGTCCACGGATGTGTACCGCGTGGATGGACCCAAGGGTGAGGTGCTGATCCCTGCGGTGGAGGATTTCATCGTGGCTGTCTGTCTGCAGGAACGCCGTATCATCGTGCAGGGCATCGAGGCTCTGGTTGCCGCCACGTGAGCTCGAATCAGGCCGATCATGCGGATAGAGGTCGTCACAGCGTTCCCTGAGTTCTTTACCTCGCCACTGCAGACCAGCATCATCGCCAGGGCCAGACGCAGCGGACGGGTCGATATAGCGGTACATGATCTGCGGGATTACACCGAGGACCGCCATCGCACCGTAGATGACACGCCGTATGGCGGTGGTGGCGGGATGGTTTTCCGGGCCGGGCCCGTGTTCAGCCTGTGGCAGAAGCTGGAGCTCGCGGCCGGACACTGCGTCTACCTGTCGGCAGATGGTGAACCGTTGAACCAGCAGCTGGCTATCCGCCTGTCGCGCCTTGACCGGCTGGTGCTGCTGTGCGGACACTATCGGGGCATAGACGAACGTATCCGCCAGCAGTGCATCGATCAGGAAATATCGGTAGGCGACTACGTCCTGACCGGAGGCGAACCGGCCGCCTGGATCGTGATCGATGCCGTGGTCCGCCTGTTGCCCGGGGTGTTGGGCAACTTCGGTTCGGCCCTGGAAGACTCGTTTCAGGAAATGCTGCTGGACTGCCCCTGGTACACTCGTCCCGCGGAGATTGCCGGGCTGCGGGTGCCGGAGGTTCTGCTCAGCGGCGACCACGACCGGATTGCCGCCTGGCGCCGGCGCCAGGCGCTCAGACGCACGTTCGAGCGTCGTCCGGAACTGCTGGATGAGGCGATGCTGGACGAGCAGGAGGAAAAACTGGTAGCCGAGTGGCGCCGCCAAAGCGCGGCTCGTGACTCGGTGGAGACTGGATCGGACCACCAAAAAGAGGGATCATAGCATCATGGACATGAGCATCATGCGGGAACTCACTTCGGACCAGTTGCGCAAGGACTTGCCTGACTTCGGTCCCGGAGACACACTGCGCGTGCACGTGCGCGTGATAGAGGGCGAGAAGGAACGCCTTCAGGTCTTCGAGGGTCATGTCATCCAGCGCCGGGGCAGCGGCATTCAGGAAACAGTGACCGTGCGTAAGATCACCCAGGGCGTAGCCATCGAACGCATCTTCCCGGTCCACTCGCCCCGGGTCGCGCGGATCGAGACCGTACGCCGCGGCCGCGTACGCCGGGCACGTCTCTACTACCTGCGGGGACGTAAAGGCAAGGCGGCCAGGATCCGCGAAAAACGGTGACTGCGAAGCGGAGCAAGGACATGGCTGGCAAAGACCAACACAGTTTCCCGTTCGGCAAGCGTAATGGACTGCTGGCCGCTGCCGCGATGTGCGCCAATGTGACAGGCTACCTGCTGCTGCGGATTCCGCCTGCGGAGGGTTTCGCCTCCCTGACCCTGGCGCCGGTTTTTCTGGTTGCGGGCTACTGCGTGCTGATGCCGGCTGCTCTGCTGGTGCGGGATCCCGGGCGAACCAGCCCAGCAGCCAAAGGCGCACAACGCTGACGGCCTGTTCCTCACGCCTGGAGCGCATACGGTTATCGACATGACGCAGCCCCGTCCGGAACACCCCCGGCCGCAGTTTCAACGCGAAGCCTGGCACAACCTGAACGGTACCTGGGAATATGCCATGGACCCCGGGCTGTCGGGTGACCAGCGCAACTGGCACCAGGGCTTCTCGCCGTCCGGTCTCATCATCGTTCCCTTCTGTCCGGAAAGCCGGCTTTCCGGGCTAGGTTGGACGGATTTCATCCCATGCATCTGGTACCAGCGTACTTTCCGCGTCCCGGAGTCCTGGCAAGATCGGCGTGTTTTGCTGCATTTCGGTGCAGTAGACTATGATTGCCGGGTCTGGATCAACGGCTGGTTGGTTGGTCGCCACTGCGGTGGCAGCGCATCCTTCTCCTTCGACATCACCGCCGCCCTGGGCAGAGGGGACAACCGCCTGGTCGTGTGTGCTCTCGATGACCTGCGTTCGGGCCTGCAACCCTCCGGCAAGCAATCCGCCCGGTTCCACTCGCAAGGATGCCATTACACCCGCACCACCGGCATCTGGCAGACCGTTTGGCTGGAGGCCGTCCCGGTCAGCCGTATCGGCCGCGTGCGGATCGTCCCGGATCTTGCCGGCGGCCGGCTGGTTGTCACCCCGACACTGATCGACACGACCCCGGATCAGCGGTGCCGCATCCGCGTCCTGGATGGCGATACCGAAGTCGCGGTCACTGAGGCCGCCGCCGAGTCTGGTGCCGGCATCCCCGTCCTCCTGCCTCAACCGCGCCTCTGGAGCCCTGCGGATCCACACCTGTACGACCTGTGTCTGGAACTTGCAGAGGGACAGCATGTCCGGGACCGGGTTTCCAGTTATGCCGGGCTGCGTCAGTTCCGCATTTCGGGCCACCGGTTTCTGCTCAATGGCGAGCCCGTCTTCCTGCGTTTCGTGCTGGATCAGGGCTTCTATCCCGAAGGCATCTGGACGGCGCCGGATGACCACGCGCTCAGGGAGGATATCGAACGTTCCATGGCCGTTGGTTTCAATGGTGCCCGGTTGCATCAGAAGGTCTTCGAAGAGCGTTTCCATTACTGGGCGGACCGGCTCGGCTATCTCACCTGGGGGGAGTATTGCGACTGGGGTATGGACTTCAGCCATCCGCAGTCGGTGCGTAACCAGCAGCGGGAATGGCGCGAAGTGGTCATGCGGGACCTCAACCATCCGTCCATAGTGGCCTGGACGCCGTTCAATGAAACGGCCGGACAGCTCCGGGACGACGTGGAAAGGCACCGTCAGGTGGTGCAGGAGACCGTGGATCTGACGCGGGACCTGGACCCCAGCCGCCCGGTCCATGATACCAGCGGCTACGTGCATGTGGACACTGACATTTTCACCGTGCATGACTACGAGCAGGACCCGGAGGCCTTCCGGAAGCGTTACGACGCGGTCAACCCGGCCCAACCGGACAAGGCGCGCGTCTGTAACCCGGAGGCCTCGGTTCCCTATCAGGGTCAGCCGTACGTGGTGGACGAATACGGCGGAACATGGTGGTCGGACACCAGCGACGACGCCGGCACGGACCGCCAGGCAAGCTGGGGATACGGCAATCGCCCCCGGACCATCGCCGAGGTGTATGAACGCATGGATAAGCTGACCCGAGTGCTGACGACACATCCTTACATCGCAGGATTCACCTACACGCAGCTGACCGATGTGGAGCAGGAGCAGAACGGTATCTACACGTATGATCGACGCTGCAAATTCGATCCTGAACGGCTCAGGAAGGTCTTTGGCGCGCCAGCGGCAATAGAATCGCGCTAGACGGAGCAGACTCCCACACCTGCGTTCCGCGGCGTCAACTGCACGACCCGTCCCAGACCGCCAGGCAGGAGATCGCAATGCGCATACTGGTTACTGGAGGCGCCGGATACATCGGCAGCCACACCTGCGTGGAACTGCTGCATGAAGGCCACCAGGTGATCGTCGTGGACAACCTGTCCAACAGCAAGGAGGAGTCGCTCCGGCGCGTGGGCCGGATCACCGGCAAGGATGTCGTTTTCCATCAGGTCGATCTTCTGGACGAGGCAGCGCTGGCCCGCGTTTTCGCCACTCATCCCGTGGATGCGGTCATCCATTTCGCCGGTCTCAAAGCCGTCGGCGAGTCGGTTCGCATGCCGTTGCAGTATTACCGCAACAATCTGACCGGAACGTTCGTACTGTGCCAGGTCATGGCCGCCCACGGCGTCCAGCGGTTGATATTCAGTTCGTCGGCCACCGTCTACGGTGATCCTCAGACCGTGCCGATCACCGAGGACTTCCCCCTGTCAGCCACCAATCCGTACGCGCGTACCAAGCTCATGATCGAGCAGGTCCTGGGTGACCTGCATGCAGCGGATTCCCAGTGGAACGTGGTGCTGTTGCGGTATTTCAACCCCGTGGGCGCCCATCCCAGCGGGAATCTGGGTGAAGACCCCAATGGCCTTCCCAACAACCTCATGCCCTATATCTGCCAGGTGGCGGTAGGCAGGTTGCCGCAGCTTTCGGTCTACGGCAACGACTATCCCACGCCGGATGGAACCGGCGTCCGGGATTACATCCATGTGGTCGATCTGGCGCAAGGCCATGTGCGGGCTCTGGGTAAACTGCAGGATACCCCGGCGTTGCGCACCTACAATCTGGGTACGGGACGCGGGTACAGCGTGCTCGAGGTTATCGCGGCATTCCAGGAGGCCTCCGGCCGCCCGGTGCCGTATGAGATCGTCGCCCGCCGTCCCGGGGACGTGGCCACCTGCTACGCGGATGTATCCCGGGCTCAGCATGAACTGGGATGGTCCGCCAGCCGCGGTATCCGCGCAATGTGCGCCGACGCCTGGCGCTGGCAGTCCCAAAACCCCAATGGATACGCCTGACGGCGCCAATGGGGCCGCGGACCGAGCGGGAACCCCGCGGCCGGCGGACCTCGCGGCCGACGTGGTCCCGGTGCGGCCTCCACGCGCCTCCATGCTCCTCCGGCCGGGTTGCGGCCTGTCGCCATCCCGGTCAGGTCAACCAGATCAGTCAAATCAGTCGAGCGCGAAACCGGCGCCAGCCGAAGACGCGCCCGTCTCGTTCAGAAGGTGCCGTCGACCTTCATGGGTCCGGAAGCGGTGGACTTGACTTTTGACGTCTTGATGCGTTTCTGCAGTTCGGCGTAAAACAGATCCTCGTCAACCGGTATGTCCACCCAGTCTTCGGTCCAGGTGGACAGCATCATGGCATTGGCGATCTCCACCCCGTTGATCCCCTCTTTGCCGTCGGCCAGCAACGGCGTACCGTTGCGGATGGCGTCCAGCCAGTTGCGGGTGATACCCTTGTGCTCCTCACCGCCACCTTTGACGGGAATCTCGCACTTCCAGACTTCCGGGCTGCCGAACCCTCCCTTCCATTCCCGCAGGAACTGATTGGAAGGGACCCGGGTCCTCCAGAAGTCGATGCGGCCGTTCTCCATGCTGAGTTTGCCCTGGTCGGCGTGAATCTCCAGCCGGTTCGTGCCCGGTGCCTCTCCGGTAGAGGTGATGAACACACCGGTAGCCCCGTTATCGTACTCCACGTACGCAGTGACGTCGTCTTCCACCTCGATATCGTGGTATTTGCCGAAATGACAGAACGCATACACACGTTTGGGCATACCGCAGATCCACTGCCACAGGTCCAGGTTATGGGGGCACTGATTGGCCAGCACGCCACCGCCTTCACCCGCCCAGGTGGCCCGCCATCCGCCTGAATCATAGTAACTCTGAGCCCGGAACCAGGAGTTGATGACATAGATGGTGCGCTTGATCTCGCCGGCCTCACCGGACTGAACCAGCTCGCGCATTTTCTGGTGCACCGGACGAGTGCGCTGGTTGAACATGACCCCGAAGACCAGATTGCTTTTGGCAGCCTTCTCGTTCATCTCGCGAACCTGCCTGGTGTACACCCCGGCGGGTTTTTCACTGAGGGCATGGACGCCGTTCTCCAGCGCCTGTATGACCAACGGCGGGTGAAAATAGTGAGGTGTGGCTACGATCACGGCATCGCAACACCCGGCCGCAAACAGTTTGTCCGCGTTTTCGAAGCAGGCCAGCTGTCGTCCGTACTTTTCGTCGACCCCCTCCAGCCGGGCGGGATCCACGTCACACAGCGCCACCAACTCGGCATGCGGCATTTCTCCCGCTGCCAGATAGCGTGCATGATGGCTGCCCATGCCTCCGTGTCCTATAATACCGATGCGGACCTTGTCCATACCCGTTCTCCTTTCGCTGTATGCTGAGCAGGCGACAGTCCCGGATGGTCCCCGCCTGCGTGGTCATCGTTCTCTAACATGTCGATTTTGGCGCTGGCAACCATATGCATATTTTCTCGTCCAGCCCAAAATAAGGGAGCCGGAGTACCGTATCAAGGCTCGGACCGATAGGCTGCACCCCGCTCCGCCTGCGGCGGCATGGCGCTGGAGTACCGCGGCCCCGCTCCGCCTGCGGCGGCATCGTTCCGGAGCGCCGCGCCCGGGCCTGTGACGGCATCGTTC
>SLHA01000158.1 GCA_007136405.1 Candidatus Latescibacterota bacterium
GAGGCCGCCATGCGCCACATGGCACGCCAGCAGGGCGCCGACGAAGACCAGTGGGGCATCGTCGGGTTGATCCACGATCTGGACTATGAGCGCTATCCTGACTCCCATTGCCAGAAGATGAAGGAAATCCTGGAGGAACGGAACTGGCCGGCGGAGTACGTGCGCGCGGCGCTGTCGCATGGATGGGGTATATGCACGGATGTCGAACCCCGGAGCGACATGGAGAAAACGCTTTACGCCGTGGACGAATTGACTGGCTTCATCGTCGCCTGCGCGCTGGTTCGCCCGTCGCGCAGCGTCGCCGACCTGAACACCAAGTCCGTCAGGAAGAAGTGGAAACAGGCCAGCTTTGCCGCCGGAGTCGATCGTCAGGTGATCGAACGCGGCGCGGCCATGCTCCAGGTGGAACTGGACGATCTCATCGCGGACGTCATCGCCGCCCTGCAGGATGTGCGCGAGGACATCGGTCTGTGAGCAGCCCGGTTGCAGGATCGCTTCTGTAAAGTAATTATGTTGACATTTTCACCACTCATCCCGGAAACGAGCGCGTCATGGCAGTACGTCCCAAGATAGCCGCGGTCGTCACCACCTATCACCGTCACTCGCATGCCCAGCACATCGTCGACCGGTTCCTGGAAGGCTATGGCTGGAATGGCCACCACCACCATCCCCCCATGGATCTGGTCTCCATGTATGTGGACCAGATCCACGACCAGGATCTCAGCCGTGACCGCGAGGCCCGGTTCCCCCACCTGAACCTCTACCCCACGGTGGCCGACGCGCTTACCCTGGGCGGTGCGGAGCTGGCCGTGGACGGTGTGTTATTGATCGCCGAGCACGGTGACTACGGCCGCAACGAGAAAGGGCAGCGGCTGTATCCCCGTTATCAGCTGTTCCGTCAGATCGTCGCCGTCTTCCGCGCCAGCGGCCGCGCGGTGCCGGTGTTCAACGACAAGCATCTTTCCTGGAACTGGCCCTGGTGCCGCGAGATGTACGCCACCGCCCGTCAGTTGGGCTTCCCTTTCATGGCAGGTTCGTCGTTGCCGGTGACCTACCGGACACCGCAGCTCGAGATGCCTGCCGAGGCTCGCGTGGAAGAGGCTCTGTGCGTCGGGTACGGCGGCGTCGACAGCTATGACTTTCATGCACTGGAGACCCAGCAGTGCATGGTGGAAAGAAGGGCCGGCGGCGAGTGCGGCGTGCGCTGGTTACAGGCTTACCGCGGGGACGCTTTCTGGACGGCGCATCACCAGGGTCTGTGGTCTCACGACCTGTTCGCCGCGGCGCTGTGCCGCAGCCATACGCTCACGCCGGCACGCTCCGGGTTCAACCATGTCTTTCCCACCATCGACGAACTGCAGCACATCGTCAAGGATCCCATCGCCTACCAGTACGAGCACCTGGACGGACTCAAGTCCACCATGATTTTGCTGAATGGACTTGTTCAGGATTTTAATTTCGCCGCGCGTATCGAGGGCTGTGACCGCCCCCTGTCCACGCAGATGTACTTGCCTATGCCCGGTCGCGTGACCCTGGCCAGCTTCTTTTCGCCCCTGGTCAACAATGTCGAGAAAATGTTCCTGACCGGCCGGGAGACCTATCCGGTGGAACGCACGCTGCTGACCTCGGGACTGGTCATCGCGGCCTGCGACAGCCTTGCTCAGGAACAGGTGCGGGTGGAAACGCCGCATCTGGATATAGCCTATCAACCCACGGAGGCATCGACGTTCTGGCGCACCTGACCCCGCATCCGCCCGCCGGCCTCGATCGCCTTCAGTGTATGGCTATTCTGATGGCTCTTCTGATGCGGCCGATGTCGCACCGGGCATCAGGTCTGCCGCCGGGCCACGGGGATTCGGCGCGCCACAACCGGCCGGCTACGCCATGTTGATCCACCTTCTTCGTCGAAGCCTTCATTCAGGACCCTGGACGCCGCTGCCAGTGCTTCCGGAACGGAGCCTGAGCAGCCGTCACGATGGCAGGAGCAGCTCATGACAACGGACACTCCCAGGCGTATCGCCGTGGTGGCCAGTATCTACACGCATCTGTCGCACGCCCAGCATTTTGCCGATCGGTTCCTGGTGGGCTACCCGCGTGAAGGCGAATGGCACAAACCGGATACCCGCGTGGTTTCGCTGTATGTGGATCAACGTCCGCAGGGTGACCAGAGCGCGGATCGCGCCCGCGAATTCGGCTTCCGGGTGTACCCCAGCATCGCTGCCGCGCTGCGCTGCGGCGGTGACAAGCTGGCCGTGGACGGCGTCCTGATCATCGCCGAGCACGGGGATTACCCGCGCAACGAGCGCGGTCAGAAGCTGTATCCGCGCTACGAGTTTTTCAAGCAGTGCGTCCAGGTTTTCCAAAAAGACGGTCGTTCGGTACCGGTCTATAACGACAAGCACCTGTCGTTCAGCTTCGACAAGGCCACCGAAATGCTGGATGATGCCCGGCGGCTGGGTTTTCCGGTGCTGGCGGGTTCCTCCGTGCCGGTCACCTGGCGCCTGCCGGATCTGGAGCTACCGCTGGGGTGCCATATCGAGGAAGCGTTGATGATCGGCCGAGGCAGTTCGGACAGCCACGATTTCCACGCCCTGGAGGGCATGCAGTGTATGGTGGAACGGCGTCAGGGGGGAGAGACCGGGGTCAAGGCTGTGCAATACCTGGCCGGGAAGGCGGTATGGCGGGCCATGGACGAGGGCCGTTGGTCGCGGGAGTTGCTGGAAGCCGCCTTGTCGCGCAGTGACAGCCTGGGCGGGTTGACGGAGGAAGATGGTCGCACGCAGGACCTGCTGGGCAGTGGTGAACTGGTCAAACTGGTGGAGAAACCCGCCGCCTACCTGATCGAGTACAATGACGGCCTCAAGGCCACCATGCTCATGCTCAACGGTGCTGTCCGCGACTTCGATTTCGCCGCCCGGCTGCAGGGACAGAGCGAGCCCGCATCCTGCCAGTTTTTCCTGCCGCCGACACCCAACGTAACGTATTCAGCATGTCTGGTGGCGCGCATCGAGGACATGCTGACGCATGGCAAGGCGCCCTACCCGGCCGAACGCACGCTACTGGTGGGTGGCATGCTGGAAAGCTGCCTGGAATCCCGCCTGCAGGGTTACAAGGTTCTGGAGACGCTCCACCTCGGTGTGCAATACCACGCCCCCACCGAATCGCAGCATGCGCGCGCGTGAATCATGAATCCGCGGTGTCGACAGCCGCGGTGTCGACACCCGCGACACCGGCGCCATAATCCGTGCATCGCGGCACGCTTGTCCGCGGGAGGCCGCCCGCGGAGCGGCACCGGCGCTGGCGGCCGGGCGGGCCAAGCCCGGCAAGGCTGGCGCGGCACGCGTCTCTTGTTCGAATCGGCTGCCGGATGCTGGACGGCAACCAGCGCCTGACCGAGGCCCAGGGCGCGACGAACGTCTCTTGTTCGAATCGGTTGCCAGTGCGTTCTTTTTGCGGCTCACGATATCGCTTTTACACTTGCTCGGGAGAACCCCATCCATGCGACTGAAGGATCGCGTCGCCCTGATCACCGGAGGTGGTCAGGGTATCGGCCGTGGCATCGCTGTGCTGTTTGCCCAGGAAGGCGCCAAACTGGCCATCGCCGCTCGCTCAGCGGAAAAGCTGGAACGCGTCAAGGAGGAAATACTGGCCCAGGGCGCTGAAGTACTGGCCGTGCCCACGGATGTGGGAGTGCGGGCTCAGATGGAAAACCTGTTCCGCGCCACGCGCGTACGTTTCGGCGGTCTGGACATCCTGGTCAACAACGCCGGCGTGGGCCTGGGAGCTCCTGTGGACCAGGTGAAGGATGAGGACTACGACCGGTTGATGAACACCAATCTCCGCGGCATGCACCTGGGCTGCCACCTGGCTGTGCCCATGATGCGCGAACGCGGCAAAGGATCCATCATCAACATCTCCTCGGTCCACGGGGTGGAGGGCAGCCCCGGCAATACGGTGTATGCCACAACCAAGGGCGGCATCATCGGCGGCACACGGGCGCTGGCCGCCGAACTGGCTCCGGATCATATCCGCGTCAACGTGATCAGTCCGGGAGCCATCTATCTGGGTGGAGACCCGGGCCATAGTGCTCCTGCGCAGCTCAGCCCCGAAGCCCGCCAGCAGTACATCGACCGTTTCGGCAATCGCAGCATCATCGTGCACCGGTATTTCCAGCCCCTGGAGATGGTCGGCGAGCCTGTGGACATCGCCTATCTGGCCGTGTATCTGGCTTCGGACGAATCCCGGTTTGTCACCGGCCAGGAAATCACCGTGGACGGCGGCCTGACCACATACATGGCCAAGACGCCGCGGGACGATCTGCGTCAGAAGCGTGACCGTGATCTGGCCGAACTGGACGCCTTCCTGCAGGCCAACCGCACGGAGTCTTGAGCGGGGAACCCGGCCGGCTCGCTTGCCAGGCACAGCTGCTGCAACGGCCGGCGGACCCGCTTCAGACGCGCACCTTCACCACGACTTTCTTCACTGGCGCCGGCGTATCCAGCGCCATTCCGGGCATGTGGGCGTCGTGCGGCGCCAGGATGACGAAAAAGCCGGCTGGCACGCGCAGAAACTGGCCTTCACCGGTGAGTCCCAGGAAGTCCCGCTCCGTGTCGTATTCTCCGGCCTGCAGAGTATCCACGTGGGCATATCCAATCTGCTCCACGCCGGCAGCCACGTACTGCACATCCATGTACCTGCGATGTGCTTCCCAGGCACCTGACGCCATCGGTTTCGTAGCGTATTCCTGCACCAGAGCATATACCTGCTCACCGGCTATGTCGTGGCGTCCTTCCACAGCGGTGTCCGGATCCATCACTTCCAGGAAGCGAAGGGCCCGCTCCAGCCGCGGACTCAGTGGGTAATACAGGCTGGCATGACTCAACTTGTCGACGATCATCAGTATCTACTCCCTGTGAGCGGGTCCGCCAGGAGGCACAACCCGCTGGTGTGCGGCACCTGCTGAAAGGGCCCGGCGCCGGGCACAGCCGGGCAAAACTGCCGCATGGTGTCAGGCGTACTCGTCAAGCATACTGTTCGCCATACTGGGCGTCATCAGCGTGCACCTGGGCAGCGCGCACGAAGGCCGCGCACTCGGAGGCAGCCCGGCGGAGCGCAGCGCCCACGGAGGCAGCGCGCACGGAGGCAGGGTGCCAGAGCGCAGCGCACACGGAGGCAGCCCACACGGCGGCAGCGCGCCAGAACGCGGCATGGCCATCGATGCGATGATGAGTACTGCGTGTGCACGGATGCAGCGAACGCGCAAGGTACGCCAATCGCGGCCTGAAGGAAAGGCGGCAACCCCGGAATGGCGACGGACAGCCATGACGAACAACCCTCCAGAGTCCATGCCAAGGTTGCGGTGAGATAGAGGCTCAACCGGACAACCGCATCTCATGGTGATCGTACCCGTTTCGGTGAAATCAGTCATCGCATCGTGCCTGCCCGATATTGGCAGACCGTCCCGAGCCGGCAGCGGTCACCCGGGTCCGGCAAACGACCGCCATAGGCTCGATACATCCCGTTACAAACCCATAACACAACGCTTACAGACTTCCAGGCTCGTGATGGCGATATTAGAATTCGCAACCGGTTTGATCTGCCGTGGCCGGTTGAGGAAACCGGCATTGTGATCGGAAGTCTTACCATCCACCTGTAACGAGGAGTCATCGTCATGAACATCGGAAGGATATCGACAGGCCTGCTGACTTGCGGCCTCCTGCTGGCCAGTGCTGCTCAGCAAGCCACCGCCCAGCCTGGACGCGGACACGGGGCGGCCGCTCGCGGAGCGGCCGGACGGCGACAGGAGCCTGATATAAGCCAGCTCCGGAATCGCTGCTCCGAGCTGGACCTGACAGAGGAACAAGCGGCCGCGCTGCAGGCGTTGCGTCAGGATATGCGGGAGCAGATGCGCGCCTTGCGGGAGACGGGAGTGCGCCCCTCGCGGGAAGGCGCAGCGGAGATGCAGGCCGTCCGTCGCGCCCGGCTGGAGAATATTCTGACCGAGGAACAGCTGGCGCAGCTGGAGCAACGGCGCCAGGAGGCACGGGACCAGGCTCTGCGTGTCCGAACTGA
>SLHA01000023.1 GCA_007136405.1 Candidatus Latescibacterota bacterium
ACCCGGCCAGCACCCAGCAGGCCAGCATCAGCGCGGTGAACCCTCGCGAACCGCATCGCAGGACTCGGAATGTGTTCGTCATGGCTGTTTCCTTTCGTCCTGGGCTTCAGCGCTCCCGGTAGATCACCGGCTGCATGAACAGGCGTTCTCCCGATTCGTCTTCGACTTCGACGCGCACGAAAACCGGACGCGTTGCAGAATAACCCGGTGCAGCGTCACCCGCTGCTTCGTTCTGTGACGCGAACTCGTACAAAGCACGGTCACCGAGTACCGTGTGCACTCTTCCGGCTTCAGTGCAGAAATGGATGGTCGCCTTCCGGCTGGTCTCGACCTGGACGGCCGTGGCCGTGGCCCGGAACCGCTGTATGGTCAAGCCATTGTCCTTGAGGCAGCCGTAGAAACGTCCCTGACGATAGGCTCTGAGACATTCCTGCTCGGTGAACCCGGTCGTCAGCAGGATGTTCCTGCCGTGCCAGTCGGTGCCCCTTTCCACGCTGTGGTCCGGTACGCAGAAACCCCAGCAGCGCCTGCCGGTGGCCAGCACCCGGTCCCACAACGCCAGCGAAAATCCCGGGGCACACTCGTCCGGTTGGATGTAACCCGGAGTCTCGTCCCAGTTGCGCCGGCCGCTATAGTCATTGTAAACCTCTAGGCCCAAGACTCGGCTGTCAAAGTCCAGCATCTGGAGCACGTGTTCATCCGTCAGCCGCGAGAACCAGGTGGGATGGCTGATGGTGATGCCGCCGCCGTCCGGGTATTTCAGTTGTTCGATCATGCCTTCGAAGGCGGCCTGCCAGGGGCCGCCGAAACCGATGACGAATCCGTGCGCCTGCAGTCCGTAACGAATTCCCTTGGGATCGAAATTTCCGGAGGTGAATGCGGATCCCGGGCAACAGATGTGACTGCGGGAGTTGGTGAATGAATGATGCTCGCCATTGGGGCTGAAGAGGATGTCCGCGGGAACGCGGTTGAAGGCCGGTCCACCCTCGGTAAACGGCAATTCGGACCGGTAGGGCGCCTCGATCTCTTCCTGCCAGGTGATGATGTCGTTCCAGTCGATCGGCGGATCGATCGTCCCGCCGTCCACGCGCCGGGCCGGCCAGTGCTGGCGCAGGCGGAAATCGCTGGGCCGCGTGCCGGCGTCATACGGCGCTGATGGGTAGTAGTTGGACAGGGGGAAATGCCGGATGCCGTATCGGTAGCCATTGTCCAGCGCCTTCTGGCTGGTGATGTGCATGTGGTTGGCCGAGCCGATGCGGTGAACGGTGTTCCAGTCGACAGCTGCGTAAGGATCGATCATGGTTCCATTCCTGTAAGGCGGACGGTGGCGTTATGCGGCGCGGCGCCTCGGCCTTCAATGCGACCGGCGATATTCCCCTTGCAGCGCCCTCTGGCGGTCACGGCGGGCGCGGGCCAGATAGTCCCGCATGGGTTCCAGAGCGAATTCCTCGATCAGTTCGTCCGTCGGTTTGTCCGCCAGCTGCGAACCGAAGACAACCACGCATTCCTCCGGCAGCCACTCCACGTGCGCCGCGACAGGTCCGTAGCGTCCGTACAGCGCTTTCAGCTTGTCCAGATTGTAGTCGTGGTGCAACAGGCGCTGGTCCAGGTCCAGGGTAGCGGTGACCAGAGGCGCGCAGCCGGTGGCGTCCGCGACCGTCCGTTCGATACATGTCAGTTCGCGACCTGCCGCATCCACGAAGGATGCAGCACCCGCGTGCAGCGCCCCGATCTGAAAGCCGAATTCAAGGGCCCATTTGGTCAGCATGCGTTTGCCGGTCCACATGGAGGACCAGATGACCAGTTCGGCCCGGCTGTCGCACAATCCGGCGCCCACCTCGTGATAGTTGAGGTCGAAACAGATACACAGGCCGACTTTCCCGAAATCCGTCTTGAACACCGGTGTCTCCGTGCCCGGCAGGACGCCGATGTCCAGTTCACCGTGCGTCGGGAAATATTTGTGATATACTCCGGTGATGCTACCGTCGCGATCGATCAGCACGGAACTGTTGCGCCGCCTGTCGCCCTCCATCAAGGCCAGCGGACAGACGATGTACATCGAGTGCTCCCTGGCCTTCCGTGCCATAGCCGTGATCGTCGGTCCGTCCAGCGGCTCGAACTGCCACGGATCCGCTGCGCCGAGGGTGGTGCAGATCTCGGGAAAGGCGACCAGATCGCTCTGCAGCGCCGCCGCCTGATCCACGTGAACGCTCATCGCCGCGAGCGTGTTCTGCAGCCGTTCCGGAGCATTCGCCGGCAGCGGCTTGTAGCTGACCAGTGAGATGGTGGCTGTTCTGCTCATGATCACGTTCTCCGGGAAAAGCCGCGGGAAGCAGTATTGTGCCGTCCGGTCCGCCCCTACAATTCCAGATGCTGACGGGCGTAGTCGATGCACTTCCGGTTGTATTCGTCTTCCAACCGGATTTTCAGTTGCAGCGACAGGCCGCTGGTGGCCGGCAACGGTGCGGCCGGCGGGTTTTCCTTCACCAGTTTCAACACCCGGGCCAGGTCGCGGCCCGGCAACGGACTGTACGCATCATCGAACGTGGTCCAGTAGGTATCGGTGAAAACCGGAATCATCAATGGATCGCGGGTGATCATTTCCAGATCGATGATCATGTCCGGATCGACGTTCCGCAGCATCTTGACGATGGTGACCAGGTCGATGATTCCCTCGCCGAGTGGCACTTCGGAAAGCAGGAAACCGTCTTCGTATTCCTGCACAGCCATATCCTTGATGTGCGCGAAACACGCATAGGGCACCAGCGTTCGCGCCGTGTCCATCGGATCTTCGCACAGCGACAGATTGTTGCCGAAATCCAGACAGACGCCGACCCACTCACTGCCCAGTTGCCGCAGCCAGTCCGCCAGTTCCTCGGAACGCCAGCCCTTGTGGTTTTCCACGCCCAGCTTGATCCGGTATTTGCGCAGCACCGGCTCTGCCAGTTCCATCTGCCGCTTGCACCCTTCGAGCATCTCGACGAACGGTTGCAGACGGTCAAATTCCTCATAGCGGCGCCCGGTCATGGCGGCGTGAAAAACCACCGCTCCGGCGTCCTTGTACGCCTTCACCTGGGCCTCGAACTCAGGCACCTCGCTTTGCTGCCGCGGCAGTCTGGGATCGCAGACCAGGTGCATGCCGAGACTCTCCAGCCGTTGACGAAATGATCGGATCGTTTCCGGATCGGTAGAGGGTGGATTCATCTGCACCCCGCCCATGCCGATGCGGTTGCAATGGTCGATCATGTCGAAGGCGATGGCGCCTTCTCTGGCGGCCCTGGAACGGTTGCTGAAGGCCGTGGGCGCGCCTCCCAGGCGCGGATAGCTGGTGGTCATGGATTCCTTTCCTGTTGGCGTTCAGTCCGAGTGTTGATCGGCGTTCTATCCGAGCGCGTCTTTCAGGGCCCGATCCCAGGGCGCTCGGTATTCCTTGACGCACATCGCCGCGGCCTCCGGGTCTCCTGTCACCCTCTCCTGCTCCGGATCCCAGTGAATCGTGCGACCGAGTCGGAGCGACAGGTTGGCCAGATGGCAGGCCGTCGCCACGCGATGCCCGTCTTCTACGTCACACAGCGGTCGTTGGCGCGTCCGCATGCAGTTCAGCCAATCCTGCTTGTTCATCGCCAGCGTGTCTTGCCCTCCCACCCCGTATATGGCATCCGCCGTCACGCCGGTGCCTTTGGAGGGTTCGATCCAAGGCACCGGTTCCGCCTTCGTATGCACCGGCCCGCCCACCGGTTGCCCCGAGAAACTGGGAATGGCGTTGAGCGGCTCCACCTTGACTTCAGGAAGCACTTCCCAGTTACCGGACAGTACCATGGTTCCACGGGTTCCCAGATAGAGCTGGCCCCGCTTCTCGGCATCCGGAATCGACGCCCCGGCATTCGCTTCGCGGATGGTGGCGTTCATGGTGAAACCGGGAGTGGACGGATCCGGTCCGGGGAACACCCACGTCGTATCCTGCACGTCCGGAGTCTCGCCGTCGTCCTCCAGGGCGTAGCGCCCGCCGACGGAGGACACCATCGTCGGGCCTCGGACCTGCATCACGTACATCACCTGGTCGATGATGTGGGCGCCCAGATTCGTCATCTGACCTCCCGAGAAATCCCAGAACCAGCGAAAATGGTACAGGGCGCGGTGGGCAGTGTACGGCTTTTTCTCGGCCGGGCCCAGCCACATATCGTAATCCATGCCTGCCGGCGGCTCCGATGGCGGCATGAGGCCGAAACCCGGATAGATATTGCGAATGGCGGACCAGCGGACGGAGTGGATCTTGCCCAATATGCCGCTCTGGACCACTCTTCTGGAATCCAGCACACCGCTGTAGTGCCGGCGCTGGGTCCCCACGACCACGATCCGCCCGTACTTCCTTGCCGCCTGAACCATCCACTTGCCTTCGTCGATGAACAAGGTCAGCGGCTTTTCGACATACACATCCTTGCCCGCCTGGCAGGCCATGATGGTCTGCAGCGCGTGCCAGTGATCCGGCGTGGAGATCACCACGCCGTGGATATCGCTGTCGTCCAGCATCTGCCGGAAATCCCCGTAGCCCCTGGCGCCGGCATTCTCCAGATAGGCCAGTCCTTCTTCCAACCGCGGCCGGTCCGCTTCACATATACCGAGCAGGTCGACATCCTTGCGTTTCTTGAGATCGTTGACGTGCTGCTTGCCGATCAACCCGAAGCCGATGAATCCCACCCCGATACGATCATTGGCTCCGGGCACGCGACCATATGAGGCGGCATCCATGGCCGGCGCGCGGGTTGAGTGCACTGGTTCACGACAAGCGTCCTGGCCGGCCCGGTGGCCGCTCCCGGACGCAGCGTTGAAATTTCCTGACATATCCAGATCCTTCTTGTGGTTTTCGGTTTGGCACACCGGTCGATGGATCGACATGACCAACAGGGAATCTACAGGCAACCGGTTTCACGACGTTGACGGTGCGCTAAACCGGTAGCTCCCGGAGAGGACGTCCACGGTGACCCCATGAGCGTCGGCCATCACCGATTCGATACCACGGCGATCGCACAGCCCTTCACCGCCTTCGCGTACCGCATCGGGCTCGGTGGTGGGCACGCTGACGGTGGCGCTGGTGTTCGGAGGCACGTCCACATCCAGGGTAAAGGACCCCGCCTGGCGCGTCCAGGCCACGGCAAACAGCCCGTGTTGCGACCGGTAGCTCCCCCGGGCCCAGGTCAGGCTGCCGCCGGGCCGAGGCCGGATGATGGCGTGCTTCATGCCGGGGGCCGCGGGGTCGAATTCCAGGCCCAGCACTACCGTGTACAGCCATTCTCCCACCGCTCCGATGGAGTAGTGGTTGAAGCTGTTCATGCCCTTGTTCTGGAAGCCGCGTCCCTTCACATAACCATCCCAACGCTCCCAGACGGTCGTCGCGCCCTGGTCGATAGTGTACAGCCAGGACGGGAAGCGATGGCTCTCCACCAGCTCACAGGCGAGCTCGTTGTGCCCCCGCCGCGACAGCTCCCGGATCATGTGGATGGTGCTGATGAACCCGGTGGACAGGCGCCGGTCATACGCCTCGATGCGGTCGATCAGCCGGGCCACGGCGGCAGGCTGCATCGACGGCGGCAGTAGATCGAACCCCAGAGCGATGGCGTAGGTCGATTGCGTATCGCCCTCGATGGTGCCATCGGCGGCGACGAACTCGCGCACGAAGGCGGCGCGCACCTGCGCGGCCAGGTCGGTGTAGCGGGCGGCATCGCCGGGCTGCCGCAGCACCGTGGCGATGCGTGCCAGCAGGCTGGCGGAAAGGGCGAAAAACGCCGTGGCGAAGACCGGTTTGGGTATGCTGGCGCCCGTGGCCGGGTAGTCCTCGGCGATCAACGTGTCGCCGTTGAGCCAGTCGCCGTAGTTGCTGCCCCAGTCGCGCCAGACACCATCCGGATTGCGGGCCCGGATGCAGTCGACGTAGCGCCGCATGGCATCGTAATGCTCCGCCAGCAGCCGGATGTCGCCGCTGGCCACATACGTGTGCCAGGGTACGATGATGCCGGCATCAGCCCACCCCGGGCCGAAAGAGAATTCGTGTTCGGAGCGAAACGGATGGGGAGCGAAGTCCGTGAAGGCGCCAGAGGCGCCCTGGGCATCGCGCATGTCGGTGGTGTACTTGGCGAAGAAGGCGGCCATGTCCATGTTGAACAGCGCGGTCCGGGCGAAGACCTGGGCGTCGCCGGTCCAGCCCATGCGCTCGTTGCGCTGGGGACAGTCCGTGGGAATGGCGTGCATGTTGCCGCGTTGGGTCCACAGGATATTGCGCCAAAGCTGCTCGAGAGGCGGATTCGAGCAGTTGAAGCTGCCGGTCACCGGGGGATTGTTGGAGAACGCGCGTGCCACCAAACATTCCGCCGGCGGTGCCTGCGGCAATCCCGTTACTTCCACATACTGAAAGCCATGGAAGGTGAAACGGGGATGGACGGTGCGCGATCCCCGGCCGTCGAGAATGTACGTATCCGTCTGCGTGGCCAGGCGCAGGTTTTCGGTATGGAGCGTGCCGTCCAGCTCCAGCATCTCACCGTGTCGCAGACGCACTTCGGTGCCGGCGGGACCGTCCAGTTCGATCTCGCACCAGCCGGCCAGATTCTGCCCCATGTCGAAGATAAAGACGCCCGGCTCCGGCTCGGTCACCGACACCGGTTCGAGGGTGGCGAAAATCTGGATCGGTTCGTGGCGCTGCGCCGTCACGGGAGCGTCCATGGCCTCGTCGACATACACCGGCTGCCAATCCGAGTCATCATAATCCGGGCAATCCCAACCGGGACGCTCCAGACGGAAGTCCACCGTCTCCCCCAGGAAGTGGTCGGAACAGCGGATCGGGCCATCCGGGCACAGCTTCCAGGCGCTGTCCGTACCCACCGTGTCCGTGGTGCCGTCGGCGTATTCCAGATGCAACTGGCAGCGGAACCGGCGCGCCGAGCCGTAGTAACGCTGACGCAGTCGATCGCCGGGACCCAGCAGGCCCAGGTACCAGCCATCCGCCAGCTGGGCACCCAGCGCATTGTCTCCCGGCTGGATCAGATCTGTCACCTCATAGGCCTGGTACAGGACGCGGCGATCATAGTCGGTCCATTCAGGGGTCAGATAGCGGTCGCCGACCCGTTGTCCGTTGAGCCGAACCTCGTATTCGCCCAGGGCCGTGGAGTACATTACCGCACTTCGAACCGGTCCGCGCGTGCAGAAGCAGCGGCGCAACAGAGGGCAGGGAGGTGACTGCTGGACTTCGATGCGCTCGTTGCGCGCTTCGTCCAGAACCTGGATGGAGCGTGTCGGCTCGTGTTCGGCACCGATCCAGGCCGCCTGCCAGTCTTCCGGATGCAGCAGTCCCATCTGCCACCAGGCGGACTCGCCTGAGGTATACCGCGTACCCGTCTCGTCCCAGACGATCACCTTCCAGTAACACCACTGGTGTGACTCCAGCGCCTGACCGGCGTAGGCGATATGGGTGGATGCATCCGATTTTAGGCGACCGGAGTCCCACAGGTCACCCGTGTCCTGGTCCAGACCGGTCTGACTGGTGGCCACCAGTATCCGGTAGGCCGACTGTCGCTGTCCGCGGCGCGTCTTGTCGGCGCGTTCGTAGCGCCAGCTCAGCCGCGGCTGGGCTACATCGATACCCAGGGGATTGGTCAGATGTTCAACGCGTACGTCGACAGGACGCATGGTCGTTCCTTTCTGATCGGACAGCAGATGCCGCAGCGCACCGTCCGGGACAGCACATCCCGGGGCCGGGACACCCTCCCGGGCAACGGGCGATCGTCAACGGGCAACGGGCGACCGCGCAGCATTCCGTGAGACGCCGGACCGACGCAGAGCGCCGTCAGGGTGCGCCTTTCAGTATGCGCCGTCAAGGGTGCGCCGTCAGGGTGCGTCGATGCCGTCTCTTTTGTATTTCGAACTCGGTGTCGGTCCTCTTCGCGCATGGCACAGGCCGGCGGTTGTCGCTCCGGGTTCCTTTGGACGCGTACTCGTGACAGCCAGGAGCTGCATCTTCCGGCCTGGAAACCGCTGAAGGCACTCACGGATGGGCGCCGGGATCACCACCTGGTCTTCTGCGGTGGCGGTGATGGCCGACATGACCCGTCTTCCAGCGATAGGAGCAATGATTACGGTACACCGTTGGAAGGGGCCGTGTCAAACGCATATCGGGTATCGGGGGCGCACGCGCGGCCAGCCTGCGACCAGCTTGCAACCAGCTGCCGGCTAGCTTGCGGCCAGCAATCGTGCGGGCGTGGACCGGCAACCAGCTTATCGTGTCGTCATCGCATCCTACTCCGGTATAGAACCCATGTGCGCCCGACGATGGCCTGCCTGGCGCCGTTGTTCCGCAAACACCATACTTAGCGTGATGGCGGCTCCGGCAGCGTCAGTCAGGGCTGTCCGCACCCGCCATGAACGTCTGGCGAGCGCCGGTCGTGGCGGTCGCTGGGCGCGGACCAGGCATGCGTCCGGAAAACTTACCAAGCCGCAAACGCTGCCGGACTCTCACTGGCACACGTCGGCCGCGGCTGCATGCGGGCAACCGGCATAACCACAAAAGCGGGGCGGCCCCCACATGGAACCCGTTCCAGGCTGCCTCATGCACACCGGAGGGCAACTGATACCATGGCAGAGCACATACTACAGGACGGCGTCTTTCCCATCGTTGGCTGGGCCGGTCCCGGCGGCGAGATGATCCGCGAAGACGTGATGACCGGCATGGCGACAGCCGGATTCACGGTAAGCCACTCCAACGCCGGTGGTGGCCTGGACGACGTGAAGCGGGCGCTGGACATAGCCGCAGCAGCCGGTATCCGTCTACTGCTGGTGCATCCCGCCTACCACGTCGGTGATGACTACGAGCTGACCGCTGAGCGGCGCACCCGGATCACCGAGCTGGTCAAGGCGATCCAGGACCACCCGGGACTGTACGGCTATCACCTGCGCGACGAGCCGCGCTTCCACGTGCTTCCCAGGCTGGCCGAAGTGGCAGACTTCATCCGCGATATGGACACCTATCACCTGATCTACATCAACCACTTCCCGCCCATCCGCGGCTTCGGTGCGCCTACGGTGGAATGGTTCTGGCGGGAGTACATCCGGCTGTGCCAGCCGACCATGCTCAGCTATGACCATTACCCCGTGCAGGTGGGAACGGCCGCGGAGATCGAACGGGACGCCGCCTTGCCGCACGTCTTTCCCAGTGGCAAGATCGTGGTCAAACCGGACTTCTTCGAGGCCCTGGATCTGCTCCGCAACCTGTCCAACTACCACGGCATCCCGTTCTGGGCCTTCACCTGCGCGGTACGGCACGGGGCCTATCCTGCCCCGGAAGAAGGCCACCTGCGTTTCCAGCTGTTCAACGACCTGGCCTATGGCGCCAGGGGATTGCAGTATTTCACCTACGCCCACGACCAGGCGATGGTCCGCCCGGACGGCTCCACTACGGAAACGTGGGAACTGGCGCGGCGCATCAACCGCGAGATTCACACCCTCGCACCGGTGTTGCGCGAGCTGACCAACGTCGGCACCTACCACCACGGCCCTTTGTGGAGCGGCACCCGGGCGTTACCCGGCGGCGGCGAACCGCTGAGTGTCGTGGTAGAGGGCGACCCTGCCACGGTGGGTTTTTTCCGGCGCGAAGATGGCCAGCGCTTTATCCTGGTCAGCAACGCGAACCCGTGCGACTGGGCCCGGTTGACCCTGAAGATCAACGTGGACCAGGAGAAGCTCTACTGGGTGGATCCCAAGGACGGCGTCACCCGCGAGCTATGGCCGGTGAATCCGCGGGCCCAGCTGGTGACGCTGGCACCCGGCGAGGGACGGCTGTTCCAGCTTGGTGGCGAAGGCCAGGGTAAGAATTTCTGAGCTCCCGGACAGGGATCAGTCCACATCCTGCACGTCGAGATGGCGCGTGCAATTGGCCAGCTGGATCCGCGGCGGTTTGCCCTCGACCAGACTGAGCAACGTCACCGAACTGTTGTTCGTGCTGATCGGCACACTCCGCCGCGGCGGAATACCGGCCAACGTGGGCACGAGCAGGCGAATCAGGTTGCCATGAACCACCGCCAGCACCACCTGACCGGGCCGATGGTCATGGCGTAATCGTTGGATGAAGCGACCGACCGCATCGCGTTCCTGCGCCATGCGCTGGCGCACTTCCTTGGTGCGCCCCACCGGCCGGCCGGGCAGGTGTTGTCCAGCAACCTCGCGCAGCTCCGGCATGACTTCGAACGGTACTTCCGGACGCAGTGCATGAATCGGTTCAGCGGTCTGGTACGCCCGGGCCATGTCCGAGCAGTAGATCTGATCCAGAGGCAGCGACGCGAACCGCCTGGCCAGGCACTGCGCCTGCCGATGGCCTTGCGGCAGCAGGGACGGGCCGCGCAGGCCTTCCACCGGCGGCCCGCCCTTGTGACCGTGACGCACCAGGATCAAGGTCAGGGCCTCTTCGTCCAGGTATCGCTGCAGAATCAACTGACTCTCCGCCACACCCGTCATGAACTCCTCCTTGTTAGTGTTTTCCGGCGCCACCCATCACCCGCGCATGATGCAGTATTGGGCCCATTCCGCGCGATCGAGGCTCAACGGTCGGGCGCCTCTTCCAGGCGATAATCACGCGCTGTCTCGAACCACGCGGCCACGTTCTCCACCGGGCAGTCAAAGCCGATGGCGTTGCTGACGCGCAGGACCAGACCGCCGTCGTAGCCGCAGGTCCGGATCAGGTCGACGACCTCCTGACGCACCTCATCCACGCTGCCGAAGGGCAGGGTGCGTTGCAGACTGCCGCATCCGTGCAGCACGATGCGGTCGCCGTACTGGCGCTTGACCTGGGCCGGTTCCATGCACTCGGGCTGGATGGGATCGATGATATCGAAGCCGATCTCGATCAGATCGTCCATGATGCTCCACAGGTTGCCGTCGCTGTGGATGTGCACATGGACGTCCGGATTGATGGCCTTGCAGCGCGCGATCATGGCGGCCAGGTGCGGTTTGTCGATGCGCCGGAAAGCGCCCGGTCCCATGATGACGCGATCCTGCATGGCGATATCCCCGCCGATGTTGATCTGGTCGACGCCGGCTGCCGTGGCGCGGGCCAGGATCTCGCCGTACAGCGCGCAGATGCGATCGAACAGACGGTCGACAAAGCCGGGATTCAGCAGATAGTCGGCCAGCAGATTTTCCATGCCGCGCAGTTCCCAGGCGGTTTTGTACGGCTGGGCCACACCCGCGGAAACCCAGTGGTCCGCGGCCTTGAGCGCGGCTATCCGGCGCGGCAACTCCGGGTCGTCCGCCAGTTGCTCCGGCGCGGGGATGTAGCACGCATCCGGATCGTCCGCGTCCACCAGCGGCCCGGAGACCCATTCCACGTATTTACGATCGCGCCCGACGCGCCGAATCACGCCCCATTCGTCTTCGAACAGATCATCATCGTGCAGGATGACTTGGCGCCCGGCGTAGGGAAAGTCGCCTTCCAACTTGCCGGTGGCGCGCTCCAGCCAATCACCCCAGTCGATGCCCACCCCCGCACCGGCCCAACCGTCCGTGCCCAGGATCCGATGGACATCCTTCATGGAGTCTACGCCATAGTACCGCATCAGCGCCCGGTCCACTTCCGGGCGAGCGGCCAGCACCGCCGGGGTCCGGTCCGGCCGCCGATGGGCGACCACAGCCTGCATACGTTCGCGCCGGGTCATCGTGGTCATGGTCTGCTCCCTGGTTAGTACGCCTGATGCGGTGACTGTGCGCTGATTGTGCGAGATGATCGTGCGATGTTTGTGGGGTGATTGTGGGGTGACTGATGTGGTGACCGGTGCGACACAACAAGGGCCGTACGGCTACGATCTGCGGCCCGGCACCAGGCACATCGACTAGCTGGCCGTATACTCCGCCGCATGCCCGCGCGCACCTCCGTGCAGTACCCTCAGCGTCGCCGCCGGTTGCACCGCGCCTGCGGATCCAGCTCTCAATGTGGCGAATTGGGCGAATTCGATCAAGGCGCGGACGCCGGACTGGCTGACGGCGGCGTCTCGAACGCGCAGCGGGACTTCTCCCGAAGGCGATTCACCCGTTCAACGTGTTCCAACCACGCGCATAGCGGTGAGGATCCGGCCCGCGATCGGCATCCATGGTGTGACCGCAAGTGCTCCGATCCTTACCTTTGAACTGGCATCCAAGGTCACAGGACATCCGGTGTCCTGTCCGGCACACAAGCGTGAGCGCCGGGAGCGGCAGCGCCGGGAGCGTTCAGCGCCCGGCCCGCCAGGCGCGCTAGTGACGCGAGGGCGACGCATCAACGGATACGGCACCTGCGTGCAACGCTGTGGACCGTAATGCATCGGCGTCCGGATATAACGCAGGTTCCGGACAGGACACCGGTCACACAAGGAACAGGAACCCCCATGATCAAGATCGGCTGCAACTTCCTCAGCCTCCGCCACCTTCCAGTGGAAGACTTCATCCGCACCTGCCGGGATCTCAACCTGGACGTGGTCGACTTCCATCAGAGCGCGTTCAACGCGCTGCAGCGCGACGACCTGGCCCGCATCAAGGATCTGTGCCTGCGCTGCGGCCTGCCCATCGGCTACATCGGCGTCAGCGGCCTGTTCCACGGCACCGCCGCCGAACGTCAGGCGCAGTTGGCCACCTGCCGCGAAGCCGCGAAACTGGCCGCTTTCCTGGGCTCTCCCATCATCCGTCTGTTTTGCGGCCGCATGCCCCGGACCCACGGTGACGGGGAAGAGCTGTGGCCCGCCATGATCGCCTGTTACCAGGAGGTGGCCGACTACGCCGCCGCCAGCGGCATCGCCGTAGGACTGCAGAACCACCCGGCCACGGGCGAGGACATGCTGCGCATCCGCCGTGACACGGACCGGCCCAACTTCCACTTCATCGTCGACACCGGACAGTGGTACGGCTCCCCGGGTTCGGCTCCCAAGGGAGAAACCGATCCCGACATCGATTTCTACGCCTTCATCGAGCAGACCTTGCCGTACGCCGCCTATCTGCGCACCAAGTTCTACCGCATCGCTTCGGGTCGCGAAGAGTGGCTCGATTACGACCGCATTGCCGCCATGGTGAAGGCTGTGGGCTACAACGGCTGCGTCTCCATCGTGTACGAAGGCGACGCCGAGGACCGCGTTGAGCAGGTACGCCTTGCCGCCGCCTACCTGCGTACGCTCTTGCGCTGAACCATGCCTGGGGAGTAGGGTCAGGCCCATCTTCGGTACACGCTGGACATCTACACGTGCTGCATGTGCATGCTACACGTGCATGGCGTGAAGAGGGACGATACAACCTACCGCCCTGAATCTGCGCCGGCAGATCTACCGGAAGACAGCGCGCATGGCGTGAAGCAGGGCGATACGGCCCACCACTGCCTCCGGGAACCGCTGCGGACCAACTCGCGCCGTTCGGGTCCGCAGACCTCGGTCACACACGGGAGAGGGCCTCGGCGATATCGGCCTTCAGATCCAGTTTGTTCTCGAGTCCCACAGAAAGACGCACAAGCGAATCCGTAATACCGCGCCGTATGCGCTCTTCCGAGGGGATGGCCGCGTGCGTCATTGTCGCCGGGTAATTGACCAGCGATTCCACACCTCCCAGACTTTCCGCCAGTGTGAACAGCGTCAAATGCGCCACAAAGGCTTCAACCGCCGCATAACCGCCCTTTAACTGCATGCTGATCATGCCGCCGAATCCGCTCATCTGCTTTTTCGCGAGTGCATGCTGGGCGTGTCCGGGCAACCCCGGATAATAAACCTGTTCAACTTTTGGATGCCCGTCCAGATATTTGGCCAGAAACACCGCGTTCTCCTGATGCCGGTCCATCCGGACAGCCAGGGTCTTGAGTCCCCGCAGCGTCAGCCAGGCGTCCCATGGGCCCGGCACCGCACCCGCCGCATTCTGATGAAACTTGACCGCCTCGAATATGGCCGGATCGTCGACCACGACCACCCCTCCCACCAGATCGCTGTGACCACCTATATACTTTGTCGTACTGTGCACCACGATGTCCGCGCCCAACGCAAGCGGCTGCTGAACGAACGGGCTGGCAAAGGTGTTGTCGACCGCAAGATAAACATTGTTTTTGTGGGCGATTTCAGCGACGGCGCGGATATCGACCAGTTTCAACAAGGGATTGCTGGGGGTTTCGATCCAGATCATACGTGTATTTCCGGTCATGGCCTGTTCGTAGGCGTGCGGATCATCGACCGGCACATAGGTGGTCGTGAGCCCCCACCTGCAAAAAACCTGCTCCAGCAGCCGGTACGTGCCCCCGTACAAATCATCACCGGCCACCACGTGATCCCCCGTCCTGAGCATACTCAAGACCGCGGTCGTGGCGGCCAGACCCGAGGCAAAAGCGAGTCCGTAGGCGCCTCCTTCCAATGAGGCGATCGCTTCCTCCAGCGCATGGCGGGTCGGATTGCCGGTACGGGAGTATTCATAGCCTTTGTGTTGGCCGATCGACTCCTGCTGAAATGTCGATGTCTGATAGACCGGTACGGTCACGGCGCCGGTCAACGGATCCGGTTTCTGCCCGTCATGAATGGCTCGCGTCTCAAACCTCATGCTCCGCTCCTGTGGTCGAATCCCTTCCCATGTCCATGGATCGTTGTTCAGGCATCGCGTTTGCGTTTCAGATAGTTGAATACATCGATCCTGGTGACAATCCCGTAGAATTGCGCTCCGTCCATCACGATCGCCGTGTATCCCTTCTTCAGCACCGCGACGAGGGATTCCAGACTGTCGCTCGGGTCCAGAACATCGAGATCAGTGCTCATATGATCGGCAACCCGATCATCGAACCGGCCCGAATCCAGACCTTCCAGCGCTAACAGAATATCCGATTCGTCGATGATCCCCCTGACCGTTTCCTTGTCATAAACCGGGAGCTGGGAGATATCGTACATTTTCATACGTGAATAGGCGACTGCGAGGGTATCATCAGGGCTGATCGTAATCACATCACGAGAGCTGTGCTTGCGCGCGATCAAATCCCGCAGATCGCCGGTCTCTTCGCGATCCAGCAACCCCTGTTCGAACATCCAATGATCGTTGAAGACCTTGGAAAGGTACTTGTTGCCGCTGTCACAGACGAACGTAACGATATTCCTGGGTTCCTCCTGTTCTCTGGCGTATCGGATTGCCGCGGCGACAAGTACACCCGTAGAAGAACCGGCAAGGATACCTTCGTCCCGCAACAGATCCCTCACGATCAGAAACGCTTCTGTGTCCGTAATGGAATACGCCTTTTTCACCAGGGAGAAATCCGCCTGGGAAGGCACGAAATCTTCTCCTATGCCCTCCACGCGCCAACTTCCGGCGCTAGCGAATGAGCCTAAATTGACAAAGTCAGCCAGGATCGATCCCGCGGGATCCGCCAGAATGAACTCGATCTCCGGGTGGGTTCTTTTGAAGAAATCCGTCAACCCGCGGATCGTACCAGCCGATCCGACGCCAACGGAAATTGCATCGATCTGCCCTCCCATCTGCTCCCAGATCTCCGGCGCTGTTCCGGTTTCATGGGCCAGGGGATTGGCCGGATTGTTGAACTGATCGATATAGAACGCTCCCGGGATCTCCCGGGAAAGACGCAAGGCATAGTCCTGGTAATACTCCGGATGTCCTTTCTCGACATCAGAACGCGTCATGATTATTTCCGCGCCCATGGCCTTCAGGCAGGAGACCTTTTCCTGGCTCATTTTATCAGGGATGACCAGCAGCAGGCGATATCCTTTTCGGGCAGCGACCAGGGCCAGGCCCATGCCGGTATTGCCCGCGGTAGCCTCGATCAAGGTACAGCCTTTTTGGAGCTTTCCCTGGTTCTCGGCGGCTTCGATCATGGACAAACCAATCCTGTCCTTGATCGAACCCGTAGGATTCATGTTTTCAAGTTTCAAAAAAAGGCGGCTCACCCCCAGATCGAAGCTCTTGACCTCTATCATGGGCGTGTGCCCGATGAGCTCGAGAATGTCGCGGAACACCATACCATCCTCAGATCGTTGGTAATGTTTTTGGCGCGGCGTCCTGACGATCTGTGCTCACCCTTCGGGCGCCTCCCCGTTTCCGTGGGCATCTTCTTCGGTTTCCATGCCGGACAGGTCCAGATTCAGGCCGTTCTTCTCCACATAATCCTTGATGGCGGCATGCAGTCCGGCGGCGGCAAGGTTGCTGCAATGCATCTTGCTGGGAGGAAGGCCGCCGAGTTCCGCGGCAACCTGGGCACGGGTCAAGTGCAGGGCTTCGTCGAGTGTCCTGCCCACTGCCATCTCCGTGGTGATGCTGCTGGTGGCGATGGCGGCAGCGCAGCCCAACGTCCTGAACTTGACATCCGCGATGCGTCCGTCCTCTACTTTGATGCTTATGCGCATGATATCACCGCAAGTGGGATTGCCCACTTGACCGATGCCATCCGGATTGTCAACATCACCCAGATTGCGCGGGTTCGTGAAATGCTCCATCACCTTGTCGGTATACATGAAGATTCCTCATCACTTCCAAATGGTGAACTGCCGGGAGTATTCAATACCTCAGGGCGCCATGCTGTGCGCCTGAGCCGGGCGCTCTCCCGCACCAGCGACCTCCAGCATCCGGTCCAGCGCCCGCCGCGCCTTGCCGCAAACAGGCTCGGGCACGACGACACGGGACTGCATCTCTTCCAGACTCCAGAGCACCTTTTCCAGCGTGGTCTTCTTCATATTCGGACACACCGCGGCGCTGGTGGCCGGCACGAAGGTTTTGTCCGGACTCTCGCGTCGCAGACGATGGAGCAGGCCAAGCTCGGTGCCGACGATGATCGTCGAGGCGGTGCTGGTGCGTGCGTGGCGCAGCATACCGCTGGTGCTGGTGACCACGTCGGCCAGGGCGACGGTGTCCTGGGAGCATTCCGGGTGAACCATGATCTCGGCGTCGGGATGCTGCGCGCGCAGGCTGGCGAGGACCTCGGGCGTGATACGCATGTGGGTGGGACAGAAGCCTCTATGCGTGATGATACGGCGGCCGGTCTGCTCGGCCACCCAGCGTCCCAGATGCCGGTCTGGTACGAAGATGACCGGGCGGTGCGGATCGATGGATTCGACAATCTGCACGGCGTTGGACGAGGTGCAGCAATAATCACTGGCCGCCTTGACCGCGGCCGTACTGTTGACGTAGCAGACGACGGCAGCGTCCGGGTGTTCGCGACGCAGGTTTTCGACGGTGCCGGCGTCGATCATGCGGGCCATGGGGCAACCGGCACTGCGGTCGGGCAGCAGCACGGTCTTGCCGGGGTTGAGGATGTAGGCCGTTTCAGCCATGAAATAGACCCCGCAGAAGACGATGACGTCGGCATCTGTGCGCGCGGCTTGCCGGGCCAGTTCCAGTGAGTCGCCGGTGTAGTCGGCCAGGTCCTGCACCTCGTCCACCTGGTAGTTATGCGCGAGTATCACCGCGTTGTGGGTGCGCTTGAGCGCTTCTATCCGGTCAGTCAAGCTGGTCTTCATGACTCTCGTACACTCTTGATGAGGAACTCATGGCCGCCGCTCCGTGCGGCGTGTGGACTCTCTTCTGTGCCGCGGTGCGACGCCTTACGCCGCTGCTCACCGGCCGCTCTGCTCTGGCGGCGCTCCACGGTATAACCTCCCCCGTCATCGTGGCCCGTGCCGGCCGGGCGACGCTCACGAGGTGATGGTCAGTGGCGACATGCTCCGCAGGCGTTCGACGATGGGCGGCAACTTCTGGATGACGTATTCCACATCCTCCGCGGTATTGGCGCGGCCGAGGCTGAAGCGCACGCTGCCATGCGCCATCTCCGCCGGAATACCCATGGCCAGCAACACGTGCGAAGGCTCCAACGAGCCGCTCGAACAGGCCGATCCGGTGCTGACGGCGATGCCGCAGGCGTCCAGACTCAGCAGTATGCTCTCACCTTCGGCATTCTCGCAGGTCAGGTTCAGCAAGTGCGGCAGCCGCTGCGTGGGGTGGCCATTCAGGGAGCTGTGGTCGACGTTGTCCAGCAGTCCTTGCTGGAGCCGGTCGCGCAGATGGCGCAGACGGGTGGCCTCGGCAGGCATCTCGGCACAGATCAGATCGAGCGCAGTGGCCATACCCACGGCCCCGGGAACATTCTCCGTACCGGCGCGGCGTTTCTGTTCGTGATGACCGCCGTGCTGGAGCGCCCGCAGGCGGGTTCCCGCGCGCACGTACAACGCGCCGACCCCTTTGGGACCGTAAAATTTGTGCGCCGACAGCGACAGCAGGTCGACGCCCCACTCATCCACGTCCACCGGTATTTTGCCGACGGCCTGGACGGCATCGGTGTGGAAGGGCACACCCGCGGCGTCCGCCAGGGCCGCCAGTTCGGCGACGGGCTGGATGGTGCCCACCTCGCTGTTGGCCGCCATGATGCTGACCAGTATGGTGTCCGGACGCAAAGCCTGTTCGAGGTCGGCGGGGCGAACCAGGCCGGTGTCGTCCACGGGCAGGCGAGTGACGTCGAAACCACGCTTCTCCAGCACCGAACACGTGGTGAGCACGGCCGGATGCTCGATGGCACTGGTGACGATGTGCCCCTTGCCGGCGGCGGCAGCGATCCCCTGGATGGCCAGATTGTCGCTTTCGGTACCGCCGCTGGTGAAGACGATCTCCGCCGGCCGGGCGCCCAGGCGGGAAGCGATGGTCGCGCGCGCCCGCTCCAGCGCCTCGTGGGCGCGCCGGCCAAAGCCGTGCACGCTGGAGGCGTTACCGTACTCTTCCCCGAACCAGGGTAGCATCGCTTCCACGGCTTCCGCGCGCACCGCCGTGGTGGCGCTGTGATCCATGTACACGGTTCGGTTCACGGCTTCACCTCCCGGAAACTCTCGATCTGCTCGAGCGGCAGTGCCTCGTTCATGGCGCCGGTACGGTACCCCATCAGATCCAGGCAGACGAAGGTATAGCCCTGCTCCACACAGGCCGCGACGATGCGATCACGCAGCGACTCGTCGCCGATACACGTAAGTTCGTCCCGCCCGATCTCGATACGCGCGATGTCGCCATGATCGCGCACACGCAAGACCCGGAAACCCAGCGCGCGAACGGCAGCTTCGGCCGCGCCTACGCGGTTCAGCCTTTCCGGGGTGATGGCCTGGCCATATGGAATCCGCGAGGCCAGGCAGGCGCACGCCGGCTGATCCCAGTTCGGCAAGCCGCGCTGCCGCGCCATCTGGCGGATGGCGTCCTTGCCGATTCCCAGTTCCATCAACGGCGAACGCACCTCTTGCTCACGGCCGGCTATTCGTCCGGGACGAAAGTCCGCCCGGTCATCGTCATTGGCGCCGTCCACGACCACGGCCAGCGACTCGCGCGCCGCAATCGCCCTCAACTCCACGAACAGATGACGTTTGCAGTAATAGCAGCGATCCGCCGGGTTGGCCTGGAAGGTGGGGTCGTCCAGCTCGTGAGATTCGATGAGCAGATGACGCACCCCCAGGTCCTGGGCCAGCGCGATCGCGGCTTGCCGCTCATGCCCCGGATACGTCGGCGAAGTGGCGGTTACGGCCAGCACTTTGTCTCCCAATGCGTCGTGTGCGGCCGCCAGCAGCAGACTGCTGTCTACCCCGCCGGAGTAGGCCACCAGCACACTGCCGAATTGGGTCAGGGCCTCCAGCAGGCGTCGATAGGTATCTTCCTCGGCATCATGAAGGGCCTGGGTCGATGGTATGGTTGCTGATTGGGCACACATGAGCAGTCTCTGCCTCTTTCGTTTGGTCGTTCAGATGCAGTAATCCGGCCTCTCGTTGACCCGCCGTGCATCCTTCGACAGGTCTGCCAGGGATAGGTTTACCAACACGCCGTTGACGGCGTCGGCCACCTTACACCACACGCTTCGTGCGGAGCAGTCCGCAACACGCTCGCAGGTGCCTGACGCGACCACGCACTCTGCCGGCGCGGTCTGGCCTTCCATGACCAGGACCACGTCGAGTGCCGTAACAGTCTCCGGCTTGCGGTTCAGTTCGTAGCCACCGTTCGGACCGCGAGTGGAACGCACCAACCCGGCCGTCTTCAGTCCACCCATGAGAATATGAATGTAGTTTTCCGAAATATCCTGTTCCCGCACCAGCGTGTGCACGGGCACGGGTCCTTCACCATAATGCCGGGCCAGACTCACCATCAACCGCAGCCCGTATCTGCCCCTGGTCGATACTTTCATGGTCCTCATGCCTGGATTGCGTGGATTCTTACTGGGAAAATACCGCTATTCATAAGTTTGTCAAGTGGATTGGTGTACTATTTTCATCCAGGGAAAGACCCTTGCAGGAGCGGCAGCTTGCGGTAATCCCGCTTTAGCAGTGCTGATCCAACAGCGATCGGGTCCCGGTGAATCTTACCGCAGATCGCGGCCGTGGGGGGTCGTCAGGTCCAGGTGCGGACCGATGGGGACGATGCGTGTCGGGTTGATCTCCTCGTGAGTCATGTAGTAATGGCGCTTGATGTGGTCGAAGTCCACGGTAGCGGCGATTCCCTCCTGCTGGTACAGGTCGCGCAAATAGCCCCACAGGTTGGGATAGTCCACCAGGCGCCGCAGGTTACATTTGAAGTGGACGTGGTAGACCGGGTCGAAGCGGATCAGGGTGGGAAACAGCTTCCAATCGGCCGCGGTGATCTGGCCGCCGGTCAGGTAGCGCCGGGAGGTCAGGCGTTCCTCCAGTTGATCAAGCGTGGCGAAGAGTATGCGGGCCGCCTGCTCATAGGCGGTCTGGGTGGTGGCAAAGCCGGCGCGGTATACTCCGTCATTGATCGTGGGGTAGATCAGCTCGTCCAGCCTGTCGATCTCGGCTCGCAGCGCCTGCGGAAACAGATCCAGGTCGCTGGCGGCGCAGTCGGCGAACTCACGGTTGAAGATGTGCAGGAGGTCGTCTTCATTGTTGTTGACGATGCGCCCGGTCTCGATGTCCCACAGCACCGGCACGGTCACCCGGGCGTCGTAATGGGGATCGGTGGCCAGATAGGCTTCGCTGAGAAAGCGAAAATCGTTCACCGGATCCCGGGGGTGCCCCGGTCCGTCGCCAAAGGCCCAGCCGCGCTCGTCGCGCACCGGATCGACCACGGTCATGCCGATGACCTTCTCCAGGCCCTTCAGCCGGCGGGCGATGACCGTGCGATGCGCCCACGGACAGGCCAGTGAAACGTAGAGGTGATAGCGGCCTGCTTCGGCCTTGTACCCCGATGATCCGTCGCGCGTCACCCAGGTTCGGAAAGCGTCCTCCTGACGCTGGAATTGGCCGTCGCGGATCTCGGCCTTCATACTGCCGGCATTCATGGGTTTCCTTTCAGCATTGGTTATTTGCGGGTATATGGCCCACGGGCACAACGAGGATCGATCTGCCGGTGTCCCGCGGCGTCCCGTGGCGCGTTCGGTACTCTTCGACGCCTCCGCCCCTGCAGAAAACATCCTCCATCCTCTCCTAGCGCGATGACGGCGCCGGGCAGGGCGCCAAACGCCGGGACCGCACATTGGCCATTTGATACGATCTGAGCAGGAGCATCTTTCGGGCCTTGTCATAGCTGCAGGTAACCATCCGGTACAGATAGACTCCACTTGCCAGGGCATCCGCATCAAAAGTGATCGAATGCCTACCGGCGGTAAATCCGGCATCGACAACTTCCGTGACCTCCTGGCCCAGAATATCGTATATCGCGATGCTGACCTGTGACTCCTCCGGTACATCGAAAGGAATGTGCGTCCTGGTATTGAAGGGATTCGGGTAGTTCTGACCTAATCGATAGCTCGCCGGTGTCGCTTTTTGACAACAGCAGGATGCGCCATCGTTGCCGTTACCCTCTCCCTGTTGCCTGTATCCGTCGACCTGGATGGAGGCTATGTTCAGCTGAGATCGGGCCCCGCTCGCTTCATTGTGACGCACACCTGTATGATAGTAGCGCCACAACAGCTCGACATGGACATGCCCGGCAACATGGCTGGGCAGATCAACCGGACGAATGTTCATCTGATGGCCAATCATATCGTTGCGAACATCCTCGACCTGGGCTCCATCCGGACCCGTGACATCGGTAAACGGAGCTTGATTGCCGATTCTGTACTGCAATCGAAGCGCATATTCCCGCGAATTCGGCACCACCGTCCCAGCCGTCCACGCAACCCTCACCCGGTCCACATTCCTGGTGTTGATGGCCAGTAGAGCACCCCCTAACCGTCTTCCCGGATATCCGGGATTACCATCCAGATTACTCGTGTTGATGAAAGAAAATCCGTTGTCACTCAGGGCATTTACGCGAGTACGACTGACCAGGTCGTAGGCGCCCTGGGTATATCCTGCGATACTTGCGCTCAAGGACGGTTCCACTTCATCCATATAGCCAAAGGCGATATGGGGCGGAAACTCACCTGCCGGCTCATCTATCTTCTACTCATCAAAAGCGTACGCAGAGGAATCATGCAGGACAAAGGCTTCAGGCAGCGCCTCCGTGGAATCGTCTACGGGTTCAAAGTGGGGGTGGATGATGGTGTCTCCGGATAGTTGAAACTCGGTCTGCACAGCGTAAATATTCTCCCCGTTGATGTCCCAGTGACTAAACTGGTAACCAGCCGCAGGAAATGCCTGCAGATGCAGTGGAATATCCGGGAAATAGCGCCCCCGCCAGACAGAACGACAATGGTTTTCGGTGAAATAATGTCTGTGTTCCTGGTTTCCGGTATTGACGGAATGGCCATCCGGATGAGGGAAGATGTCCAGACTGTTGATTCGAACGCTACCGGTTCCCACCCGAGGTATGCCGATTTCGACCCATTGGGGCGGCTGCAGATCAAAATGCCTGCGCAGATGCTCGATCTGGTAGCCTGGCCGTTTCCGGGCAAATTCCTTCATCAGCTCGATGTTTTGCTCCCATACGTCCAATGAGGGCGGATAGGACCACCGGGCAATGTGGCGGTCCATTTCAGGACGAATGACCCCGGCCATCGTATCGATCAGCGCCATCGTGTTCATCGGCAGGAATGTTGTATTGAGCAAATCGCTGAAACGGAGCACGAACTGCTCCCGCCACTGGTCGCTCTCAAGTAAGGATCGAATCAGAAACGTCGCCCACAGTCGATTGGCATAGGTGGGTCCCTTCGGGTCCGTGACAAACGAGATCATGTCGAACTTCCAGCTGCCGTGCCCACCACTCAGAGCAAAGCCGTAATCGAGATCGAAAACAACCCATCGCCAACGCCCATCCTGCTCGGCGATATGGGGATTGGGGGGACCGCTGTACCGCCAGTATTCTATGTTGTTTCCGGGCCAGTCACGGTTTCTCAGGAAAATATTTGAAATGAGGTAGTCGGTGTAGTTTTCCAGATCCATCATCCCGGCCAGGTGCGCCATATGCTCAGGTTCAGATAGACCATGTTGGTCGGTATAGGCCAGCATCTCCACATAGTGATCATCGGTCCCTTCTTTGACCACGTGCCGTCTTTCGAGATAATCGAGGTGTTCTCCGGGCACTTCGTACACGCGTTCAAAAAAATGCTTGTCATAACGCTCGCGCAGATTGTGAATGCCCCAGTACTCCCCGTTCAAATAGATTACTACCGGACGATAGGCCTGGGTCTGCACGTTCAGTCCCGATATCAGCCGTTGCATGAAAGCATCGCGCAACATGGTGGCGCGATTGTAGAAATCCTGACCCGAATTGCGCAGAATGAGCCGGTTATAGACACTGTAAGGTCGATCCGGAAAGATCAGATGCCGAAAGCGGTTCCGACCGTAATCGCTTCTTGCGTACAGCCGCAGCGATTTCAGGGGCAAGGCGCGTGAGCCACCGCCATGGATGCGTACGCCGATATGATGCTGGAAGAGGCCACGCCCCTCCTCGCACCATTCGATGGAGACTTCCCGTTCCCAGTCCCGGCCGCGCTGGAAATGGTTGGCATGCGGGCGCCCCCACAGGTCGGGGCCGAATCCCAGGCTGTCGTATAGCGCTCCCGGAACATAAAGGCCCCGGTCACTCCCGAACAACTCCTTGGGCGAAGCCATGATCGACAGCACAGGCAGGTCGTGTTCCGCTGTGCCGGGAAACCAGGTCCCGGACGCCACCGGGGAAGGAGCATATCCGGGTAGTGCCGCGATAGCCCGGATTATGTGACCTTTGTCCAGTGGATATGAAGGAGCAATCCAGCCGTAACCGGCGGAATCGCCCTCGACAGGAGTGGGCCGGATCATGGCGAATCGATTGGGCGCGGCGCCTCGATAGGTCAATTGCAGCGGTTCGGAGTACACCATTGAGGATTCATCCGGTACCGAGCCATCTGTGGTATAGTGGATAATCGCATCGGGCAACTCATGGTGCAGTTCCAGAGCGATACCGGTGGAGCTATATTTTGGCTGGACAGTGAAGGATGGCGACCCGAGACGGGTTGGGATATCGTATTCTTCCTGCGCACTCAACCATGCTCGATAGCCTGGCAACACCAGCACCAGTATGAGTATGGAGCGACAGAGAAGCTTGTTGCGCCGGGTATATGGAGATCCGTTCACGTTCACCCGGGTTGTCTTGCTGCTCGAAGCATATCGCACCGTGAAACTCCTGAAATGGTGTCTGTCGAGGTGAGGATGACTCCGCTCTTCCCGGCCAGCGTGATCGCCACAGAATCCAGTGTATCTCCCTGGTGCAGCGTAGCTACTCCAACTATTGTTACGTCATCGACCCTTGTCTGGAGCACGGCTGCGGCTCGATGCAGCTGGTTGTCTGAGAGTTGTCTGAGAGTTGTATCGTAGAGAAGCATCCTCGTGTGATATATCATTGAAAACGCCGAAACAAGCCAGGGTCGAGCCATGAAGATCAGCGCGGTAATCTGCCAGGTACTTTCCACACAGCAGCATCAGGAGGCAACGCGTTATGAGGATACCGCGGGGTTGAGATTCCCCCAAGATGGCCTCCCCGTCGTTCAGACTTTTCGCGGACGCGCCGATACGCGCCACCTCTGTGTGTATCCCGCCGGACGGTCAACCGCCCTGGTCCGGGTACAGACGGACTCCGGCCTGGAAGGTGTGGGCGAGGCGCATGCGCCGGTCGCGCCGCGGGTGGTCAAAACCATCGTCGAGGACTTGCTGGCGCCAGTGCTCATCGGCTCGGATCCGCGCGCCATCCAGGTCTTGTGGGAACGCATGTTTTCCACCATGCGCTTGCGCTCGCACACCCAGGGATTCACCCTGGAAGCCATTGCCGGTGTCGACATTGCGCTGTGGGATGTGCTGGGCAAGTATTATCAGGAACCCGTCTGGCGGTTACTGGGGGGCGCCTGTCGCCGGCGGCTGCCCGTCTATTCGTCGGGTACTCCGGGCCGCGACATGGAGGCGCGACGGAACGGGATCCGCCAGGTTCAAAACGAGGGTTTTACCGTCATCAAAACCTCTTGCGGCCGGGGCTCCATCGACGAGCAGATGGACCTGGTACGCCAGATGTCCCAGGCCGTGGGCGATCAGGGCAAATTGCTCGTGGACGCGCACGGCGGCATGGATCTCAAAGAAGCCTTGCGCTTTGTCCGTTGCCTGGAGGCTTTGGGCAATGTCGAGTGGCTAGAAGACGCCCTTCTGCCTGAAAACCATACGGGGTACCGAATACTCACCGAATCGACACCGGTCCGCATTGCGTTGGGCGAAACGGACTGCAACCGCTATGTCGTCCGCGACCGTCTGCTCAACAGGGAATGCGATCTGCTGCTACCGGACGTATGTCGCGCCGGAGGAATCAGCGAGACCCTGCGCATAGCCCGTCTGGCTGACGTTTTCGGCGTGTCCTGGGCGCCGCATGCCAGCACCAGCACGGCCATTCATCTATTGGCCGGTCTGCATGTGGGCGCGGTAACGCCCAACTGCTATATAGGCGAATATCCCAGCGGATTTGCTCAGGGCCCGTTTGGCAATGGCCTGCTCAAGGAGCCGCTGGTACTGGAGAACGGTCATATCACGTTGAATGAAAACCCCGGCCTGGGCACCGAGCTCGATGAAGCGGCCGTCAGGGCTTTGACACTGGAATGATGTGACCCGGGCGCCAGGCGGAGACGGTCACAAGGATCAGCACCCACAACGTAAACGCACCGGCGTTACGCGCGCTACGACCCGCACAGGATCAATCCGATGAACAACGCTCCGATGCTCATCGAACCGCTGCCCCAACCGGTGACGTTGATCGACAACGCCGGGATCATCATGGACGTAAATAACGCCTTCCTGGAAATGGCCGGCAAGGCAGGCAAGGTAATTCGCAAGGAAGATCGGATCGGTCACCCTATCGAGGCCTTTGCGACAGTGCCACAGGGGAGACACCGGATGATCGACTTCGTCAGGACGCTGGCGGCGAACGAGACGCCGCAGTCTTGCTGTTGGGACTTCCCCGACAGCACCGGTAAAAAGCGCACCTGGCAGATCGAGGGCCGCCCGTTCCACGATGCGTCCGGCCGCAGAATCGGCTCCCTGCTTCTATGGGCGGATCTGACCGGGGAGCTCCGGCAGAAGCGGCAGCAGGCCTGCCGGGAGCGCCTACGTCTAGCGTTCCGCCAGGTGCAACGCAACGCGGATGTTCCGGAGGCCCTCGATACCCTGTTCCATGAGCTGAAGGAGCTTCATCCGCAGGTACGGAACTGCTCGCTGCAGGTGTGGCAAGCGGATAGAGGCGCCTGGATGACGTACGCGTTGGCCGAAACCGGGGTGATCGAACTCCCGGAGAGACCGCGGCACGGACGGGCAGTGGAAACCTGCTGGCGCGAACAGCGACCGATCTACCGACCCGATGTCCTGCGCGACGACCCGTACGGTGAAGCCACGGGACTGGGCAAAGCCGCACCGGTCCATTCCGTGCTCGATGTGCCGTTCGCCCAGGGTACGCTGGCACTCAACAGCCTGCAACCCGACGCTTTTGACGCGGAGGAAATCGCCGCGTTGGCGGAGCTGGCGCACACCCTGTCGGCCGCACTGGCGCGGCTGACGGCGCTGAGAAGCGCGGTGCGTTATCGCGCGCTGGTGGAAAGCCCGCCGGATACGGTCGTGATGCACCGGGCCCCGGACGGCCGCTATCTGTATGTCAGCCCGCAGGCGGAAACAGTGTGGGGGTACGATCCCGACACATTCTTCGCGGATGCGACTAGTGGCGAGTGGATAGCTCACCCGGACGATCGTGCCGGCGGTGAAGAGGCGTTCCAGCGCGTTGCGACCGGCGGCCCGAGCGAACGCCGGGAATCACGGGTGTGTTGCCGGGACGGCAGCCAGCGCTGGGGACTGGAAACGCTTTCACCTATCCACGACGCTGGCGGCCAGATCGAAGCGGTGCAGGTGATGTGGCAGGACATCACCGAGCGCAAGCGAACGGAACAGGCGCTGAAGGACAGCGAGGCGCGCCATCGTGTCATATTCGACCAGTCCGGAGATGCGATGCTGACCCTGGCGCCTCCGGGCTGGCGCTTTACCTCCGCCAACCCCGCTGCTCTGGCCCTTTTCGGCGTCAAAACGCAGGAGGCGTTCCTGGTGCTGGGTGTTCGGGATCTCTCGCCGCAGAAACAACCTGACGGCCGCGATTCAAGCGAAAAAATCCGGGAAAAGATCAAGAGGACCATGCGCGAAGGGTCCCATTCCTTCGAATGGACTCACAGGCGCCTAGACGGTCACCCGTTCCCCTGCCAGGTGTTGCTCAACCGCATCCAGTTGGGTGACCAGGTATTCCTGCAGGGTACGGTGCGCGACATCACGGAACGCAAGCGGTCAGAGGAAAAATTGGAGGAGGCCCGGATCGCGGCGGAGGCGGCCAATCAGTCCAAGAGCATGTTCCTGGCGAACATGAGTCACGAGATCCGCACTCCCATGAATGGCGTGATCGGCATGATCGGGCTCTTGCTGGATACGGACCTGACCACAGAACAGCGGCGCTATGCCGAGATCGTTCGCACCAGTGGCGAAACCTTGCTGAGTCTGATCGATGACCTCCTGGATATTTCCAAGATGGAAGCCAACAGACTCGATCTGGAAATCCTGGATTTCGACCTGGAAAACCTGGTGGACGATTGCATGGTCACCCTGGCCCTGCAGGCGCAGGAGAAAGGCCTGGAACTGGCTTACGTGATCGATCCGGATGTCCCGGCGCTCGTGCGGGGAGATCCGGGCCGGCTGCGCCAGATTCTAACCAATCTGGCGGGCAACGCCGTGAAGTTCACCCAGGCCGGGGAGGTGGCCATTCGAGTATCGCTGGCGCCAACTCCAACGGCCGCGAAGTGCCGGGACGACGCCGAAGTGCTGGTGCATTTCTCTATTCGCGACACTGGAATCGGTATACCGGCGCACAAAATCGGGGGCTTGTTCGATACCTTCGTCCAGGGGGATGCCTCCACCACACGTCGATATGGCGGTACCGGTTTGGGCCTGGCCATCTCCAGGCAATTGGTCGGTATGATGGGCGGACGTATAGGGGTGGTTAGCGAGGACGGCAAAGGCTCGGAGTTCTGGTTTTCCGTGCGCCTTGCCAGGCAGAGCGAACAGCGCAGCGTTCCGGTGGTGCGGTGCGCGGATCTTGGAGGCGTGCGTGCGTTGATCGTGGACGACAACGCCACCAACCGCGAAATCCTCAACACCCGTATGGCTTCCTGGGGTATGAGGACAATAGAAGTCGAAGACGGTCAAGCCGCGCTCGAGGCACTGTACCGGGCGTGGGAGGAGCAGGATCCCATCCAGTTAGCGGTGATCGACATGCATATGCCTGACATGGATGGCGAAGCCGTCGGGCGGGCTCTCCAGTCCGACTCTCGCCTGGCGGCAATCCGGATGGTCATGCTGACCTCGCTGGCGATGCGCGGAGACGTGCGTCGTCTCAACGAGATCGGCTTTGCTGCCTACCTGACCAAACCGGTTCGAAGCCGGGAATTGAACGCGGTTCTTCGCCGGGTGTTGGCGTCGTCCGGCGACGATACATCCGTACCCGATTTGACCACGCGCTACACGGCCGCCGACACACGCGATCTTTTCGCCGGCGGCGCGATGCGCGTCCTCGTGGCCGAAGACAACACCACCAACCAGCAGGTTGCTGTGGCCATGCTCAAAAAGATGGGGCTGGCGGCCGATGCCGTGGCCGACGGCAATGAGGCTATGAATGCTCTCGCGACCATCCCATACGATCTGGTGCTGATGGATGTACAGATGCCCGGACTGGACGGTCTGGAGGCGACGCAGAGAATCCGGGCACATCAGGCTCCGGTCCTCGATCGGGACGTTCCCATCATCGCCTTGACCGCTCATGCCATGTCGGGTGACCGGGAGCGATGCCTGGAGGCGGGTATGAATGGTTACGTCTCCAAACCGATCGATCCGCTTGCATTGGCACAGGAACTGTGGAAATGGTTGTCCGGCAAGACTGCAGCGAAGTGGACGTCAGACGCCGAAATCGGCCCTCCCAGCCATAACGGAGATGGTGCATTCACCAACGGCGCTCAAAAATCCCTTCCAGCCTTCGACCGGACAGCCTTGCTGGAGCGATTGATGGATGACCCGGAGCTGGTCGAGACGATCATCCAGGCCTTTCTGAGCGACATACCCGGACAGGTAGCGGCGCTCAAGGAAATGGTGGCGCAAGGGCAAGTCGAGCCGGCTGTTATCCAGGCTCACAAGATCAAGGGCGCCGCGTCCAACGTAACCGCACCAGCGCTCCAGGCAGTCGCATTTGCCGTGGAACTGGCGGCGAAAGTCCAGGATACGGACAGGCTCAACGAGTTGCTGCCGGAGTTGGAGTATCAGGTTGCGCGAGTGCGAGACGCCATGCAAGACCAGGCCTTGAAGCACGAGTATCCCTGTCATCCCGGCGCGTCGGCACCTCCGCGACGAGACCATTGAGCTGCAGCAGGACCTCCCGCAGCTCGAAGCACGGCTGCCACCGATTACCAAGTGGAATCTTGCGCTACATGAATCCGTGGATCGTCCTCTGGATACAGGTTGCGATCGCAGCTGTCGTTTGGAGCATGTAATAACCCACTCGCACGGCTGCGTGAAGATGGCCTATTGCTGCGCCCCGGACAGGATGCTCACCGCGCTCGGACCTGCTCGTTGCCTCTCGATCCTGTTCCGTGTGTCAAGACCTATTCTGCCAGGCAAGGATCATCGCGATAAGAGGCCTAATGGTATTGAAGGAAGCTCGATTTGGTCAAATGTCCGATAGGCACGCAGACCACTATATCCTATTTTCCAGGCAATGGCCTATATGGGGGGCCCACAATTCGATCCGATCGTGCTGTGAAGACCCGCCTGGGTCGTGCTATGGAGGCGCTGGGCGTACAGGATCAAATCGGGAGTGAGACATGATACGTACCATCGGTGTGTGTACCGGAGAATCAGACTCGCAAAGAAACGCGCAGGATCATGCGCTTGAATTGGCACGCCTCTTTGGCGCCAGACTGCGCGTCGTCGGCGTATGGAGCGGGAGGACTTCTTTCGATCCCGGTTCCGACGATTCGCCGGAGACCATGATACAGGCCAAAATGCGGCAGCTCAAAGAGACGTTCGGTGCCAGCGGTGTTGCGGTGGATGACTACTACCGCGGTGAGGGCAGGGAACAGGCGCTGAAAGCGGCGGCACGCGAAAACGACCTGCTAATACTGGGGTTGGACACCACGGAGCATTCCGCCTCAGGCACAGGCGTACTGACCCGTTCCACCGCTGACCTGGAGATTATCGGAACCGCCGAATGCTCCGTGCTGGCGGTTCGTCATGCTCCGCAATCGATACGCAAGATCCTGGTCCACTACCAGATTGGACTCGAAGGCAAGCAAGCACTCAGGCTGGCCGGCGCCTGGGGCGAAAAGCAGAACGCCGCGGTCATCGCTCTCAGCGTACAGTCGGATGCGGCCCATGCCGCGGTCTGGACAGAGACGGCCACCAGGTACCTGAAAGGGTACGATCTGCCTGCGGTCCACACCCGGTTTGCCAGCGGCAATCCGGAGTCCGAAGGTGATTTGTTGAACCTCGCGAAAGAGCAGGAAGCGGATGCACTGGTTGTCGGCGCAAAACCGTACGGACTGTTGGATCGGTTGCTGGATCGGGATGTGGCTGTGGATATTGCCCGAATCACCCGGTTACCCTTACTTGTGGCACGTTGAGCTTTGACGTTGTCCGAATCCGGTCGCAGAATAGACGCGCCTCGGTACCATATCACCCTGCCGCGGGTGGCCTGTTTTTTGAACGATGGTGGATCGAAGCTACTGCCGACCGGGCGATGTCACAGGGAAGGAGATCATACCATGAAAATCCGCATCGTGCTGGCTGATGATCATCAGATCGTCCGGGAGGGACTCCATGCACTCATCGCCACCGAACGCGATCTTGTGGTAGTAGCCGAAGCGGAAGACGGGCGCACTGCTGTACAGTTGGTCGCTGACCACGAACCCGATGTGGTGATCATGGATATCGGCATGCCCGAACTCAATGGCGTGGATGCCACTCGCCAGATCCTCGCGCATCATCCGGGTATCAAGGTGATCGCCCTGTCCATGCATTCGGACAGCCGCTTCGTAACCGGGATGCTCAAAGCCGGTGCAGCGGGTTACCTGCTCAAGAACTGTGCCTGTGACGAGTTGGTAAACGCCATCAACACGGTTATGCAACACCGGATCTACCTGAGTCCCAGCATCACCGGCGTGGTGATCGAGGACTATATACGCCGGTCCGCGGCGATCGAGGAGCCCGTGCTCACACAGCGCGAGCGCGAGGTCCTCCAGCTTCTGGCCGAGGGCAAGGCCACCCGGGAGATCGCCGAGAAGCTGCATGTGAGCGCCAAGACCGTGGCCACACACCGCCAGAACATCATGGACAAGCTGGACTTGCACAGCGTGGCCCAGCTTACTCAGTACGCCATATCACAGGGCCTGGTTACTCTCCAAGGATAGCAGCTCGAGGCAAACCGCACACGCGAGGTGGCCGCACGCGTCGCATCAAGCCGTCGATTCCCGGGGCGATGACAAGACCGGACGGTCTTGTCATCGGTACCGGCGCAGGAGTAACCCACAGGCGCCGGATGCCAGCGATCGGCGCTTCCGCCGACATACCCCGAAAGTCCGCCGGCGACTCACGATCACCGATCTGCGGGCCGGGCGCCGCGGCGCTTTCGACGCTCACGCGTATAGGTCGGACAAAATGCTGGGCTGGGCGCCGGAAACGATCGAGATCCGGAATGAACGGGCGTGTACAGGCGTTCTATCAAAATCCCGCGGTGCGGGCGCGCATGCTGGAATATCTGGGGGGTACGGCCCTGGAGGATGTTACCAGCGTGTACCTGTCGCGCTGCGACGTCCCCAACCCGTGTGATGCGGACATGAAAGCTCCCCGTGAGCTGGATTTCTTTCTGGAGCGGGGATGGGATGTGGCCCGGTCCCTATGGGACAGAGAGGGGCTGATTTGTCATCTCGATATCGAGTACACCAACCTGGACTTTCAAGCCGAGGCGTATTTTCACCCACGGCGGGCATTTGCCATCCAGGAACCGGTGGCGCAGGCCGTGGAAGTTCTGCTGCTGGACCATGGCATAGCACCGCTGCATCTGCTCACTGGACGCGGCCACCACTTTGTCTGGCGTGTGCCGCGGAACTCCGGCGCTTTTACCTCGCTTCAGGAATTGGGGCGGGTGGGTGCAAGCCTGCAGCAGCGCTACGCGGTAGCGCAGCCTCCTGTGATGGAAGCGGTCGAGTTCGAGCTGGGCGCGGCGTTTGCCGGACTGGGAATGGTCATGGAATGGGTCGCACAGCGGGCCAAGCAGGAAGCCGGACCGCGGTGCGCGCTGCCCATCGAGCTTACCGAAGTTGCCGTCGGTCCGCAGCAGTGCGGCCGGGAGCTGATCTCCATCGATGTTTCAGAGTACGGCGATCCGCTGCATACCCGTTGCGTGCGCATGCCGTTCAGTGCGTACCGCAAACCCTGGGAGAAGGACGGGCATCCGCCATGCGAAGCGGAGCCGGGCTTCTCGCTCATGATGGTGTTACCGCTGCATGAGATGACTGTGGATCAAGCCCTGTTGGTCCGTCAGGATCTCCGTGAAGTCGCCGAGCTGGCCCGGCGGGCACCGGGCTGGATCCCCGACCAGGGTAAAGCCACCGAACGTCTGATCGATACCTATCATCACTCCGGCCTGGCGGTCTCGCACCGACATTTCTACGAGCAGGAACAGGAGTTGCCGCACAACTGGACGGCATCCTACGACCGCATGCCGCAGGCCGATCTTCCCCCCTGCGTACGGCACATCCTGCGCTACCCCAATCCCCTCCTGCTCAAGCCGGCCGGCATCCGGTTGGTGGCGCAGGTGCTGCTGGCCACGGGCTGGCATCCGAGGCACATCGCCGGTCTGGTCCGCTCCAAGTTTGAACGCGATTTCGGTTGGGGACCGGAATGGTACGTGTATGACGCCAGCACCCGGGCGGAGTTCTACGTGCGCCTGTTTACCGGCATGATGGATACCCGCGTGGATGGGCTGGTCGATCTGAACTGCCGTTCAACGCAAGAGAAGTGTTTCTGTTTTGACGCGGATGGCAGCTGCAACCTGGCTCCGTACCGCGAATCTCTGCTTCAGAGGAGTCATCCATGAGCGACTGGCCCGTTGGTATCTCCACCGGCTGTTTCTACCAGACCAGCATTTTCGATTGCCTGGAGGATATTCGGCGAGGCGGTTTCTGCATGATCGAGATTTGTTCGTTCCCGGCCCATCTGGACTACCACGACCACGACGCGGTCAGGCGCGCCGGGGACCGCATCGAGGCACTGGGCATGGAGGCATACTCGTTCCACGCCCCCTTTGCCGATGATATCGACATCACGGCAACAGACGAGAAGGGCCGCAACCATGCCCGGCACGAGATCATGCAGGCGGCTGAAGCCGCCGCCATCCTCGAAGTAAGGCACTTCGTCATCCATCCCGGCCCGGAGCGTTCCTTCCATACCGGTCCAGCGGAACGCATGGAGCGGATGGAGCGAGCCGCCACCCTGTTGAATGATGTATCGATCCGGTGCCATGAACTGGGTATCGGCTTTGTCCTGGAGAACATGCTGCCGCATCTTTTCTTCGGCAACGCCCGCGATATGCTATGGATCATGGGCGCGATCGACCAGGTGAACGTGGGCACGTGTCTGGATACCGGTCACGCCTTTCTGTCCGGGGACCTGCGGCGGGTGCTGTACAAGCTGTCCGGCCATCTACAGATGATCCACGCCAACGACAACAACGGCGAAGGCGATGATCATCTGGCACCGGGGCTGGGCCAGGTGGACTGGGAGCGGCTGCTCGAGGAGTTGATGGCCACGCAATTCGACGGTGGCATCATTCTGGAGCTGGCCGGCAGCGAGGACCAGTCGCCGGAGGACATCCTGGCGCGCGCCCGGCAGGGCCGCAGGACCCTGCGCCAGATCAGTCAGCGACACGATCTGCGTAAGGCGCCGACGGAGCGCGGCAAACCCTGATCCACCGTTTGTGCCCCGGCCGGTCCGCAGCGCCCAGGCCATCAGCCGGCTATCCGCTTCAGCGCACCAGCAGTACGGGATTCTGTACCTGCTCGAGCAGCGACTGCACCGCCAGCTCGTCCAGGACTTTTCCGGTGGCCGGCAGGACGAGTGCCCCGCCGCGGTGCAGCGTAATCGCATGCACCAGCCGGGTGACTGGGGGTGCCACCAAGGGCTGCTCTTGCGCCGTCACTCCATGTACGCGCAGACCCTGGCCAAGCTCCTCCCGCAGCGATGGCAACCGGTCGGCCGACGGCACCAGCAGCAGCACCCGCAGTTCCGTCGCGCGAACCCGGGACAGATGGACGGCGGCATTCAACGCCTTCCACGACAGCGGCGATCCATCATAGATCAGCAGCGTTGCCGCGCTCGCATCGGCCTCCGGGCAGATGACGAAGGTCATGCCACCCCCCTGGCGCAGTAGAGCGCGCACCGTAGACCCCATGCGGCGCTCACCGGCCAGGGACCAACCGCAACGTCCCAGGATCACCAGGTCGGCTTCGGCCGCAGCAGCCAGCACCTGCGCCGCCACACCCCCGCGGGCCACATGGAACCTGTACCGGATGCGCAGACGGCCACAGATCTCGGCCAGTTCCCACCGCATGCGAGCCGCTTGCATACGCATCTGTTGCTCGACCTGTTGGCGCTCCAACCGCCGGACCGAAGCCGTGAGCTGGTTGACCTCCTGGGCAAATGGCAGCTCGGTCAGGCGCACGAGCCCGATGTCTTCCACAAACAGACCCATCAGATCTGCCCGTAATCCGCTGGCCAGGGCCGCCGCCTCGTGCAGGGCCAGGCGTGCATTCGGTGAAGCGTCCAGCGGCACCAGAATTCTTCTGATCCCTAGGTCGGTGTCATGCCCGGTCATGAGCTTGGCGTCCCTTTCCCGGAGCCTGACTCCGCGATGTAAGCCGTACGCTTGTTGGCCATATCCGCCAGACAGCGCTGTACCTTACCGTTGATGGTATTCTCCGGAAACAAACCATCGGCATCCGGTTCTCCCGCCTCCATGCCGGTGAGCAGCTCGATGCCCTGGTCGATGGTTTCCACTGGATAGACGTGAAAGGTGCCCTCCTGCACTGCGTCCCGTACCTCCTTACGGAGCATCAGGTGTCTGACATTGGACGCCGGTATGAGGACACCTTGCGTCCCGCTCAAACCGCGCTGCCGGCACACATCGAAGAACCCTTCGATCTTCTCGTTGACGCCGCCGATAGCCTGGACTCGACCGTGCTGATCGACCGAACCGGTGATGGCCAGGTCCTGTCTGACCGGAATGTCAGCGATGGCGGATAACAAAGTGTACAATTCGGCCGAAGAAGCGCTGTCTCCCTCGACATCGCTATAAGATTGCTCGAAGACCAGACTGGCCGAAAACGCCAGAGGCTTGTCCACAGCGTAGCGTCCACCCAGAAAACCCGCCAGAATGAGCACTCCCTTGGAATGAATCGGTCCTCCCATCTCCACCTCGCGCTCGATGTCCACGACCTCGCCGCGTCCCATGCGGACCCTGCAGGTGATGCGGCTCGGACGGCCGAAAGCGAAGTTCCCCACCATGAGCACCGAAAGGCCGTTGGCCTGGCCGCTATGCCTCCCCCGGGTGTCGATCTTGATCGTATCCCGGGCGATCGCCTCGTATACGCGCTCTCGAATTTGATCGGAACGGTAGATCCAGTGATCGATGGCCCGCTGCACAGCATCTGCAGTGACGTTGTCCTGGCTGTCTTCGGAAGCCCAGTAGTCGGCCTCGCGGAGTAGATCGGTGAGAACCTGCGTGCGCGTGGACAACTTGCCGGCGTCTCCGGCCTGGCGGGCGCTCGCCTCGATGACGCGAGCCACCGCACCGCGGTCGAAAGGCCGCAGCTGTTCCCGTTGCACCAGAGTACCGATGAGCCGGGCGTACAACTGCTGGTTACCGTTCCCGCGGTCCATGTCGATGTTGAATTCAGCCGCCACCTTGAACAGTTCGGCGAACTCCGGATCATAATGCAGCAGCAGGTAGTAGATCAGCGGTTCACCGATGAGCGTTACCTTCGTATCCAGTGTCACCGGCTCCGGTTCCAGCGACACCGTGCTGATCAAGCTGAACATCTGCGCCAGCGACTCGATCTTGATCTGACGCGAGCGCAGCGCGCGCTTCAAGCCTTCCCAGGCATAAGGCTGCTGCAGTACCTTGCGCGCATCCAGAAGGAGGTATCCACCGTTGGCCCGGTGCAGCGCACCGGCCTTGATCATGGTAAAATCAGTGATCAGCGCCCCCATCTGCGCCATGTGCTCGACGCTACCCACAAGATTCTGATAACTCGGGTTGTCCTCGTGCACTACGGGCGCTCCCTGTGTGTCGCTGTTGTCCACGATCAGGTTGACCTGATATCGCCGTAGTCCGTTCGTCGGGGTTTGGCCCAGTGACTCGGCACCGGCCCCGCTACCACCGCCGCCGCCCTGTAGCATGCGCTGAAGTTGCTGCTGTTGCTGTTGCTGCTGCCGCGAGTCGCCCTCCGAAGCCACCAGCTCGCGCGCGTGTTCCACCAGATCCTCTTCGACCGCATTCAGGTACTGTCCCACCTGTTCCACCTCAGCCAGCTGACCGCGCATCTCGTCGATCAGGGGCTTCACGGCGTACCGGGTCACCTCGCGGTTGAGCTCGCGCATTTTTTCGCGCATCTCACGCTCCCAGGCCGGCGTGCTCTGGAACATGCGCTGGGACAGCTTCTGCAACTCCTCCACGTCGCTCTCGACCTTCTTGCGTTCCTCCTCGGGCAACTCCTGGAACTCCTGGGGTGACAGCGTCTCACCGTTGCGTACGGGCGCGAAGACCAGGCCCTGAGGCGTCCGGTGAATGGTCAGATCCCGCTTCTTGGCTTCCTGCTGGAGTTCCTCGAGGGCACTATGCTGTTTATCGCGAAATTCTTCCTGGATAGACTGGGCACGGTTCTGATACTGCTCGCTCTCGAAGGCAGCCTTGAGGGCATTGCGAACTTCCTCGACGAGCTTGCCCATATCGTCGGCCAGCTGCCTGCCGTGTCCGGGCGGCAGTTTGAGCACGGATGGTTTGTGAGGCTGCTCGAAATTGTACACATAGCACCAGTCGGCAGGCCGGTCCTCGCTGGCGGCCTGGCGGGCCACATGGTCGCGAACGACGTCGAACCGGTCCGTGCCCGGGGGGCCTAGCGCGTAAATATTGTAACCCGTATGCTCTATACGCGTGCCGAACCGCAGAGCCGCTGCTGCCCGAGGCTGACCCAATGGCTCCTGCAGTGGCTCCAGGTCCGAGGTTGTCTCGAATTCGAGTTGCTCCGGGTCACAGGCTTGATAGAGCTTCTGGACTGACAACTCCTGTACTGGCATGGCTCATTCCCTTCTGAAGAGGTCCGCTGGCCTGAAGCCGGCAGACTCGCATGCTGCGCCAACTCCAGCGCACCTGCCGTGGCGGTCGGCACTAACGGAGTGCTTGTTGTGGCCACCTCGTTGGGACCTGATTTCCGCAAAATCGTGAACTGTCGAAGTGCAGTATCGAAGTGGGGTGTCGAAGGAATCATTCGTCCACCCGGCGACCAATCAGTCATGGTACTGGGAGTGTACCGGTGCCGGGAAGCAGCTCAACTACACGGATTGGGAGATCGAGGCGCAAAAATACCTAGTCATGCATCAATTCATCCCGATCCTGTTGCGGAACGCCCATCCGGACACAGGTGCCCGCTCGAGTCAAGAAGCAAACCATGGGCCAGACACTCCTCATAGTACAGGGTTGACCCGTGATGATGGTCATCCGGTCGCGTCCATGCGAGGTGAGGTGTCGGTTCCTCAGCTTTTGAACCCCGTGCATCCGTGCGCCACGGGTACGGCAAAATATATACCTGCGTATACGGCCTGAAATAGCTATTATTAGACCTTGTCCTGTGAACGAAAGCCTCCAACCACCGCAGCCAGCGGCAACAAAGTCAACCAGATCGTCATGAACGAATCCAAGGACCGGAGCACGCCCATCGATAGTGATTCGGCAGGGTCGAGCGCGTATAGCATGTGTTCCGGTTTGACTTCTGCCGCACCAGCCCTTCTCCGGACTCTCCTTGACCAGCGCAGCACCGCTGGGCTGTGCCTGACATTCATTCTGGACGCGGAGCTTCGCCTGCAGCTGGCCAACAGGTGTTTTCACGATCTATGCGGTGTGAAACCAGAGGAGGCATACGGGTTACCACTGAGCGATCTGGGCCTCGGTGCCTGGAATGCCCCTTGCCTGCATACCTGCCTTCAGCGCCTGGTTGCTGCCGGAGGCGGCGTCGCGGAGGTGGAGGTGCCCTGGAAGGCAGCAGACCCCGGACCGGGTATCATGCGCTGGCGCGTGACGGGCTCACAGGGACTTGCGTCGTCACCACCCTGGCCCTGGCTACTGCTGGTCGGCGAATGGATTGCCGCCCCGGAAGCAGTGGAAACGACCGATGTGGACAGGGAAACGGCACCGGCTGAGGCACAGAACAGCTTGCAGTTGTACCGCAAACGACTGCAACGGCTGACATCCGAACTGGTGCTCGCCGAAGAACGGGCGCGGCGCCAGATCGCCGCCGAGCTCCACGACCGTATCGGCCAGGGTCTGGCCGCAACCCAACTGCAACTGGGCGCGCTGCGCAGGACAACAGAGGCGCTTCCGGTGCAGAAGAGTATCGACAAGCTCCACGACCAGATCGACAAGATCATCGATGACGCGCGTAATCTGACCTTCGAGATCAGTCCGCCGGTGCTTTACGAGGTGGGCTTTGAAGCCGCTCTGGAATGGCTGGCGGAGCAATACACGCAGCTATACGATCTGGATGTCACCGTCACTTCGGACGGTCAGGATATTCCACTGGACGAAGACATGCGTGGATTGCTGTTTCGTTCCACCCGCGAGCTTCTGTTCAACGCGATCAAACACGCCCAGGCTGAACGTGTGGTGATCGGTGTGCACCGCGACGCGGATTCGGTGCACGTCGCGGTAACAGACAACGGCATCGGTTGCGATGTCGCCGCACTGGATGAACAGAACAGCGATGGTTTGGGTCTATTCAGCATCCGGGAACGCATGGATTCGCTGGGTGGCTCACTCAGGCTGCAATCCACCCCCGGCCAGGGTATGCGCTGCGTTCTGATCGCACCACTGCAGCAATCTGCCTGAAACGTTGGACCCTGAAACGTTGGACGTTATGCCGCTTGTTCCAGGGCGCGCCTGCCGTACCCGCCCGTTCACGCCTCCCGCGACAGCGTGGACGCCAAGCCCCCGTGGTCCGGCTCGATTCGTCCTCTACGCCACCCGCCTAGCCCAGCTCAAGCATTTCTGAAGCAGGTATTCGGCGCTATGCCGATACAGCTGTGATCCCGTTCTGACTAGGTTCATGATTACCCGGTGATACGGGTGCCCGGAACAGCGGGCACAGTCCGTCTGGTTAGATACCTGATGAGTTCAGGTACTGGCAGCCATGCTGATTACTATCCATCATCGGTCATCCCCTGGCGCAGCGCATTTGCAGCGCTGCTGACATGGGATGTGCAGGGCTTTGTTCGGTCCGCGGCAACCATCCGTGAGGCCGGCAGCGCAGCCTCAACCACTGACCCGGGAGGATACTCATGCGCACTTGTGCATTGTTCTCATTCGCACTGACGATTCTCATGGCGGCAGGATGCGCCAGACCGGCACGTCTGGTTCCCGGTCCCGAAGCCACCCATATAGGAAGGGATCGAAGGTTGGCGGTCGAAGAAATCGAGGGTGTGCGGATGGTAGCGCGCGGCGATGCGTGGCGCGGGGATTCGAGGATCGAAGAGCATGTAACGCCGCTGCGTCTACGCATAGAAAACGACAGCGGACAACCGCTGCGTATTCGCTATGATGCTTTCGCGTTGATCAGCGACACCGGCGAGCGTTACACCGCGTTGCCACCCATACTGGTCGAGGAAGTAGCCGAGGAGCTGGAAGAACGTGACCACCGTGATCCCCGTTACCGACACGCTCGTGCCCCGTTCCGTACCCGGATCAGGACACCCGCGTTCTACCACCGTCATTTCTACATCGCGCCGTATTACCGGAGGTACTATCCTGACATGCGCGTGGTGCAGAGACGTTTCATGTACGATCCGGTGTACTACCGGCATTACTACGGCTACTGGGTCGATACGCCGCTGCCCACGGAAGAAATGCTGGAAAACGCCATACCAGAGGGAATTCTGGACCATGGCGGCAGCCTGGACGGTTTTCTCTACTTCGAGCCCGTCGACCGGGGTGCAGAGTCGGTGACGTTCCGGGCTGATATCGTGTTCGCGGATGACGGGCGGATTCCGGGTGCGATTTCCATTCCGTTTGACGTGGAATGATGGTTACCGCCCGGAAGTGAAACCGTGAAACCGGAGGGTCGTTCAGGCGTAACGAGGGCACGATTCCCCTCTCATCGTTGCCTCAGCCGCCCGTCTTGCGGCACATAGGACGGCTCATCCGTGATCACCAGCACATCGTAGCGGATGCCCTCGGGGAAACTGTCCAGGGTCAGCTCCACCGGACCAGCGGGAAGCGCAACCGGTTCGAGATTCGCCCCGCCGGGCCACGCCCAGGTCCAAAGATGCGACGCCATGGGATGGGTTTCGGCGATCAGACGATCCGGAATATTGAGGTCCGTCCCCCCGCCTCCCAGCGTGGTCACGTGCCGGCCATCGATGCGGACGCGTACGTTCTGCGACACGTCGTCGCCGCGGCCGCCGGAGCCGCGGCGCAGATGGCGCAGCCAGAAGTGGTAATGGCCCTGACGGGGGATGTCCACCCGCCATGTGACGCGGTTGTTCGCCGGATCTTCTGGCACAACATATTCCGGCCCGCGCAGTCCCCCCGCCTGCGCGCGCTCGAACGGCCCGTCCAGTTCGGCTGCCGCGAAAACCAGCTCCAGCCGCCATTCGGGCGCCGCGCGGCGGGGCGTCGCCGCCGAGGCCCGGACGGCAGCGCTCTCCACGCCGCGACGGTTGACCGCGGTCACCGCGTAATGATAGCGGCTATCTGCCTGCAGTCCCCAGTCGATGAACGCTGCGTACGTCGGTGAACCTATCAGCGTCTCCTGGCCAGGCTCGAAGTCCGGCTCGCGGCAGGCATAAACCTGGTAATGGGAGAATTCCGGGTCCGCCACCGGAGCCCAGACGAGACGGTTCACGCGCTCGCGCACATTGGCCGCCTGCAGGTCTGCCGGAACCGGCGGTGCAGGGCGTTCCTCGGGGCGCGGGCCGGCGGGAACGAAGTCCGCGTCCGTGGCCAGACACAGCAGATCCAGCTGCGCCGTCACGTCCGCGGTGGCCAGAGCGATAGCCGTCCGGCCGGCGGACAGCGCCACGGGGTCGTCCGTGGCGCGAACCCACACCCATCGATCCGAGTCCGTCAGGACCGTCAGCGTCTGCGCGCCGACCTCCACCTGCCAGCCTCTACCGGTGTCGGCGGCCGCGCGCTGGCCTTGTCCCTGCTCTCCGTCTGCCTGCTCAGGATCCGAACGCAGCCGCGCCCAGACGTGGTACCGGCCGTCGGCGGGAACGTGGACAGTCGTAACAGCCCGTCCACGGTTGGATTTCGGATGCCGGTAAAGATAATACCAGTCCGAGGCGCCCAACCGGTCCACCCCCATCGCCAGACCCGGCAAGGCGCCGGTGGGCAGGTCGCGGACGGCGGCTTCGGCCTCGGCGTACACCATCAACTGCGTGTCAGGACTGCCGCGCAAACCGATGCCCGCGCGCGCCGCCTCCGCCGAATAGCCGCTCTCCAGACCCGCATGCTCCAGGGAAGTAACCACGTAATGGTACGGCGTACCCGGCTGCACCGTCGCATCGTGCCAGGAAGTGCCGGTAACAGGTTCAGGGGTCAGCAGCGTGTACGGGCCACCACTCCGTGCGCCGCGATACACCAGATACCCGAGCGTCTCCCGGCTGTACGACGACGGCTCCCAGGTGATCTCCACCGTACCGTCGCCTGCTCTCCAGGACAGGTTCCGCGGCGGCCGGGGCCGGGCCATCACCGCGATATAGTTGCGGAAGCGGCCCGTCATGCTGGAACCGTAATGAATCTTGGTGGCGTCCGGACTCAGCATGGAGAAGTCGCCGCCGCTGTAGTACCCGTTGAACCGGTGTTTGGTGTCCACGATGGGCTGGGCGGTGGCATCGCAGAAGACCTGGAACTCGACGTTGGCGTTGACCGGACGACGGTAGCTGCCAAAGTGCCAGCCACGCACCCAGGCGACGAAGAAACGCGGATGACGGTGCCAGTGGAGGTGGTAGTTGCCGCCGTCGGGAGACAGGCGCAGCTGGCGCGACTCGTAGTCGCGCACGCGCACGAGCCGCGTCGTGCCGCCGTCGGTGGCGATGTACTGCCGGTCCGGCGAGTGGGACTCGTGCCCGTGGGTTGCATGCGGCAGGTTGAACCACAGATCGTACAATTCGTCCAGGCTCATACCGGTCGGCAACTGGACCCCGTCGGCGAACCAGGGCAGGCCGTACGCGTTCCACTCCTCTCCGCGGGGATAGTGGACGCGGCCGTCGCGAAAGGCGTGCAGGTAGTTGGTATTGCCGCATAGCGGCGCGGCGATGTAGGTCTTTTTGCCTGTCCGCCGGTCGATCAGCATGCCGGTGCGCAGCGCGATCATGTCGCCGTGCTCTTCGTGATCGTAGATGACGGTGTGATGGTTGCTGCCTATGGACCGTGGCCCCGGCCCCATCGGGCGTCCGTCGTACAATGGTTGAATGGGGATCGGATGGTCGTCGTCGCGATCCAAGGGTACGAAGATGCCCCTGTTGGGCAGGTCGACGAAGATATGGCGCTGGTCCGTGGTCAGACCGTAGATCCGCTTGCCTGCGCCGGGCCAGTCCAGGCGTTCCCAGGAAGCGATCACTTCTTGTTCGCCGGATCTCAAGTTGGTGCGGGCGACATGGTCGGCCGGACTGGCGGGGCCGTAGAACACGTAGGGATCGTCCGGCGACCAGACCGCCGGATTGCCGCCGCTGACAGGTGTCAGCCTGGAAAAGTCGGCGTTGAGGTACCACCCCCGGTGCATGTCCGCCCCGAGGGGGCGCGCACCATCCAGCCGCAAGGTCGAGCCTGTCGGATTCCAGGCGGACCAGACCGACGCCGTGACGCAGTGGTCGACGGTGGGCGAATGGTCCAGCATCCAGACTGGCGTGCCGAAGGCGCGGTCCCGGAAGATGACCCGCAGGGTTCTCAGGCCGCCGTCTTCGGTAAAAAGGTCGTACGGTTTGTGCCCCTGCCGTTCCATGAAGGCATCGAGACCGTGGACCGGGTCCGGATTGGGTGGATAGGCCGCGCGCAGGACTCCCGCCTCCTGCACGGCCTGCATGTGTCCGGGACCACCCAGCGCCAGTATGGAACTGGCCGATCCGCTGACGAACCGGACCGCCAGCACATTCCTGCCGCGTTGCAGGTCGACCTGGACGGTGTGGTCGGTGATGCCGGGAGGCCAGGCGTGGTTGCCGGTCTCCGTGGTGTCCAGGATGAGATCGCCGTTCAGCCAGGCCTGCAGCCACCAGTCCGCGCCCAGTCCGAGGACGGCCGAGCCGCCTTCGGTTGACTGGAGGGGCAGGAATACATAAGCAGTATTGCCGGCGGACACCTCGCCGAACATGGGAGCCAGGTCAAGCTGGACGTGATCCAGGGCGACATCCCGCCCGGCCATCTGCCGCACCCCCTGCGCCGTCACCCACTGCCCCGCGACGGTTTGATGCCCCACATGGATCTGTCCGGGGATGACGGCCAGGTTTGCCGCGGACAGTAGCGGGGCTTCCCTGTCCACCGGCAGAAACACCTTCCACTCGTCCGGCCAGGTCACCCCGGCCTGAACCGCCGTCGCCGTCAGTACCGACCACGCCGCAAGCACGAGCCAAGCCGGCGCCAGCGGCCCTCGCGCCAACAGACCCTTAGACGCTAGCAATATCGACATGCAGTCTGTTCTCCTGTCGTCGGACGGTCGGTTCCTGGACGCCAGATAGGTGTACCGGCCGCATATGCCACCAGCTCCCTAACATCTGACGGCTCCGTACTCCGTTTATGCCCGGTGTCTTCTGAACCGGAGCGTACGGAAGAGGTAGTCGAGGAGCGGCGAGAAGGGATTCACCAGCAGAATGGCGAACATCAGGCCCTGAGGGAAAGTTGTCGAATAGACGCGTATCAGGATTGCCGTCATCCCGATAGCGAGGCCATAGATCCACTTGCTGGGCGCCATAGCCGGCGCGCTGACGGGATCGGTGGTCATGAAGGTCGCGCCGAACAGCAGGCTGCCACTCACCAGGGCCAGATGTGGCGCCGGCGCCCAACCGCCCGTGGTGTGATGCAACAACGCCGACATGGCCAGCGCGCCGATGATCGGCGAGACCACCAGTCTCCAGTCCGCCACTTTGACGCCGATCAGGAGAATGGCCGCGCATACGATGAGAATCTTCGGGGATTCGCCGATCGACCCGGGGATAACGCCCAGCACCATGTCCCGGATGGTGAACTCAGCGACGGGAACCTCGGCAACTTTCCATGCACTGGCCGCGGTGGCCGCGGTAAGGGCATCGAAGCCCCGATGCGCGCCATTCCACATCCAATGGCCAAAGCCGCCCCATCCACCGGTGTAAGGCATGGGCCACACCTGACCGTGCAGATGCTGGGGAAAGACCAGATAGATGAAACAACGGCCGCCCAGCGCCGGATTGAACAGGTTGCGGCCGGTTCCCCCGAAAATCTCCTTGACGAAAACGATGGCGAAGACGATGCCCACCGCTACCGTCCACAAGGGAATGGTGGGAGGCAGCGTCAGCGGGAACAACATACAGGTAACGAAAGCGCCTTCGGTCATCGACTCGTTTTTGATGCCGGCAAAGGCCGCCTCTGTACCCAGACCGAAGGCATAGGAAACCGCGATGACCGCGGCAACCCGCCAGCCGTACAGATAGATGCCGGTCAGGGCGCAGGGTATGAGCGCGAGGACCACGATGATCATGTAGCGCTTGAGATCCCAGTGGCTGCGGATGTGCGGCGCGGCGCTGGTAACCTGGCCCGGACGCGCCAGGAAGGTATCCAGCGCATCCAGGGTCGGGGCGAAAATCCGGTAGCGGGGATGGGCGCGCGCAGCCATCAGCCAGCGGTGGATACGCTGCTGAACGCCCCTAAGCACGGACCTGTTCGGTGGCAACCTGGGTTTTCCCCTGTTGGATGTCTTCCATCAATGGAATCTTGGATGGACACACGTAACTGCACAAGCCGCATTCGATACAGGCATGGAGCTCGAATCCAAGAGCGGCTTGAGCCTTGTTGGACCGCACCTGCCGGCTCAGCCAGTAAGGCAACAGCTCGCGCGGACAGACTTCATCGCAGGCGGCGCAGGAGATGCAGGGCCGTTTCTCGCCATGGAGATTGCTGTCGCAGCGCAGTGGATCGGACGCCCGCCAGTGGGACAGGAAAGTCCTGCCGTAGGAATGCAACGCGCGGCCTGGACGCAGGAAGGCCAGGAGCGTGCGCTCGCGGTCTTCCCGGAGAGCATCGATCCTGCGGAGCTCCCGGGTGACCACCCGCTTGTCCGGATCCAGGCTGCGCCCGCTCAACAGTCCGCCTTCTACCAGTCGCACCTCCATATCCTGCCGCAGCCGGGGACCGATCAGATCCCCCACGCGCATCCCGATGGGAGCGCGAACCACGCCGGCACGCGTGTATCCAGGACCGCCCAGGATCAGCAGCTGCTCGATGACCGGCAGTCCGCGCACCACCGCGTCGAAAGCCGCCAGAGCGGTCTGCAGGTCGACGCATACCACGCCCACATCGCAGGCGCGCCCGTCGTTCGGCACCCGGCGTCCGGCAAGTGCAGCAGTCAGCGGTTCGTCCCAATGCCGGGGATAGACACCGCCCAGCCGATGAATCCGCACATTGGGCTCTGTGGCAAGGCACCCTTCCAGCCGGGAAGCGAACTGCGGACTCTCATCATCCACGGCGATGTGCGCCTGTTCCACCTGAAGGGCATGAGCAAGCACCCCGATACCGGTCGCCAGATCCTGCACCCGCAGCCCCACCAGAGTCTCCGGAGACACGGCCAGCACGCCGGTCTCCATGGCCGCGACGATCAGCGTATCGAGGTTGCCAGGATCCACCCCGCGCGTGTTCCGGGATACCGGTATGCCGTCGTGATGCATGGATGCCACTCCGGCCTGGAAGAGCACCTCCGCCACTTCGTGCGCCGGCCGGCTGCGGAAATCCGCCCCCAATGGCTGACCGCCGACCGTATCTTCCGAATCCTCCACGTTGATGCAGACAACTTCCGGAGCCACCCCTTCCAGGTTCCCGACCTGTTCCACCGTCCCGCACACCGGACTGTGCACAGGGGCCTGGGCGTCAGCGGGACAGCGTCCGATGATCTGCCCCCGGACCACGCGGTCGTGCACCTCGACCTGCGATTGCACCGGGCCGTCTACGCCCTGCTGTAACGGTACCAGGATTTTTTCCGGAAGAGCTACGGACTCTACAGGGCCAGCCGGATGACCTTCGAAAGCGCCGAACAGCATGCCGCCACGAAAGGCTTTTTTCGTGCTCAACATGGGCAATCTCCAGGGGCGAAAATCCTCAGGCCAACCCCGGACGCGTCGAAAATTCGTTCCGCGTCTATCCTGTTGAGGGCGGCGCTGACGGCAGACGAGTCGAGAAAATACACCGGGCAGGAGGTTAGTCAAGGACCTGAGCATTGTGCAGTTGGCTGTTTTCTGTTAAAACACCGTTAGTCGCCAATCGGCTCAGGCGAATCTTGTGACGCTATCAGCCATTACGTGAGACAGCCATCATGATCGACGCAGGAAAGACGTATCTCGTCATGGGTCTGCTGGATTCAGAGTCGATGGCCTTCGCTATCGGCAAGACGATCCAGGCTTTCGGTGGAAAGGTCATCTACACCGTTCAGAATCCGGCGTACAAAAAACGCTTCCTGGACCGCAGCCAGGACCTTGCAGAGAACGAGCTCGCAGCCCTGGACTTTCGTTACTGCGACATCACCAGAGACCAGGAAGTCGCGGCTTTGTTCGACGAACTTCGCACCGTCAGCGGTATCGTCCACTCCATCGCCTATGCCAATCCCCACACCTGCCTCGGTCAGGAACTGCATACGGATGCCATAGCGGACATCCTTCTTTCGCACCATATCAGCTGCGTCTCACTCGCCACGGTACTGCGGCATGCGGCCCCGGTACTGACTCCCGGCAGCTCCGTGGTGGCTCTTACATTCGACACCTCCCATGTGTATCCGCAGTACAACTGGATGGGCGTACAGAAGGCCGCCCTGGAGGCATTGGTCCGGGCGCTGGCCCGCCGCCACGGCCGTGACGGCATACGGGTCAACGCGGTATCCGCCGGCCCCCTCTGGACCAAGGCAGCCAGCAAGATTCCGGGTTTTGATGAGCTGACTCGACTATGGGACCGCAACAGCCCCCTGGGCTGGAATGTCCACCAGGACAAGCAGGCGGTTGCCGATGCGGTGACATTCCTGCTGGGCCCGCGCGCGGCCAGGATCACCGGTCAGATCCTCGCCGTCGATGGCGGCGCCGCGATCATGGGTGGTCCCCTCATGGATCACGAGCACCCCGGCCGGCGCGATGGTCGTTAGTGCAGGAGCCATGTCGTATTGGCGGGTGCGGGTTTTCCGGTGGAAAGCCCTCCGTTGCCACGGCTACGGTAGTGTTTTCAGGTAGTGGAGCAGTTCCCTGACATCACCAAAACGCGCCGCGGGATTCCTGGATGTCATGCAATCCACCAGAGGTTGGTACAAAGCATGGTGCGGCGGGAGTTTCGGGAAGGGATCCTGGAGATGCTTGCTGGCTATGTTCAACAGATTCTCATCGTCGAAGGGCGGGTTGCCGGTGAGCATCTCGTACAGCATGACGCCCAGACTGTAGATGTCCGAACGATCATCCAGCGGATTCCCGCTGGCCTGTTCAGGGCTCATATAATGCGGAGTACCGAGGATCACCATGGAGTCGCGCTTCCGCGTGGACACCGTGTCGCCGAACCGGACCAGGGTAAAGTCGGCAAGCGCAGCCCGCCCATACTCGTCGAAAAGCACATTGGCCGGCTTGATGTCCAGGTGGACGAGCTTCTCACGGTGCACCGCTTCCAGCCCGCTGGCCAGCTGGACGAGAATACCTCTGGTTTCCCGCACGCTCAGTGACTTTCTCATACGGGACTTGAGATCGCCACCCGGCATGTACTCCATGGACAGGAACACACGCTCTGCCGCTGCTCCGACTTCGTAAACCTGTACGATATTCGGGTGGCGCAGCCTGGCCAGCTGGCGTCCCTGGCACGCGAAGCGTTCGGCCAGCGACGGATCCAGCGCGAGTAAAAACGCCGATACGACCTTGACGGCTACCTGCATGCTCCGGGATTCATCCTCAGCCAGATAAACGTCAGCCAGACCACCTCTGCTGATCTGGCGGATGATGCGGTAGCCTGGGATGTCCATACAGGGATCCTGACCTGCTTCTGCATCCGGTTGATTCCTGGCTGCTTCAGAAACAGCGCCCGGCAGCACAGGGACTCTCCCGCCGCATCCATCGGCCGTATACGAATACAGGACAAAACGATACCGTGCAGGCCACACCCGGATGCCCGTCAGTCGAACAGCGTCTCAAGGCGTTTCTGGTCAATGACAGTGCCGCAGATGACTGGATCGAGAATCTCTCGAAGCTGGTTCCATTGTGGAAAGAAACAGTCCGGCCGGGCCGGGCAGGTATCGCAATCACCGCACACGGGCAGGTTGAAAGGCGCGAAGCGACTCGGCCTGAGCTGTATATCCTTGATAACCTGCCAGCTCACTGCTGTACCGTAGATATCATCCATGGTTTGCTGGATGCACTCAACTGTATTGCCGTCCGACTTCAATCTCAAAAAAGCCAGAGCGCAATGCGTATATGCAGGATTTTCCAGCTCCGAACCATCGTGTCTGTCGATCTCTTCCACATGCCGTTGCAAGGCATGGTAGGCTCCACGGAAATCGCCGGCAAACAGGTACAGATGCGTAAGCAGCATATCTCTGAGCATGAGTGACTGCAGCCTGGAGGTTGCTCTGAAGGCCATGCCGCCAAACCACTGCTTTATATGTACAACGCCCCCGATACCATAGTGGTTAGCGCTCTCTACATGGCGGCAGTACTCCCTGATTTCATCGGCAGTAAGCTGCGGCAGTCTCAGCAGTGCATTCAAGTGGTTGTACGCGGGAATTCCAGCAAAGACCTCCGATATTCCCGGT
>SLHA01000025.1 GCA_007136405.1 Candidatus Latescibacterota bacterium
CAGAATCCCCTGCAGCTGATCGCCCAGCGGTGCTCCGCCGTGCACAGCTGCCAGCGCAGTCGCCGCGGTATCATTGAGATACACCGTGCCATGCTGCTGGCCGCTGCCGGCGATGGCCCGACACGACTCCAGTTCGATGCCGGATGCGCGCAGCCCGGTCAGGAGCAGATCCAGCGCTTCGATCCACATCAGGGGAGAACTGTGGACCACCCCCCCGCCCATGTCGATGACCCCGTTGGTGACACCGTAGCGATCCGCGAAGTGCTCGTCGAAACCGACGGCAACCTCGGCTTCGATCGCCTCCCTTGCGGTGTCGATCACCAGGCCTGTCAACGACTGCGTGCTTGCATCGATGCCCAGGTACTTGCTCATAGGAAGCCTCACCGTTAGCTTGTGATTTCTGGCGAACCGGCGAATCACGGCGTCAGCTGATCCACTGCGCGCCGTCAGACAGTATTCCCGCGCGTTCCTTTCAGCTTTTGCGAACGGACAGCCATCATTCGTCTGTATGCGTGCCTCGTCGTCGCCCAAGTCGCCCCTTGATCACGCCCTATATAAACCAACCACCTGCGCTTCGGCAACGTTACGTCGGTACCGCGACTGTAGTGCGGCGAGGCGTCTGCCCGCGGGTTATCCCGGAGGAGAGACCATGGCGGATCTAATGACAACGGATCCCGAAGTCGGCGCAATCATCCGTGCGGAGAACCGGCGGCAACACCGCAAGATTCGGCTGATCGCCTCGGAGAATTACGTCAGCGAGGCGGTTCTGGAAGCCACCGGATCGATTTTGACCAACAAGTATTCGGAAGGATACGCCGGAGCACGGTGTTACGAAGGACAACGCGAGATCGACCGCATGGAGCAGCTCTGCATCCAGCGCGTCAAGGCCCTGTTCGGCGCGGAGCACGTCAACGTGCAGCCGTATTCCGGTTCACCGGCCAACCAGGCCGTCATGATCGCCATGGCCAAACCGGGAGACTGCATCCTGGGCATGTCCCTGGCTCACGGAGGTCATCTGACCCATGGGGCGCCGGTCAGTATCAGCGGCATGTTGTACCGCTCGCACCAGTACGGCGTATGCCGGGACACTGGCTTGATCGACTACGACCAGGTAGAAAAACTGGCGCACGAACACCAGCCACGGCTGATCTTCTGTGGCCATTCGGCCTACCCCCGCATCGTCGACTTCGAGCGCTTCGCCGCCATCGGCCGGTCGGTCCAGGCGGTGGTCGTCGCGGACATCGCCCACTTCTCCGGTCTGGTTGCGGCCGGCCTGCATCCCAATCCGGTGCCTGTGGTCGATGTGGTCACATCAACCACGCACAAGACGCTGCGCGGTCCCCGCGGTGGGATGATCATGTGCCGCCAAGAGCACGCCAGCGCCATAGACCGCGCCGTGTTTCCCGGCCTGCAGGGGGGACCCCACAACCATGTTACCGCCGGTCTGGCCGTAGCGTTGAAGGAGGCGGATTCCGCCGAATTCCGCGCTTATGCTCGCCAGGTGCTGGACAATGCCGCTGCACTGGCCGAAGCCCTCACTCGCCGCGGTTTCCGGCTGTCATCCGGGGGCACGGAGAACCATCTCCTGCTCGTGGACATGAGCCCCAGGGGACTCTCGGGAAAACAGATGGCCAAGTCCCTGGATGCGGCGGGCATCGTCTGCAACTTCAACTCCGTGCCGTTCGACCCGCGTCCGCCGCTCAACCCCAGCGGTATTCGGTTGGGCACCCCGGCGGTGACCACACGCGGTTTCCGCGAATCGGAGATGGAGAAGATCGCGGCATGGATCGAGCAGGTGGCGGATATCCGGGCCGACCAGAGCGCCGACAGGGACCAGCGCCGGGAGCGTTACCGCGAGATTGCGGCGGCGGTGCGCGCCCTGTGCGACGGTTTTCCGGCACCCGGATTGCGCTATCGCAGCAACGGCAAGCCGGTATGACCGGTCTCAGGCGGCTCGCAGCCGTGCCGACCGGAACAGGCCACCAGCTTCCGGCATGTCCGGTTCCTTGCGGACCCACCTTACGCGCCCACCTTGCGCGCCCACCGTGCGGGCAGGACATGGTCTCGATCATCCAGAATGACCACATCCCTGCAGGCCCCTGCGGGCGTCCGTCCGCAGGCAGGCCGCCGTCATAGGAGGACTTCCACGAGCATGAGCAACATATACGAAAAACTCGGCGTCAGGACCGTCATCAACGCCGTCGGTCCGGCCACCCGGCTCAGCGGCGGCGTCATGCGGCCGGAGGTTGCGGATGCCATGCGCCAGGCTTCACAGCATTGCGTCGACATGGCGGAACTGCAGGCGGCGGCTTCGGCGGTCATCGCCCGGCTCACCGGAGCGGAGGCCGGCTACGTCACTTCCGGCGCGGCGGCCGGGTTGCTCATCGGCACCGCTGCCTGCGTCACCGGACTGGACCCGCTGGCGATGAACCGCCTGCCGGACACCACTGGCCGGCCAGATGAAGTGCTCATACCGCGCAGCCACCGGAATTTTTACGACCACGCCATCCGGACGACAGGCGTGAAGCTGATCGAGGTGGGTATTGCGGACCGCTTCAGCGGCGCCGGGGTGCGGGACACGGAAGCGTGGGAAATAGCCGCGGCCATCGGCCCCCGCACGGCCGCCGTCTGTTACGTGGCCTATGGTCATTCGCTGCCACCCCTGGAGCAGGTGGTCCAGGTGGCGCATACGGCGAACGTGCCCGTCATCGTCGACGCCGCCGGCCAACTGCCCCCGGCTGCCAATCTGCGCCACTTCATCGATTCCGGCGCTGACCTGGTGGCCTTCAGTGGCGGCAAGGCTATCGGTGGCCCGCAGAGTTCGGGCATCCTGTGCGGCCGCCGCGACCTGGTTTCGGCTGCGGCTCTGCAGCACCTGGACCAGGATATCCTGCCGGAGCTGTGGCGTCCACCGGCGGCACTGATCGACCGGGAACGGCTTCCCGGCGCACCGCAACACGGCATAGGGCGGCCGTGCAAGGTGGGCAAGGAGGAGATCGTGGGACTGTTGACCGCCCTGGAGCTGTTTGCCGCCGAAGACCCTGAAGCGCGCCGGGAGCGCTGGCAGGCACTGATGACGAATCTGGTCGAAGCGTGCAGAAACCTGCCCCACGCGCACGCGCAGCTGGTACGGGATCGCAAGCGTCCGGAGATACCGGTCGTACACCTGGATGTGGACGAGGAAGCCGCCGGGATGACCGCCCTGGAGCTGGTGGCCCAACTGCAGGACGGCACACCGTGCATCCACGCCAATCCCAGTGATGTGCGCGATGGACGAGTGATCTTCGGGCCGCTATGTCTTCAGCCTCACGAGCCTGAACAGATCGGCCGCCGTCTGCATCAGGTGCTGGGCCAGCAGGCCTGAGCCGATGGCCATACAGCACGCGGCCGGGCTCAACGCGGTTCCGCCATGATCCGATCCACCAATTGCTGGCGGTACTCCCGCGACAAGCTGCGGAAATAGGCACTGTATCCGGTGACTCGCACCACCAGATCCGGATGAGCCGCGGGATCATCGTGGGCCTCCAGGATCTGTTCCCTGGAAATAACATTGATGTTGACCAGAGTACCGCCCAATTCGTTGTGAGCCTTCAGCAACGCGATGACGCTTTCGATACCGCCGATGATGCCGGCCAGGCCGCGGTCGATATCCAGCTGCACTGGTGTGGTATTGCCCCAGCGCGGCTGGACCGCCGCCACTGCGGTGGACTTGGCCGTGGGCGCACCACCACCGCCCGGCAGGAATCCGGGATCCGGATTGGCGCTGTGGGAGATAGGTTCTCCTTCCCGGCGTCCATTGGGCGTGGCACCCAGATCCCGCCCCCAGGCCACGATGGTCCCATGCGAGAACAGTCCGGGTAATATCCGGTAACCGTGCGGAGTGGGCGTGCCGCGTACCAGGTTGCTGTATTGCTCACTGACCCTCAGAGCCCAGTAGTCCGCCCGCGTTCCGCCCGTGCCGTACCTGGGAATATTCTTCATCATGAGTCGCACATCCTCGGCGCCCTCCCAGTTGTGGTCCAGAAGATCGCCCAGTCGAGTCCAGCCAAGGCGTTGCTCCGAACACACGCGTTGCTCGATGGCAGCCAGTGAATCCGCTACCGTAGCCAGGCCCAGCCCGTCTACGGCCAAATTGTAGATGTCGACCCCACCGCACACTACATCCAGGCCACGTTCCACCGTACCGTGCATGAACAGGTTGAGAACGATCTCTGCGGTATTGTTCGCGTGGTGCGCCATGTGCCAGTCCTTGCCCTGCTTGAGCACCTCGACGCTCAGACCCAGGTGGTGGCAATAACGATCCCAGAGGTCGTCCATATCCGGATCGTATCCGTCGCGCGCCAGTTGAACGACGTCCTGAAAGGCCAGCTGGAATGGCGTCACCAGGCACTGACGCGTGACATCCTGAAGGCAGTATTCGATACCCGGCAGGGCCGTCCAGTTGCATCCGACCTTGGCGCGTAGACGCGCGAGCTCGACCGGGTAGCCATTCCGGGCAAACCCCTCGTCCAGCCCCTTCGAACAGGCGAAACTGCAACCGGTGCCGTCAGCGAACAGGTACTCGACGGCACGGCGCAGCAGATTCTCATCCAGGCCATCGTGCAGCCGCACGGCCATGTTGACGGGAATACGCAGCCGATGCATCGCTTCCAGGATGAGAAACGATACCGGGCTGGTGACATCGTGTCCGTCCGCGGCCGGACCACCGATCTGGGAGTAGTGCGTATCGTTGAAGAACAGACTGGCCAGGCACCAGACCGCCTCGTCATCGTCCAGGCGGCCGGCTGCCACATCTGCCTCATAGAAAGGCCGCAGCAGTTCGTCCAGCTGCCCCAGGGCTCCACCGGCGTGCCACATGCGGTCCACCGACTGGAACCAGGCCAGAAACTGGCAGGCTTCCCGGAACGTGCGAGGCGCCCCGTCCACCAGCCACTCGTTCATTGCCGCAATATGCCGCAGATTGTCCTGGATGTCCGCGTTGGCCTCGGCAGCCGCAAGCTCGCGGGCATGGCCCACGTGCCGTTGGATCCAACACTGCACACCCTCGACGAACGCTTCTTCACCGTCATAGAAGGCCGGGTCCGATGGACGGTTCAGGGCCCGGAAACGCCTCAGCTTACGCAGCAGTCCGCCCCAACCGAGCTCGAGACCGATACGCATATCCGGACCGAAATGGTTCATGGCACCGACGCCGGAGTTGCGAATGTGGTACCGGTCGAACTCCGGCTGCAGGTGGCCGGGTCGATCCTCCGATCGCCAGCCGCCCACAGCCGGCGGTCCGAACTGCACCCAGGCACCGGCCAGGGCACTGCGTGGATGGATGTACAGGGGATGCACCTGCAGCCAGGCACGGAAATTTTCGCCTGTGGCGCGGATGCCGTAAGCGCGGCCATCATGGTGGTTGGGTGTGACGGCGAAGGGGATGGGATCTTCCCACGGCACCCAGCCATGGTCGTCGATGTCCAGATAGCCGCGCAGCTGCAGTTTACGGCGCGTATGCTCGTCCTTGGCGTGGCACAGAGCTTGTATGTGCTCATCGTAAGGCCGGCGGGAATCAGCCAGGTTGTCCATAGGGTTCACGTTTGTCTCGCAAGGGAAGAGGAATACCGCAAGTCGGGTACGAACGATTCAGCTGTGGCCGCCAGGTTTTCCAGATGGTGGCGTTCCGGAGCAGCAAAACGTTCTGCTGCATGCCTGCCCAGACTCTGCAATTTGGCATTTCCGAGAGCATGGTATGGCAGCAATTCGTAGTAAGTCAAGGAGGAGTATTGGCCGATGATCCGGGCAATACCGCCAATCTCGGCTTCGGTATCATTCACTCCGGCGATGACCGGGGTACGCACAGCGAAGGGATGCCCGGAACCGCCAAGACGGTGCAGATTTTCGCGGATGAGCCGGCCATCGTTGCCCACATACCGGAGATGAGTGTCCGGATCGAGCGCCTTCACATCGTACAGTACCAGATCGACCACGTCGAGCAGCCCGTCGAGCAGAGACCAGGCATAATGGCCAGCGGTATCCAGTGCCGTATGCAACCCGTGGTATTGACAGGCTCTGAGCAATTCTCCGACGAATTCGGCCTGCAATACGGGCTCTCCGCCGGAAATCGTCACTCCGCCGCCGGAATGGCGGTAATACGGCGCATCCTTGACGATTTCCCGGAGGACATCTTCCACGGACATCGACGTGCCGGCCGCCTCCACGGCTCCCGCGAAACACTCGCTTGCACATAAGCCGCAAGCTGTGCATGTAGCCCGGTCCAGATTGTGGGCCTCTGCACCTGAAACATGGGCACCGACCGGGCACACCTGAAGACACCTTCCGCAGCCGATACAACGATCCGGGTAGAAACGTATCTCCGCTTCGCGTCTGATCGACTCCGGATTGTGGCACCAGGCGCACTGGTTGGAACAACCTTTCATGAATACCGTGGTGCGGACACCCGGACCGTCGGCGGTGGAAAAACGTTGCAAGTTGAACACGGTTCCGATCATCGCTGTTGAACCTGTGATATTATGGTGCATTTGTGCAAGCCCCGGTGATGCCACGCCTTCCAAAACCCCGAACACCATCTGCCGCGCTGTGCCATCTTACGCCGTGCCGCATGCCCTGGTTTCGAGCCTGGGCGGTTCTCGGCGTATCGATGCAGGCGGAGCAATCGGTTCCGGCGGGACGCAGAATACTCGGCGTGCTCAACCAGTATGCTAGCTTCCCGTTGGCGCCATAGTACGCTCGAATACACGCATCACTCGTAGAATACTGGAATAGTCGTCTGTCCAGACAGGAAATCCATCCTCGTTCGCCAATGATCTCCAACCGTCCAGATCGCCGAGTAATCCGATCACACGCTCGTCGTCCGACAAGACGACCCAGACCGATGAATAGCGATCTTCCTGTTGCCTGACCTGCTCCGGCACAAAATCTTCCTTGACTACAGCATACAAGCCCGTGTGATCGGCCAGAGCGGCAAACACCGGGATCAGGTTGAGACTGCGGTTCATGATATTGGCCGCGATAAATCCTCCCGGAGCCAGTTTGGCCAGGTAGACATCAAAAGCTTCACGGGTCAGCAGATGAACCGGTATATTGTTCGAATTGTAAGCATCGAGGACGATCAGGTCGAATGCTCCGTCGTCCTCCCTGTCGATCAGGAGTCTGGCATCGCCTTGTTCTATGCGCGGCTGGTAGGTGGAAACGAAGCCGAAATAGTGCGGATTGGACGCGATTTCGATAACCGTTGGGCTGATTTCGTAATACACCCACTTCTGTTCAGGCCTGGAATAGGCGAGCATGGAACCGATTCCCAGACCTGCGGCTGCCACCCTCCATTCGTCTGATACGTCATGTGTCCGGCGAAAGAAATCTCCGAGCGGTCCATTCCTGTGGTAGTAGGTAGTAGCTATCAACTCGTCATGGTGGAGATTCTGTTTACCCTGCACGGTATTGCCATGCATCAACACCATGTACCGTTCATCCTGTAACAACAGAACTCTGTTGATGCCGAAAAAATCTCTTTTGATAAATTCTACATTGTCCTGTAGATAATACCTGGAGGTGAAAACAACCAGAACTACGAAAACCAAAGCGGTTACCCGCTGCACACTTCTCCAAAGCGCAACCACAGCACCGGTGCACCAGAGTGCCACAAACGCCGCCACAACAGACAGACCGTTTCCCAGCAGGTACGGGACAGTCAGAGCCAGAATCATCACACCGGCGACAATCATGTGGCGAATCATTTCTAGTTGAAAATAGCTCTTCAGGTCATTCTTCCATAGTCCTGCAACAACCAGCATCCCAACCCATACCATGAACGGATATTCAATCACACCGCGAAAAACAGACGGTGCTAACAGAGAGGAGAAGATACCCCCAAGTCCTCCTCCTGCCGCTATGTACAGATAATAGACAGTCAATCTGTCATGTGAGGGACGACTATTGTACAAAAGCCCATGACTGGCCAGACAGATCGAACCGAACAGCAGCAGGTTGATCAAAACGTATACCATGTCTACAACGGACAGATCAAGAATATGATGAGGAACAGATAGGATAGCAAAAACAGCCATCAGCTTGATGGTCAACCCAAGCTCTATTTTCTCTTTATGAGAGAAAGCTACAACAAACGACAGTAAATATATCGTCAGGGTAATGACCCAGAAATACGGACCGGGTGCAACGCTCATTTCGTTGGATACATAGAGGGTAACTGCGAGCATCAGACTAGAGGGAATGAAGGAAAGTATCATCCATCTGATACTCAACCTGATACTCGATCCGGTACCGTTCGTCAACTTGCGTGCTGAATCAAGGTCATGTGCATTATCAGCGGTCAGTGTGTGCCCATTCTCACCGCCATGGTTGGGCCTCAAACCCCTGCACAGAGCACAGAGCATGAGCATACCGGCTAAAACATAGAACAAACCGGGCCATAAAACACGTTGTTGAAATACAACCGAGGTAGTGGGTTCCAGCAAGAGCGGATATCCGATCAATGCAACTATACTACCCGTATTGCTTGCCGCGTACAGCGTAAATGGATTGTCTGCGCCCGCACGGCCGGAATCCGCCAACCAGGTCTGCAACAGAGGAGACGTTGATGACAACACGAAAAATGGCAAAGCAATGGAAGTGAGAAGCAAGATGATGACATACACATATGGACCCCAAAACGCATACCAGCGGGCGGAATATACAAGACTGAGGGGCATCGTCAGAACACCACCCAAGACCAGCAATGCATGCACCGAGATACAGTACTTCAGAGTAAGATAGCGGGTCGACAGATGTACATAAAAATATCCAGCCAACAACATCAGCTGGAAGAACATGACGACCAGGCTCCAGAGTAGAGGCGCTCCGCCGAAGTACGGCAGAAGGCTCTTGCCGACGATCAGTTGTACGGAGAACAGCAGAGCTGAACTCAAACAGACCGTGGCCGCGGACAACCAGTACACCAGGTGCGGTTTGGGAGTTACGCGCATGGGGCCGGCCCGGCGTCTCCTGTCAACAGCAGGATACGCACCGTGTAGCGGATAACCCGTCGACTCCGGGCGGCTCTGGCGGCTGCTTCCAATCAGCCAAACCCGCACCGCCGGGCATCAATCCACCGTGTGCAGGAACGGATGCAGATCTTCGAGTATGCTGGTGAGCTCCTCCTGGTCCTGTGCGTCCAACACGGTAGCGCCGGGTAGACGCATGGTTGCCGTCGCGATGATTCCGCGCCGTACCAGAACCTCCTTGCACACCCGCAGACCCAGCAGAAGGATGAAATTGATCAAGGGCAGCAGGGCGTTGAACAACCGCCGGGCACCGGCGCAGTCACCGCTCTGGTACGCGTTCCAGATACCCACGTGTAGCTCCACCGCTTCCGCCGCAGGCATGAAACCCGTGGCTCCCCGCCGTAACTCCGACAGCATCCAACGTCCGTGTGCCCCACCGAAAACGCCGCGACAAGCGTCCCCCGCAGCCTCTATCACCGCACTGATGTGGTGTGCACTGGGGGCCATCTCCTCCTTGATGTACTCAACTTGCTCGATATCATGCAGCAACCGGGCCAGCAGACCTGCGTCCATGCCGGGGCCACTGTGCTGAATGAACACGGGCATGCCGGCGGCAGCGGCGATGCTCCGATAGTAATACGCCAGTTCCTCGCGGCCGGGGCTGCCGATAAACGGCGGCAAGGCGATCACGGCATCCGCGCCGGCGGCAGCAGCGTGGCGAGCGTGTTCGACCGCGATCGGCGGGCTGGCTCCGGCCACGCCGGCGACAACAGGAACGCGCCCTCCGGCAGCATGGATCACCGTCTCCACCATGCATGCGCGTTCCGAGCTGGTGAGGAACTGGAATTCACCGCCAAGAACGGGGTATACCAGCCCGTGGCATCCGGCGGCAACGCAAGCTTCCACCTGGCGTGTAAGGCCGGCAGGATCGATAACTCCCGCATTATCGAAAGGGGTCTGTAGAACCGGAAATATGCCTTCGAGTGGAGCGTCCAATGCGCCTCCTTCCAGTTGGCTGTTCCAGTCAGGCCTGCTGTCATCGCCGCCAAGCGAGCCGGAGACGCGCCCCAATCCACGGTCCTCAGGGTCCGGTCCTCCGCCGTTGTCAGGCACCGGAGACCAGTTGCGCCCCCCGGTACGCCGCGCCCATCAGTCCGCTCTTGTCGTTGAGTACGACCTGCACGGGGATGGTGCTCAAGGCGACGCTCATTCGGCCTTTGTTGAGAAAGCCATCCATGAATGGCCCGTTCCGCAGGCTGTCCACCAGCTTGGGGGCTATACCGCCCCCCACATATACGCCTCCGGTGGACATCAGCTTGAGCGCCAGATTACCAGCCTCTGCTCCGTACATCCGGATGAACATGTCCAGTGCGGTCACCGCCAGCTCGCAGTGGTCCTGTATTGCAACGCGCGACACGACCTCCGCCTGATCGTCTGCGGCTGCCATTTCTTCGGCAAGCCAGGACGGTTCCTCGGCGTGACCTTCATCGCGCAGAAACTGGTACACGGAAACCAGTCCGGAGCCGGATAGTATTCTCTCCCAGCTGATGTGCCCGTGACGGGTGTGCATATACTGCCACAACTGACTTTCCATACGGTTGCACGGCCCGAAGGATGAATGGCCGCCTTCCGAGGAGATGGCGGTGTAGGCGCTGCCGGTCCAGCACAATCCCCCCTCCCCCAGTCCGGTGCCCGCCGCGATCACCGCTACATTGCCTTCCGGGTCCGCGGTGCCGGCGTTCAGAGTCACCGTGTCCTCAGGCCCGAGCACCTGGGTGCCGTAAGCCGTGGCTTCCAGATCGTTGAGCAGCAGCACACGCTCCGTTCCGACAGCGGTACGCAACTCTTCCGGATGAATCAACCAGGGCAGGTTGACCGCGCGCACGGGCAGTTGACGAACAGGTCCGGGCACCCCGACGACGACACATCCGGGTTTTTCCCCGGTTTCCGCCACAAATGTCCGCAGCAATGCCCCCAAGCTCTCAAACCGCGCGGTCTCGTACCGGGCCTCAGTCCACGGCGCAAAGCCCCTGGCACGCCCGTCACACAGAGCCAAGTACGTCTTTGTCCCCCCTACATCACCGGCCAGGATCAGGGATTCAGCCATTGTCTCCATTCCCCCTCCAGCAGGGTATCAGCCTCCCGTGGCCCCCATGATCCGGCCGGGTACCGAGGCACGCGCCGGGACGATGGAGCGGTCCAGGCTTCCAGCACGGGCATGAGCAACTCCCATGATTTCTCCACCCAATCGCTGCTTCCGTATAAAGTAGCATCCCCGCGCAGGCAGTCCAGCAGCAAGGTCTCGTAGGCCTCGGGAGACCGCCCTCCGAACGTCTCCGCATAGTCGAAATCCATGTGCACCGTGCCCAGGCACAGATCAGGACCGGGTATCTTGCCGTTGAACGACAAAGAGATGCCTTCGTCCGGCTGGATATGCAGCGTCAGCGTGCTGGCAGGCAGCCCGCTGGCATGCGGAAAGATCAAGTGAGGCGGCTGGCGAAACTGGAGTGTCACCGTGGTGGCCCGCGTTTTCAGACGTTTGCCGGTCCGCAGAAGGAAAGGCACACCCTGCCATCGCCAGTTGTCCAGTGTCAGACGCAGCGCCGCGTAGGTCTCCGTGCGCGAGTCTCGCGCCACATCGGGTTCCTCCAGGTAGCCTTGACACGGCTGACCTTCCACCTCTCCCGCCTCATATTGCCCGCGCACGGCATAACGGTCTACCTCGCCGATGCTGATGGGGCGGATAGCCTGCAGTACTTTCAGCTTCTCTATGCCCACACTGTATGCATCAAACGTCGATGGAGGCTCCATGGCGATGGTACACAGCACCTGAAGCAGATGGTTCTGTATCATGTCCCGGAGGGCGCCGGAACCGTCGTAGTATCCCGCGCGGTGCTCCACGCCCGCGGTCTCGGCACTCGTAATCTGCACATGATCCACGTAGCGTCGATTCCACAGCGGCTCGAACATGGAGTTGCCCAGCCGGAACACCAGTATATTCTGCACCGTTTCCTTGCCCAGGTAATGATCGATACGGTAGATCTGGTGTTCACTGAACACGACATGCAACAGAGCGTTCAGCCTTTGGGCGGATTCATGGTCATGTCCGAATGGCTTTTCCACGATGATACGCGACCAGCCGCAACCTGCCGAATGCTCGCAACTCAGGCCTGTCTGTCCCAGCGGCTGGACGATGTCCGGATATACCTGCGGCGGAACCGCGCAGTAGAAACACCGGTTACGGTCCGTACCCCACTGGGGTTCCAGCGTGTCCAGCCGTTCGCGCAATCTCCGGTAGGTGGTCAGATCCGCGTAGTCACCTTGCACGTAGAACAGACGTTGAACAAAGACTTCCGCGGCGGCCCGATCCCGGGCGTTCCTGTCGTCCTGCAGAGTGTCGAGCACCTGCCTTCGAAAGCTGGCATCGTTCAGGTCCCGACGCGCCACACCGAGCAGGATGAAGGATTCGGGAAGGCGCCCCTGCTGCTGCAGGTTCCATAACGCCGGGATGAGTTTGCGATGCGTCAGATCACCCGAGGCGCCGAATATCACCAGCGCAAAGGGATCCGGGCACTGTTCCGTGATGATCAGGTTGTCAACCATGGTGCACGTTATCCATAGACCATCCGGACCGGAACAATCAGGCGGCACCGCAGCCCAAGCAGGCTCAGCGGGAAGACGGAACACGAAAGGGCTACGATGGTCTGCCACCATAGCCCACGGCCCTGGACCGATATGCAGGAACGAACTTAAACGGCATCATTCACGGTGTCAATCGACTCACTGCCGATCGACTCGAGGCCTGCGGCTCAGCCTCCATGTCATGGGCCCGCTGCGTCCCGGGGTATACTTGAGCGATAGTGCGCGCACCTCTATATTCGCCTGAGCCCTGGCTGCCGCCATCCCGAACCCAGCGATGGGCAACCTGGCGAGCCGCCAGGCGTCATTACGGACAACCATTCGTATATTCCACCCGGACAATTCCCATGGCTACCATCGTCGACGGCAAAAACCGCATCCCCTTCATGCGCGGTATGCTGATCCATTACCTCATACAGCGTGGATTCGAGCACGAGGATGCCAGCACGATCGCCAATTCCGCTCGTGAAGCCTTGAGAACCGCCGGGAATGTCCGAAAAAAAGACATGGTGAAACTCGTTCGCGAGCTAATCTACAAGCAGCACGGAGAATGCGATGTCGGCGATCTGGTCTTCTGGGAACGCCTGCCCACCAGTATCACCATAGACCGGAATGGCAAGTCACACCCCTTGTCCAAGGACAGGCTCGGGCGCGACATTCAGGTCACCGGCATGGCACCGGACACGGCCTACCAGATTGCCCGTACGCTGGAGAACCGTCTCCTCGACCAACGGCGTCAGCGGATCCATGTGTCTGAACTTGCGGAGTTTACCACCAGTTACCTGAGCGAGGAGTACGGCGAACAGCAGGCCCAACGCTTTCGCCTCTGGCATGATTGGCGGGAACACGGTAAGCCGCTCATCATCTTGATCGGCGGCGCCAGTGGCGTGGGTAAAACGTCTCTGGCCATCACGCTGGCCAATCTGCTGAGTATACCCCGGGTAGTAGCCACGGACGACATCCGCCAGACCATGCGGCTCATGCTGTCTACCGAGCTCATGCCCACCCTGCACCCCTCTTCTTACACGGCAGGTGATGCCCTTCCGGACTCGTGCGCCGCAGAAGAGGATCCGGTTATCTCCGGCTTCCGCGAACAGGCCCGGGTCGTCGCCGTGGGCGTGCGCGCCATCATCGCCCGTTGCATCGAAGAAAACACGAGCGTCATCATCGACGGGGTCCATCTTCTGCCGGAGTTGATCGATCTGGATGCTCATGCAACCAAAGCCTGCTGTGCGCCGCTGACCCTGGCCCTGTCAAACCATGAAGCCTTTGAGATGCGTTTCGCAGAGCGGGCCCGCCAGGCACCTGAGCGTCCCGTGCACAGGTATCTGGCCAACCTCGAGAATATAATGCGCATTCAAGACTACATTCTCACCGAGAGCAAAGCCCACGGGATTCCTGTGATCGAAACCTCCACGGATGATGATGCGGCCAACACCGCAGTGATGCTGATCGGCGATCATCTCGACGCGCAGACCGGGTCCTCAGGACAGGCCGGTGCGAAAAAGAAATCCGGCAAAAGCTGATCATGTCGGGTCATGCTTTCCGCCAGGCCTTGGATCGAATGAACTGCTGACGGCGCCTGTACCCTGCCCAGCGCATAGCGACTTGCACCCTGCCAACGCACAATATGCGAACAATCGCCTCCCAGCCTTCCAACCGTGCCAGGTGAGAAGCAACGGAGTCTGCGACGCAGCTGAAGGCACGCGGCGACGTATTCCGAGTCCGAGCCTCCGCACCGGTTCACCATGCCGGCTGACGGACGCCGCACCTCCTGTGATTGCCTGCCGGCAGCCCAACCCATACTATATGCCTGGAGTATACCGTATACTTTGTTGCCTTCGGGCTTTTCCGCGTGTGACCGGAAAGCCTGGAGTTCCGCCCATCAAACCCTTTTTCTTGCGCGGGGGCAAACATGTTGAGAAAAAAGGATAACGGCACTCCCACCGGCGGCGGTCAGACGCTGAACACCATCATCGGCCGGGGAACGGTCATGGAAGGTACCGTAACGGTAGAGAACGGTGTCCGTATCGATGGTGTTTTCAAAGGGGAACTGAAGTGCTCCGGTACCTTGACCATCAGCCAGAACGGCCAGGCGTATGCTGAACTCGAGGGCAAGGAGGTCTACGTGAACGGCATCGTCCGGGGTACTGTGCGGGCGCAGAAGGTTCGCCTGGACAGCCAGGCCCGGTTCATCGGCGATATTCACGCCTCGGCGCTCTCCATGGCGGAAGGAGCCGTGTTCCATGGAAGCTGCACCATGGATTCTCACGATGAGGTCAAGGATATCGCCATGGATACGGATGCAGCCTCCGGCATCCCCACGGGTGAAGCCTCCGGCGCAGAGGGCAACAACCGCCACCAGGCGGCCGGTACGCCTCAGGTAGCCACAAACTGAGAGTCCGCAGCAGCACCGGGCCGCCGCAGGAACAGCTTACCCTGCGGTGGTTGCATTCGTTCCCGGCTGAACAGGATTCACGCCACTGGTCGCCCGGTGTGCACGGGCCGTAGGCTCGTGCGGGCCGGCCATGAGTGCATGCTAGCGCACCTCCCGCGTCCTTGCACCTCCCATGTCCTTGTGGCTCCCACGCGGCTCCCGCGCCCACGCGCCCACACGCGGCCCGCCGCTGCGCTGCACCCTCCCGCGCCCTCGCGGCTCTTGGGACTCCCGCGCCCTTGCGGCTCCCGCGTCCATGTGACACCGCTGATCGATGGAGCTTGTCCCAGAACCCCCTGGCCGCTTGCTTACAGGTAGAGCAGATAAAAGCGCAATGAAGGGTAGAGCCGTATGGCCGGCGCAGGAAACTTGATCCAGTTCAACCGGGTTTTGACGTAGGTCCATATCTCGTTGTCGCCTGGCAGATAGCGAGTATCGTAGTCGAGCGACAGCAGTATCTCCGGGCTTGCGTCAGGCAGGTCGTCGTAGTATTTGTTCGGTCCCTTGCTTTTGACATTGGAGCCGTGCAGGCCGGTAGCCCCGTATCCCAGTGCCAGCCCCAGAAAATCCGGCCAGTACTCGCGCATTCTGCTGGGAAGGAAAGGCGACACCGGCACCGAGGCCCAGAATGTCATCCCTTCATAGTCGTCGATCAGATGATTGAAACGGGGGCGATCGGCGGCTGCGCGTTCCTTGCGGTTCCAATACAGCGAAGACGGGAAATAACCGAATTTGAACTGAACGTTCTGCGTCTGCGGAACCAGCGTGTACATCAAGGGAACAGCGGCCCCCACCGTATTGGCGACAAAATCCGGGACGCTGAATCCCCATTCCTGATAATACGCGTCCCGCATCTCGATCTCCAGCAGCGCCCCCCAGCTCACCAGGCTGCCGATAACCGCGGCCTTTCTGTCCGAGACTCCGCTCCAGCGCAGACCATCGCCGACGCTCTGGGCCAGGGTCACGCCCGCCATGAAGTGGGCCCCCTTGTCCAGGTTGAGGTAGGTCTCGCCGGCCCAGTCGTAGGCCCAGCGAATAGTGTCTCCCTTATCTCCGTCATACCAGGTGTTGTCGAAATAACGCATTCCGATGAAGCGCACCGAGAATCCGACACCGGACAGTAAACCCACACGCCGCCAACGCACTCCATCTTCCCAGCGATCGGGAACGACATCCCAGGTTACCGCGGATCCCCTGGCCGGCTGCGCACCGAGCGACAGGAACAAGCACAACGACGCAAGCGTCTTCAGAGCCAGTGTGGTCATCCTTGTAGCAAACATTTCTCCTCCACTGCAGTGTCTCACTTACCTGCGACTCACGTGCGGTCACGGCAACGCCGTGTACCGCACGTGCTTTGTCCGGACGCCCCGGCAGCATTACCTTGAGCAACGGTTGACGACGGCTTCCGGCTCATGCGGCACTGGCTGCCGGTTACTGCTGCACGCTGGCGCTCGCACCGGATCAACACTCCCCGGTGGAGGGAATATAGGGCATGAGCGCTGAACGACGAGGCCTTTAACGCGAACGGCTCCCTATGAACGCAAAGGGTTCATCCGGTCCAGGTCAACCCGCGCGACGTCGGCGACGTCCCCGGATTGCTCCTGTCGACCATATCGCAGCCGAGTCCGTCAACCAGCACCGGGCCGGTACGCATCCGGCGGAACCGCGCGGCCACCAAACCACCTGGCGCAACCGCTTGAGGCGGCTGAAACACGATCTGCTGCCAGCGTTCGGGCTCTCCCCCAGATTCCGCGCCTACCTGTTTGCCGGCAGCATACTGGCCATCCTCTCTTTCCTGTTGTTCAGCGAGTCCGTCATCCGTCAGTTACGCGACCGGGAGAAGAGCAACGTCGACCTCTATGCCAAGCTGATCTCGCTGGCACCACTGGCGGCGGACCAGCAATCGATCACCATCTTCGAGGAAATAAGCATCAATCCCAGTATCAACTTTCCGATCATCGTGACGGATTACACCGGGCGCATCATACACTGGAACAACGTCGATCTGGCTGCGCCGGAAACGGGTGAACGTTCCGGACTCTCCCGCTGGAGATCTCTGGCTTTCTGGAGGCAATCGGCTGCCGCGGGAGCGAGTGATTCCTCCGCCGGGGTGGACAGGAGACTGCGCCAGCTGGTACGGGAAATGGACGCCAAGAACGAACCCATCCCCTTCTATCCGGTGCCTGAAGTAAGCGGTCGCGTGTTTACGATCGGCGGTAACCTGATCATTACCGACCGGTACGACTGGCCCGTCAAATGGTATGGCCCGGATCTTCCCGCTGCCCATGACACCACTGCGGCAGCCCGGGAAACGGTCGAGCGGTTTCTCGATACCGGCCCCCATGTCGCTCCGCTGGTTTTCAAGACTCCTGTGGGCGTGCCTGGATATGTATACTTCGACAGCCGGAATCTGGTCGTGGTCGACCGCAAGAACGACGTTCTGGCCTGGCGTGGTCCTGACCTGCCACCAGCTACCGATACCACGGAGGTGGCCGTACAGGAGGTTTCCCGGCGGCTTATGGCGATCGGCGCACACACCCGTCCTTTGACCTTTGACATTCCGGCGGAGAACTTTATCCACTATGGCGACTCGCGGCTGGTGCAGCGCATGGCTCTGGCCACGTATGTACAGATCACTGCTTTGATGCTGTTCCTTCTGGTTGCCTATGTGGGGTTCCGTAACATCAAGCGCAGCGAACAGCGTTCGATCTGGGTTGGCATGGCCAAGGAGACCGCACATCAGCTGGGTACTCCCTTATCATCGCTGTCCGGATGGCTCGAACTGTTCGACACCCGGCTCAGGGAGATCGCCGGCGCGGACGAGTCCGCACCTCATGATCTGGCCGATGTGCAGCACATGGTGCAAGAGATGCGCCGTGACATGGAACGATTGGCGAAGATCGCATCGCGTTTCAGTCAAATCGGCTCCCAACCCGAACTGGAGATGGGCGATGTGGTGACCATCCTGCATGACATCACCGCATACTTCAGAACCCGGGGTCCACAATTCGGCCAGCACCAAATCGACTGCCGCGTCCATGGCACTATACCACCTATCCCGCTCAATCCGGAACTGATCGGCTGGGTTTTTGAGAACTTATTCAAAAACTCCGTGGATGCCCTGCAGGGCGAACCGGGCGCCATTACGATAGATGTGAGCACCCAGACCGAGCTGGGCATGGTGCAGCTGATTTTCGCGGACAGCGGGCGTGGCATCGCTCACGATCACATTGACAGAATCTTCGATCCGGGATTCAGCACGAAAAAACGCGGCTGGGGTCTGGGTCTGGCCTTTGCCAGACGCATCGTAGAAGACTACCACGGGGGCAGAATATCGTTGGTTTCCAGTGATCCTGGCCAGGGCACCCGGTTCGAGGTGATGCTCCCCCTGGCCGGAGGAGACCAGGTGCCGCTCTACAGGGGAACACAGCCAGTGGTGACCGGTCTATAGAAAAAATGCAACTCTCGATATGAAGGGACCTATGGAGCCAACCTCGCGCAAAATCCTGTGGGCGGATGACGAGATCGACATGCTCCGCCCGCACCATCTCTTTCTCAGCGAACACGGGTACGCGGTCACCCCTGTGAACAATGGCCACGATGCCATTCGCATGGTCGAGCAGCAGGCCTTCGACATCATTCTCCTGGACGAGATGATGCCCGGACTGGACGGTCTATCGACGCTGGAGAAGATCAAAACGATCAATCCCACCGTCCCGGTCATCATGATCACCAAGAGCGAGGAAGAGCACCTGATGAACGAGGCTATCGGACGACGGATAGACGATTACCTGACCAAACCCGTCAACCCCAGCCAGATCCTCATGGCCTGCAAGAAGATCCTGGATAGCCGCCATATACGGCAGAGCCAGGCCGGGCAGACGTACGTATCCAATGCCGCCGAGATACGTGCCATGCTCTCCGGTGAGACGAACTGGAGAACGTGGATCGACATTCACCGGCAGTTGTGTGAATGGGATATCGAGATCGGTCACCTGGAAGACCAGGCCCTCAAGCAGATGGTCGGCGACCAGCGACGGGAGTGCAACCAGGAGTTCGCCCGTTTTGTCGAAAGCCAGTACCCGGTATGGGTGAGCAGCGAAGAGGAGTCGCCGCCGCTGTCGGTCGACGTCGTCTCCGAGTTCGTCGTACCCAGGCTTCAGAACCATGAACGCGTTGTATTTATCGTTGTCGACTGTCTGCGCCTGGACCACTGGATGATGATGGAACGACTCCTGGCGGAGCTGTTCAGCATTCGTCGATCCTATCACTTTTCCATATTGCCCACTGCCACGCCCTATGCCCGCAATGCGATTTTCAGCGGTCTGTTTCCATGCGAGATTGCCGACAAATACGGCAACATATGGCAGAACGGCAACGACGACGAGGGCAGCCTGAATCGCCAGGAGCATCGGTTCCTCGATGATCAGCTGGCTGACGAGGGAATCAGCCTGCAGGGCAGCACCCATTACATCAAGGTGCTGGATCCGGCCGAGGGCCATAACCTGGTACGGCGTATTCCCTCGCTGGTCAAGGCACCCCTGGTGGCCGTGGTCTACAATTTCCTCGACATGCTGGTACACGGCCGCTCGCACTCCGAACTGCTGCGAGAGATCGCTCCGGATGAAATGGCGTTCCGGTCGCTGGTGCAGTCCTGGTTCGCCAACTCCACCCTGATGAACGCCCTCAAACAGATCGCCCGTACCGGCGCCACTGTAGTGCTGACCACGGATCATGGCGCAGTACGCACCCATCGTGCCACCACGGTGCACGGAGACCGTAGCACCTCGACCAACCTGCGCTACAAAGTGGGACACAACCTTCGTTGCGATAACCGTGATGCCCTTCTGGTCAAGGATCCGCTGGCCTATGGGCTGCCGCGTGCCGGTCTGGGCGCCAACTTCATCTTCGCCAGGGAGGATTTCCACCTGGTGTATCCTACCAATCAGAGCGAATACGGCCGCCAATACCGCGACAGTTTCCAACATGGCGGCATCTCCATGGAAGAGATGATCCTGCCCCTCGCACTGCTGGAGCCACGCTGAAATGTCAGACCAGTACGCACTACGCAGTCACTCACCCGAAGAGACCCGCCTCGCAGGCGGGCGCCTTGCGGCTGAACTGGAACCCGGAAGCGTCGTGTCTTTCCATGGCGACCTGGGGACGGGTAAGACGTGCATGATACAGGGTGTTTGCCAGGCCCTGCATGTCGACGACTACGTTACCAGCCCCACGTTCATCCTGATCAACGAGTACGCCGGCGCTCTGCGGGGCGCTCCGATAGACATCTATCATTTCGACCTGTATCGGCTGTTCTCTGCTGCCGAGCTTGAGGATCTTGGCGCCGAGGAGTATTTTTACGGACAGGGCATCTGCCTCATCGAATGGCCCGAGCGTGCCAGCGAGTTGCTTCCCGCCTCATGTCTGAAAGTGGCGCTGGAACACGCCGGGCCGGAGGAACGGTTGATCACCGTGCGCCGGCCGCCCACCCAATGACCGGCTCCGTCTCCCGCGTGGCCCCGCCAACCGCACGGACCGGCGGTCCCACTTCCCGGACCCGCCGGCCGGCACGGAGTGTGTGATGATCTCTCATGCGCCGTACACGGCTGTAAAGCAGCCGGTTGCACTGTGGATACTCTTCCTCGCAGGCCTGGTGCCGGCCACGCTGGCAGCCCACTCCAGAGCGGAAATGACCCACCTGATCGACTGTCCCACCGCGGGGGTAGTGCAGAAAGGCAAGTATGCGTTCAATCTGCGCCTGTTCAATGCCGGCGGCGTCTCCGGACAGCTTGACGCCGGCGCCCTCAGACGGCTGACCATCAGCGTGGCGTACGGCGGACAACGCATCCTTGGTGATCAACCCATCGACTGGTACCCCCGCCTGGAGGCCGGGGTGCGCTACCGTCTGGCCGAAGAGAGCATCGCCTGGCCGGCGCTGGTTCTGGGATACGAGACCTGGGGCCATGGTCCGCACGACGGCCAGCACTACACCATCCAAGCCAAAGGCCTGTTCCTGAGCGCCAGCAAGAATTACCAGACGCCTCTGGGACAGTTTGGCATTCACGGCGGCATCAACCGCGCGCGCAGCACGGACACGGAGGACGGCAAGGTGTCCGGTTGGCTGGGCGCGGACAAGAGCATCAACCAGGACCTGTCCTTTCTGGCCGAAATCGATCTGGCGCGTTACAACGCCGGCCGTGAACGGTCAGGATGGGAGCATGTCGTGCTCAATGCCGGTGTGCACCTTGCCCTGGCCCCGCAGCTGACCCTGAGCGTGTTCCTGAAGGATCTGTTGACCCACCACCATGCCCAGCATGTGGAGCGTGAACTGTCCATCCGGTACACGGAGGAATTCTGACACCATGGGTATTCGCTTATTCTGCGCCATCGTCGTCGTCCTTGCGCTCCTGCCGCCGGCAGTCCGGGCCCAGGAAGAACGGTCCATCGGCAACTTTGCCGGTGCCGGTGTCCGGGCCATGGGAATGGGGGGAGCGTATACCGGAGTTGCGGATGATTTTACAGCCCTGTATTGGAATCCGGCCGGTCTGGCCCAGATCCGCACCAACCGCGTGTACACTTCCGTGCAGCGCGGCAGCCGGTCCAGCACGGCCGACTTTTTGGGCAAGCGGGCCAGCAGCAGCCTGGAAAATACCCGCTTCAGCGCCATGGGTGCGGTCTTTCCGTATCCCGTCTACCGCGGCAGCCTGGTGTTTGCCGCGGGTATGATGCGCATCAAGGATTTCGACTGGAGCCTGCGGCAACAGGGGTTCGATGCGCTGGAGCGTTTGCACACGGACTTCCACTTTCAGCACCAGGGCAGCGTCATGCTGCACGGGTTGGCCGCTGCGGTGGATGTTTCTCCCTCCCTGTCGCTTGGCGCTACCGTGGGGTTCAGCCGCGGAGACAACGAGGCCACCAATGAGTGGACCTATACGGACACGGAAAACTTATACGATGTGCGCAGGCTCCTGGCGCGGGACTCGTTCGACGACAAGTACGGCACGCGTTTCCACGCCATACTGGGGGCCATGCTGCGCATGCCGCGGGACGCACCACGGTTTCGTCTGGGCGGTACCGTGGCTGCGGGAACCTCCAGAAAGATCACCTATACATTCCGCGGCCTGAGTGACCCCTACGCTTATAACCTTATCGAATTCGATGACGGTAGCAGGCTCGAGAACGTGGTCATCGAACCGGACGGCACCTTCAGGGAAGTGCGCATGGAGTCTTTTACGGATGACTACCGGCTTTCCCTGCCCATGGAATTTACAGTCGGCGCGTCGTATGAGCCGATTTCCGGTTTGCTGCTGGCCGCCAGCGCCCACTACGCTGAATGGACCCAGGCCTCGTACAAAAGACAGGACCAGGACGACTTCCGCAGCAACCAGTTCTTCGACAAGCAGTATCGTAACGTCACCCGATATCACCTGGGTGCGGAATGGCGGGTACCGGTCATCGCCGCCGAATTGCGGGCCGGGTATTACTCGGATCCGCTGCCGTTCGTGGGCCCGCGCGATCCGGAATGGTCCCCGGATCCGCAGGAAAATCCAGAGATCGACATCCAACAGGACCGGCGGTTCTTCACCGCGGGAGCTGGGCTCCTGCTGGACCAGGTGTTGCAGCTCGATGTGGCGTGGACCCGCGGCAGTTTCGAACAGATCGAAGGATACGAACCCGACGGCCGCCCACGACTCACGGAGAACCATACCATCACCCGTTTGATCGCTTCGGTGGCATACCGGTTCTGATGGCCTGCGGGCTACCTGCCGGCAGCCCTTGAAGTCCTCCGCACTCTCAGTATATTGCTTAGGTAGTGCCAGGTAGTATCCGTGGGAACGGATGAGGTAGGAACGAACGCGGCGTACAAGCGTCGGCTCTGTGCACTGGTTTACACCCCATGCTTCTGAGAGGGTCATCATGCAGAAACGGATACGCACCGGCAGATGGTTTCGGACCACGGTCGTGGTGGCTGGCTCTCTACTGATAGGCGGTTGTTACACCGTCTTTCATGCGCCGCATAGGACCAGCTCCGCTTCTCCCACATATGAAGCGGAAAGGTCTTCCCGGGACACGGCTCAATGGGAGGATCTGTACCGGTATCCAGGTAGTCCGGGCGGGTTGACCGGCGGATATGGAGGAGGGTACGGCTACGGAGGGTATGGGGGCTATGGATACCCGCAGAGTCCGGGTATCGGATTCTACGGAGGCGGGTATCCTTACACCAGCTCCGCCTATTACGGTTACGGTCCTTTTAGTTACGGGTATGATCCCTACTACTTCGGCGCTCCCGGATATTACGCGCCGCCGGGTTACCGCCTGGTAACACAGGCTGAGCTGGCTGCCTTGGAAGCCAATATCCGTGCCTTGGAGCGGGAACGCCGGGAGAGGGAGCAGGCGGAGGCGGAGGATCCCGAGGAACGGCTGCAACGTGAACTGGAGGAAGAACGTCGCGCCAGGGAGATCTGGAACCAGCGCAACCAGCCCCAGGACCGGCCTGCGCCCACTCTGGCACCGTCCGCGGAGGCTTCCCGCACGGCACCGTCCACGTATACCGCCCCACAGAGCAGCGGCGGCGGTTCCAGTTCCGGTTCCTCCTCGTCAGGCTCATCCAGCTCGTCCGAAGAGGAAAGCTCGCCCAGGCCGCGCCGACAGCGGCGCTGAGTCACAGAGTCAGGGTACACTCACCGCCCACCCAGATCAAACGCTCGTGTCTGAGTGCTGGGCGGCGGTGTGACCTGACTCAAAAACCGTTGCACGGGGCGAGCCACAGCTGCCAGAAGCTGCTGCTCGCTTTGACTGCGTCCTCCTCCCATCTGGACGCGCACAGGGGTCCACTCTCGCTCTTGTCCCGTTTGCTGCCAAATCTTGCCGGTATGCAGATTGATCAGGCTCATGCGCAGATCCACCGCCAGATCCAATCCGGGATTTTGGGTCATGCCGCCGTATGGCCCGGGTGACACCGGTGTGGTGCGGGTCTGCAGTCGCTCCAGCTCAATCACGATAAGCGCGTCCAGCGCCAGGCTGTCGATTAGCGCTTCCCGGTAGCCCGGTGTAACCACCTGGGCGGAGTCCATCCGAACCTGTCCAACACTCCACAGGATGTCATCCTGAGACACGATGGTCACCCCCTTCAGGCCAGCCTCATCAGCCCGGGTAGCCACGGCGTGTCCCAAACGCGTGATCACATGCTCGATGTCCAGTTCTGCCAGAGGCTCGATGTCTGTGGTACAGAGCACTCCTAAACGCTTGACGTCGACCAGGATAGGCTGGACATCGGGAACCGGCTGCGAGGGGGCATTAAATCGGACGGGCTGAAACTCACCCCGGTGACGGGCACAGCCCGAGGTTGTGGCGACCATCAGACACCCCAGCACAGACGCTATCTTGACTGTTCTTTTCAAACCGCGTATCTCCAGCCTGGGCACGATGATGTCAGAAGCTCCTTCCCAAGCTGAAGTGGAATCGGTAACCCGAGTAGTTGCCGCGGAGGTCCGTCTGCCGGGCCCACTCGAAATTCAGCGGAAGCAGGAAATAGACCAGAGTCCCGAAGCCGAAGCTGGCACGCAGTCGTTCAGTCCCGCCCGGGTCCGGTGCCGCATGCGGATCATGGAACGGCCATAATTCGAGGTCGTCACCCTCGTTCCAGGCGGCACCCAGGTCGAAGAACATACTGCCATGCACCGCTGGAATGGAGAATGTCGTGGGCCATCCGAAGACGATCCGGCGCACGAAAGGTACCCTGATCTCGGCATTCAACAACAGGACGCGGCTGCCGGACAACTCCGAGTAGTCGTACCCCCTGAGGGGTCCCACGTTAAGATCGAAGCCGGAATAGAACGGCACCCACCATGCAGGCCCGCCAAGGTTGTACTGCAGAGCATCCCGGCCCAGCGATCCCACGGCATTGCCCCGTAGTCCCAGCACGGACCAGCGCCCCAGCCTGATGTAGTTGCGGTAGTCCAGTTGCAGATGGGTGAAAGACCGGTGGTCCTCCGAAAAATCCAGTGTATGTCCCGCGGCAACGTAGTAACTCCGCCCCTTGGTGGGCCCCAGCAGACCATAGGAGACCGAGTCGTGCACATAGGCCGTTTTGAGGAGATGGGTGGTATTACTGGGTCCATCCTGATGGGCAGGCCAAACCAGCGATTCCTTTTCGTCGACGTAGGTGTAATTCAACTCGACACGCCGGTATAGGTTCAAAGGGTAACTGACGTTGCCGATAAACCCCGTCTGCCGGGTCCGGGTCAGGCCACTGATGTATCCTCCACTGGTCTTTACCCACTGATTGTAATACTGACTCCAGTTGAACACCGCCGCCTGAAAATTGGGCCGCATGCCGAAGTAGTCATAAGACAGGGCAAAGTTGAAGTCACTGTCGATGTCCTGAGAAGCCACATAGTCTGTGGCCAGTCCGAGCGAGTGGTTTCCCAGCAGGTCGCTCATACTTAGTTGGGCAATGGAAGACAGAAATCCATCATAATAGCCCATTTGCACAGCGATTCCGTCGAATTCCAGTTTGGGCGTGTATGGCCGCCGTGGCAGTGACGAGACCGGAACTTCGAGCGAACCCTCATCCTTATCTGCGCTGCCCGAAGACGTATTTCCCACCCGAAAAGCTCCGGATGCCTGGCGTGCACCCTCGGCCGAATCGTAATCCTGAGCCGAAACGCCAGCCAGAAGCACAGCGCGCCCCGAACCAAGCCCCCTTTGCTCCCGGATCGCCGTGTCCTGTGAAACCTCCCCAGCAGCAACGGACGGTTCTACAGCAACCTCACCTTCCGGTCTTGAGACAGACGCCATCTGCTCTCTGGACTCACCGACCCGTGCCGCCAGTTCGGCATCGATGCGGCGAATCCCGAGCCAGTCCGGCATATCCATCACGTATAGTTCCGAACGCCCGCGATGGTAGGTACTGAGCAATATCTTTCTGCCATCCGGCGACAGAGACGGGTTCATGACGCCGTTCAACGTCCGGGTGAGGCGGAATTCCTCGTTCTTGCCCAGATGGTACACGAAGAGGTCATTGATCGATTCACGCGTGGACACGAAGAGAATCTTGTCGCCTTCAGGAAGCCACTGCGGCCACATGTCGTCATACGGACTGGCAATGGCCGTCCGGGTTTGGCCCGTGTTCACGTCAAAGATGCGAATGTCCATACTGCCGCCACGCTTGCTGCTGAACGCAAGTTGACGGCCGTCGGGAGACCAGGCAGGGTAATCATCCCGTTGCGGTGAACCGGTGACCTGACGAACCTTCTCGGTTTCCGTATCCAGAATGTAGATATCACTCTGGCCATATCCGGTCCCCACCAACGCCAGGTGCCGGCTGTCCGGCGCCCAGGCCAGAGATTCGATCATATCGATGCCTCTGAGCTGCATGGCCCGGCTCACCTTCTTATCATACAAGTCCCATAGCAGAATTCTATCGCGGGGACCGTCTTTGGCGACGAAGGCTAGCGTCCTACCGTCAGGGGCCCAATCCAGGCTACCACTGGTGAACGTCAGGTTGTCGTACTGGCGTACCCGCATGCCCCGGGTCACCCGCTCGATTAGCGAGCCGTCGGTGAGGCGTATGATGTCCACATGCCGCTCCACGCCGTCAGTGGACAGTACGGCCAGCATGTCACCGCTCAAGGACCAGCGGCCATTCATATACATACGGTATTCGTCCCGGTTCCTGACCACCTTGCGCCCCAGCTCGTCCAGGTAATCACGATGCTCCAGCATCGGCCAGTACTGCTTCCGCAGCTGCGCCGACCAGCGCTGGTCCAGCGTATGCATGTCCATGCCTATGAGGCGATCCAGCAATTTGTCCGTATCGCTCTGGACATCCCACAGACGCAGCATGCGGCTGATCTTCTCCGGACCATGATGCTCGGCGATATATTTCATCAAGCTGTGGCTCTGCTTGTACATCAGAAAGGTATTGCCGTATCCCCAGGCAGCGTCCATATGCTCAAGCGGAATCAGTTCGCCGCTGAGGACGGCGTCACGCAGAACCATTTCGTCAACCGTGGAGAATCCCTGCGTGGCATACTCCGCCTGTCCCTCCATGATCCAGGTCGGCGGTGAACGAAGAGGATTGGACAGTCTTTTCAGCGGCCCCCGATACACGATGTCGAACTGGAAGATGTGGGTCAGTTCGTGTGTGAGAACCCGTTCGAACTCGTCCAGGTCGCCACCGAAGGGGGTGACGACGCGATAACGCAGCGGTTCCGCGAACCCGGCAACACCTGGCGGCAGTAGTGCCCGGATGATGTTGGTTTGCTCGAAGTCATAGTGCGACTGGTAGATGACTATGGGCGGCTTGTGGGAGAGTTCGTGTCGCAGCATGTCACTGATATGGTCGTAGGCTCGTTCCAGTGCTTCAACCGCCCTTTCGGCCAGGTCCTCGAAAGCCGGTTCGTACAGCAACTTGACGTTGGGGCTCTCGATGATGTGCCAGTCGAAGTCCTTGTACCGAACCTTGTTCCTGCCGAAACCCTGCTGCAATTGCATGCTCAGGATGTCCTGGGACTGGACCGGTTCGAAAGCACCCGAAACCGCAAGCATGATCAACAGGCCCGGAAACACTCCGACTCTGCTCCTGCTTAGCATCAAGAAAAGACTATTCACGGTTACCTCGTATTGGGTACAGGCTGGGTGCGGCGCGGTTCCGGGTGTTCGATCAGCGGTTCCACCTTATCAGGAACCGCATGGGTGTCCACAGCGGCCTGCTGATGGTGTTCCAGTCTGTTCAGGTTCTGCCGGTACGGATCCCCGTCCGCAGCCAGTGCTATGGCCCGAAGGTAGAGTTCCATGGCCTTCTGGATGTTACCATAGTATTCGTTGACGATAGCCAGATTGTTGTGCAAACTGGCGGCAAGGCTGTCCTGCATCAGCGCCCGTTCCAGATGGGAGCGGGCTTCTGCCCACATTCCCTGTTCTATACACCATAGCGCATAGGCGTTTACCCTGCGCACCCGTTCCCGTGCCTCTTTCGATGGCGGTTCACGCAAATCCTGTTGGATATCGAAATCGGATGGGGTGGCGTTTGTAGCGGCCTCCGGCGGAAGAGAGCTCGGATGATCAAGGGCAGAACGCTGGCCGGTGGGCACCTCCGCGGATATGGTGTCCCGCACACTGGGTTCCCAGTCTCCCGGGGTGCCGGGCTGCGGCCGACGCACCATATCGAAACACCCGGCCAGTCCCACCACACAGGCAAAACCGGCAAACCCGGTCAGCCAGTTTTTCACATCCGCCTCCATCTATGGCGTGGCTCTTTCCCGTCATGGTTGCGGAATGCTATGAGCAGACAGCGCTCGAACCGTGATACTCCATGACAGTCGCAACGGATTGTATCCGTACTATAGTCTACTACGCTAAACCGTGCAAGATGAGTCCTTTGGTCTGCCAGCGGAACCGGCATACTGCGGCTTTGTTGGCGCATCAGCCTGGGTCTCCGTAAACAGGCAGGCAAACTGCCTCCTTCTACCGCATGGCCCTGCCGCATTGTCCGGGTTACGGTATCCGCTTCAGTCATGGTCTCCGGTTAAACGTCGATGGGGAATGGAGGTTCCCGTCAACCCGCTACACGCCGAACCAGAAACCAGCGGGTACCCGGAGCACAAACCGCCGACAGCCGGGTCTATATAGCGTCCTGGGATAGCGCCAGCGGATCAGCGCGGCAACCGCCTGGCGCCGACATAGCGCGCAGAGAAATAAGCCGAGGAAAGCTGGGCAATGGTGCCGCCCTGGGTCACGCTGGCATGGGCGAATCGTCCTGCACCGACGTATATACCTACATGCGACACCCCACTGACCGCATCGGTGTCCCTGAAAAAGAGCAGATCGCCCGCCTGCAGCTGAGCATGCGGCACGAAGCTGCCTACGGTGAACATCTGTTCGGACGTCCGCGGCAGTTCGATACCATATGTCTCTCGTACGATGGCACGTACCCAGGCCGAACAATCCATTCCCCGTCTGGTGGTCCCACCCCACTGGTACGGGACCCCCAGATACCGATCGACCACACGCAGAAGCCTGCGCTCATCAGCGCTGCGCCTCCGTATCAGCTCAGCCGTTACGGCTGACTGAGGAGCGCCAGTATAGCGCGGAACCGGTGTCAGGCGACTGCAGCCGAAAACCAGCATAAACGAGAGGGCGACCGGCAACAGAGCGCATGGCTGTGGCTGCCACACCCCGCCATTGCTGGGCATCAAATACCTGGAGTGTTCCGCCACTGTAACCTTTGACACGCTGGTTGCAGGGGAAACCGGCTGAAGCTACGTGGGAAGCGGGCGTACGGACCCGAAAAACGCAGGACGTGCCTAACTTAACGGTTTGCACGTACTATTGCAAGATCATCACAGGATGCCAGGTGTGGGTTCGTGCGGGGGCATTCCCACCGCCCCTTCTCCGCGGCTGCGGCGCGGCACGACCGCCTTCCATAGGAACGACCGCCTTCCATCGTAATTGAGTGGCAGCCCAGGGTATCGTCTTTCGGCGCCATGGCAGCCGGTTCGCCGACGGCGTCCGACCGGAAAAGAACAGGGAGAGGGGCACGTGGCAGCGCCGCGTGCCCCTCCCGATACGCACGATGTGCAGCTTATGTCAGGTTCCTACTGAACCGGTACCAGCTCGACGCGGCGGTTCTGCCTGCGGCCTTCCTCCGTCTCGTTGCTGGCCACGGGCTTCCTGGAACCGTACGCTTCCACGCGCAGACGCCAGGGGTCCACGCCCCGATCCACCAGGTAATCCTTGACAGCGTAAGCACGCTGCCAGGACAACGAAACATTGTCCACTTCATAGCCGACGGAATCCGTGTGACCGTGGATGTCGACCAGGACGTCGGTGTCCTGCATCAGGAAACCGGCCACGGCATCAAGCTCCCTGCGTTCCGCTGCCGCCAGGGCACTGGATGCAGTCTGGAAGGTGATGACCGGGAAGATGTAGTCCACATACCGAGCTGGAGGAGGATCCGCGATCTGCAGCACATCGACCGGCGGGTCAACAGGGCGTACCGGCGGCGGTTCCGGAATGACCGGCGGTACTCTTACGACGGGCGGAATTACGGGCGGCCTGGCCGTGCCCAGCGCGATATCATAAGTCAGTCCGAAGGACATCTGCATGAAGTGGTCGTTGGAAGCCTCACCGGCGCGATCCCAGTGCTCGTCGATCTTGTCGCTCCAGGTAAACGTATATTCGACGTTGCCTTCCAACCCGATCCTGTTGCCGAGTTCGTACCGGACTCCGACTCCGATGGGAACACCCAGCGTGGAGCCAATGCCGCTGAAGGTTCCGCGCCGCGGGGTAGTGTGTTCCTTCTCGACGTTGAAGTAGGTATAGCCGGCCCCGCTGTACACATACGGAACCCAGGTATCGAACAGTAGCGGCGCATACAGCAGACGCCCCTGTATGTAACTGAGATGGGTGTAGTAGTCCTTGGTGGCGTCTGGATCTCTGCGCCACACATTGGTGGCCTCATTTAACTCCCAGAGGACATCCGTGGTTGTATACCTGCCGTAGCCTCCCCCCACTTCCACCTGCAAGCGTTCCATCAACCAGTACCGCAGGAAACCGGAACCCTGCAGCGACAGCACGCCATCCAGATCGCTGTCAGGCAACATGGCGCCACTGCGAACACCTGCAGTCAGCCCTCCGGTCTCCTGGAAGTTGGTACGGGCTTGGGCAGGGACGGCCAGCAGGACCAGACTCAGAAGCCCGGCCCCAATCAACCCCACATCTTTGTTTGCTAGCTTCATAATGCGTTTCCCTCCTGAGGGTGTCCTGTCAGCTCCAGCTGACGCTGCGCACTCCTGGCCGGTCTACTTCCGTCCACCTGAAGTATGAAAGGTAATTTCGCCAATCGATAAGAGCAAGCAATAAATGAGACACATAGCCCCTTTGACGATGGCCCGGGCAGAAAAAACAGGCCGCCATACACCTTTTTCCATGGAGCATACGGATGTTTGGTTTCTAAGATAATCAAACCAGGCAATTTAACAACGGTTGACCAGCATGCTGCAGGGAAACCCAGGGTCCCGGGAACAGTCCGGTGCCTCCCTTGCCGAATGCTCTGCAGCCGTTATAATTCTCCTCGTCAGCACGGTTGCTGCATGGACCGGACGCCCGAACTCATATCGATCACCAGGAAAGGGCCGTTACAATGATGCAGGAGATCGCCATGGCCAACCTCAGGGAACGGTTGGCCGACAACCCCTATCCGGGGCGCGGAATCGTGCTGGGGCGGAGCGACCGCGGCCACTGGGTACAGGTGTACTGGATCATGGGGCGCAGCGTCAACAGCCGTAACCGGGTCTTTGTACGCGACCAGGACATCGTGCGCACGCAGGCTGCGGACCCGTCCAAAGTGGAAGATCCGTCGCTGATCATATACAACGCCATGCGGCGGTTGGGCCCGCTGTGCCTGGTCACCAACGGGGCGCAGACGGACGGTCTGTATGACGGTATGGCCCAGGGCCTGACGTTTACCGAGGCCCTGGCAAAGTGGCAGCACGAGCCGGATGCACCCAACTTCACGCCCCGCATCTCCGGTGCTCTGGATCTGTCCAGCGGAGAGGTCTGGCTATCCCTGATCAAAGCCAGTCCGTTCACTCCGTCGGCATGCGAACACCACTTCTACCGGTATACCCACATGGACCCCGGCACAGGATACACGGTAACCACGTACAGCGGCGATGGCAACCCATTACCGTCTTTTAGCGGCCCACCGTACCTGACGCCGCTACGGGGCGACGCCGGCACCATCGCGGCGACTTTCTGGGACGCATTGAACGCTGAAAACCGCATATCGCTGGCGGTCCGGGAGGTCGATCCGGATACCACCGAAGACCGGACTGAACTGATCAACCAATACCAGGCGCTATCCCGGTAAGACACACCCGCTTTATCTTCCTGGAAACGACGCCGCTGCGTTTCTACTAGATGCGGGCCGGCCAACGGCCGGGGGGGGATGCGTGACACGGCCGTCAAGCGCGGAATGCTCTGTGGCAGCTCAGCAGACCGGTAGCCAGTATGATCATGGCTGTCAGCAGATGGACGGAGGACAGCCAGGCAGGAACGTCCAGGGTCACCAGGGCGATCCCCAACGCGATCTGGGCCAGGATAAGGTACGCTGACGCCGTGGCCGTAGCACCCAGGCAGCCGGGCACCAGCTCCATTCTGCTGCGCCGAACTTGAACCCAAGCGGCCAGCAGGACCACAAATCCTGACCAGCGGTGCTGGAAATGCACCATCAGCGGATTGGCAAGGGGGTTCCAGACCGAAGGATAGTAACTCCAGATACCTGGCGGAATCAACCGTCCAAGCATGAAAGGGAACGAATCCGCGACACTGCCGGCACGCAGACTGGCCATCAGGTTCCCGCTTGTCATCTGGAGCGCGTGCAGGATCACGAACAGAACGCTGGCCCGGCGCAGCGACGCTGAGGTTCTGGGCTGGATGGGATCCGGCTGCCCGTAGAAATATCCATAGGCCATCCACAGGCTGACCGCCAACAACCCAAGGGCTGAAACGAAGTGGAAGGCCGATCGTAGTTGGGCAGCATGGATGGGGGTCGTGACTCCGGTATTCGCCTTGAACCATAAGGACCCACTATGGAGTAAGACCAGAAAACCTGCAGCGGAGAACGCCGGCAGACGGTGCCGCAGAATGGCACCATTGCGGTAGAACAGCAGCAGCGGGCCGAAATAAACCAGGCACAAGCCGGCACCTACCATCTTGCGTGCCCGCCACAAGGCACAGTATCGACGCAAATCGCTCGGAGACAAGGCCGGAGCATCGCCCGCCGCGTGGCTCTGAGGGTCCGATTCCAAGGCATGTTGCCAGGCATCTCTGGACCACGGCGGCCAGATCCTGACGGCAGTGCACACCGGCCGCAGAAAGGGTTCCGCGGGCACCTGCCGTATCCAGCTTCCCAGAGCAGCCATGACCACGACGAGCATACCGACCACGAATAGCCACAGGGCTACGGCTGAATTCCTGTTCATGGGTCTCCTCTCCGGCCCTGGACGATAGGCCTTTCCGGGGGCCGTCGCCACGAGCGCGCGAGCCGGCCACCGGCTCGAATGGACTATGCTACTATATTGTGCCACAATTTCTTACATTCGTCACACGCTATCTGTACCGACGCCTCTTTCCCTTTGCCATTTTTGCGAGGATGCATGAAGACCGTTTTCTACAGCGACTTCGACCGACGGATCTGGGATGAGGAACTCGCCGATTTCGTCCCCGACCGGGTGTTCGACGCTCACGTTCATCTGTGGTCCGAGGCACACCGGGGAGCCCTGCAGGGACCTCCGTCGGGACTGCGGCTGGACGTTGATGCCACGCGTCTCAACTCCTGGTGTGAACGGATCTTCCCGGGCCGGCGGTTCGGTTTTCTGGCCCTGGGCACACCCCTGCCCGGCATGAATGTAGCGGCGCACAACGACTGGCTGTCACAACAGGTGGCCCAACTGAAGGAATCAGCCGGAAGTATGATCGTAACTCCGAGCATGTCCCCCGTGGAAGTGGCCAGCTGCGTGCGCGACAACGGTTTTCTGGGTCTGAAACCCTACCGGACCTTCGCACCTGACCCGCGCGCCGCGCGTATCTGCGACTACCTTCCGGAGAGCATCATCGAAGTTGCCGACGCATACCGCCTGGCCGTGACTCTGCATCTTTCTCAACCAGCGGGCCCGGCGGATCCAGACAACCTGGCGGATCTGCAGACATTCACGCGTCGATATACGCATGTGCAGTGGATTCTGGCGCATTGTGCCCGTGGTTTCAACGCCCGCCATCTGGAGGTCGCGCTGCCCGTATTACGCGACCTGCCCAATCTGTGGTACGACACTGCTGCCGTGAACGATGTGTACGCTCACTATCTGCTACTGCATCAGGAAGATCGTCGGCGCATTCTGTTCGGTTCGGACAACATCGTTGCCGGCTCCGATCACGGCATGTATGTACCCTATGGGCACGGCTGGTTTTTCCATTCTGCATCTGAACCGCTGGAGCACTGCGACTCGACCCCGACGCTGGTCGTATACGAGCAACTGCGCCAGCAACGCCGCGCCGCCGGCATGGCCGGGCTGACAGCAAGCGAGATCCAGGATCTTTTCTGGCACAATGCCCGGCGCCTGCTTTCCCAACTGCAGCGTACGGAGGCCTGAAGATGCGCGTCCCGGAACCTCGCAACGTCATCAACAGCATCGCCCCCATCCGCATCTGCGACAATGGCGGCTGGACGGATACCTGGTTCGCCCGCCATGGCAGCATCTTCAACATCGGAGTCTATCCGTATGCCGAAGCGCAGATCAAGGTATACCGGCTCGACGAAGTGCAGGATCGTATCGTCATCCATGCGGAGAATTACGGTGAACGGTATTCCCTTTCCGACGACACCAGCAGTTGGAGCCATCATCCGTTGCTGGAGGCGGCCATCGAAGTCATGCATGTGCCTGACGATTGCGCCTTCGAGGTCAGCATCTACTCCGAGGCTCCCGCGGGCGCGTCCACCGGCACATCCGCTGCGGTCACCGTAGCGCTTGTCGGCGCCCTGGACTTGCTCACCCCGGGCCGCATGACACCGTACGCGGTAGCCTTGACGGCCCAGCGCATCGAGGTGGACAGACTCGGCCAGCAATGCGGCATTCAGGATCAGCTGTGTTCGGCTTTTGGTGGCATCAACTACATCGAAATGCATGCGTATCCGCATGCTTCAGTGTCTCAACTGCACGTTCCCAATTCGATCTGGTGGGAGTTGGAACGCCGGTTGGTACTCATCTACCTGGGGCGCGCCCACAGCTCCACCGAGGTGCATCGCAAAGTCATCGCCGAGTTGGAGGGAGCCGGCCCGGAGTGTCCCAAACTGGAGGCGTTGCGACAGACGGCCGGCGCATCCCGCGACGCCGTGTACGCCGGAGATTTCCGCGCTCTGGGGCAAAGTATGATCCGGAATACGGAGGCCCAGGGTCGCCTTCACCCGGAACTGGTCGGCACCGACGCGCAGACCATCATCCGTATAGCACAGGAGCATGGGGCACTGGGATGGAAAGTCAATGGTGCCGGTGGTGACGGGGGCTCGGTGACGCTGCTGACAGGCCCTGATTCCTCCGCCAAACGCGCGCTCATCAGGGCAGTACACCAGACGAATCCCAATTTCAGCAACATACCTGTCTACCTGAGCCGTCACGGATTGCGGCTGTGGGAGTGCCACTGAGGCCAACAGGCTTGCACCACTGGCGCATCTTGTATCTAACCGGCCTGACGGCTATTTTCCGTCTAGGAAGCGCCGGACCGGTAACAGCACCAAACCGTAACAGATCGTGTCGCGTTCGACCGTGGCGCCACGGCGCAGCACAGATAGGCCTGTAAAGCGATTTGACGATGGTGAAAATGCAGAGAGCCTGGCTTTGGATGCACAAATGTTGGATGCACAAATGCGGGTAGCCGGCGCGAAGACGCCAGGCGCAACGCACACGCAGGGAGTGAAAGAAACAAGCGCCCGCATAAGCGGGCGCATTCGAGCTCCGGGAAACGAATTGATGCACACGGATTCTGTGGTACGTTGGACGATACCGTCTTCCACCCGTTGGAACGCAGACGCTATACTGGCCGGCGGGATCCACTCAGGCTGTCCGAACTCCTCAGGGATTGCGCCTGTTCTTCACCCGAGCCCCCTGCAACGCGCGTATGAGCGCCGCCTTATTGGCCCGCGAAACCTCCCGGCCCCGCAAGCCGACGCCAGCTGTCTGCCGGACCAACCGGCGCAGTTCGACCACAGACAACCGTTCCAGCTGTTCCGTATCTGCATCTTCCAGCACAGCGGGGACGCCAAGCCGCTCCTGTGGCCGCACTGCGGCCGCTGTATCCTCTTGTGCTGGGGCCAGCATAGGCTCCAGATCACCGTGCGGCGCCGGTATCACATGATGGCTTATCACCGTACTCACGCGCCCCGCAGCCTGCACGGCGGCCTGCACGGCAGCCTGAACCGAAGCCACATCTCCCTGAAACCGTACGGATACCAGACCGTCACCGATGTACTCGAAGCCGATGACCTGGACCGAGGCCGCCTTGACAGCGGTATCCGCAGCCTCTATCACACCGATCAGCCCCCTGGTCTCCACGAAACCGAGTGCTGTCCGGGCTGCCATAAGCCGGAAACCGCTCCTGCACCGGGACGCTGTTCAGGCGCCCTAGCGCTCGTCGTTGATGGTATACGGCAGCAACGCCAGGTAACGAGCCCGTTTCACTGCACGGACGACCCGGACCTGCTGCTTGCGATCCGCACCAGTGCGGCGGGCTGCCTCTATCTTGCCGGTAGGGGTGACGAAATGGGTCAGGATATCCAGACGCTTGTAGTCTATATCCGCCTGATTCAGCTTGGCTACCGTTTCCCGGCGGCCGCTGCGTGCTCGAGTATTGATGGCTTTAAACTCCTGTCACGGCGTTCTCACGTGAGAAACGCCCATCACCGAACGACATGGACAATAAGGGCAGGAACATAGGCACTGATATGCTCGCTGTCAATATCCGCGCACTGCGCCATACACCCCGGTTGCACCCCATCGTGGCCGCGACGGTGGGAACCGCCGGCATGATTGTCGTCGCCGCCCATCCGGCACTCAGTGATCGCACCATCGTGTACAATGTATCGTTAGGCGTTGTGACCGCACTTTGGTTCGGTGTCCTGCTCTTTGTGCGCAACCACACCAGACTGGACCTGCCACCGTCTGGGGTGCGCTGGATGACCGCGGCTCTGTTGGGCAGCGGCATACTGTCCATCGCACTCAACCCGCTCGCAGGATGGCAACCTCTATGGCGCCTCGGCGCCAACCTCACCTTGCTCTGGATGGGATACTGGCTGGCCGCTGATCGTCGATCCCTGCACTTCCTCGCGGGTATGCTGGGTGCGGCAGCTGTGTTTTCGGGTCTGTACGCTCTGATACAGTTCGTTGCATTGGACCCACTACCCGCGGCCACCCCCTTTGCTGCGCACAGAGTGGTGGCCACCTTCTCCAACCCCAACCACCTGGGCAACTTCCAGGCCTGCGTCCTGCCGTTGGGACTCGCAGCCATGCTGCAGGCATCTTGGACAGAGCCGGCCAGACGGCGTCGTATGCGCGGCGGGATTCTGTTGACTGTCATCCTGATCGTATACAGCGGATTGCTGCTGTCCGCCAGCCGCGGCGCATGGATGGCCGCGTTGGCCGGCACCGCCATCGTCATGGGAGGCCATGGACTGGCGGTTCACCGTGGGCAGACCAGGTGGCCGGTCCGCTGGCTGGCGGCGGTGGCGGTTGCGCTCCTGCTCGTCACGTTGGTGATCGCCCGTTATCCGCTGGTGCGAGCTCACCAGCATTCCATCTACCTGGCCGAACGACTGGTCAGCACCCAGCATGTCATACCCTCCAGACTGCCCGAAGTGCCCATCCCGGGGATGGAACACCAGCCGGATGCCAGGATTCTCTCTTCTCCGGATGGAGCCATCAACCACCGGTATTTCATCTGGAGGATCGCCTGGGACATGGTCGGTGCCAGACCGCTGTATGGAATCGGTTATGGCGCATTCCAGCGACAGTTCGGGACGTACCGGGACGCGTACGCCGGAGAGGCCCGGTATCTGTCACTGAACCAGGTAGCCCAGCAGGAAGACACCGCCTACGCCCACAACGAATACCTGCATGTATGGGCTGAGTGTGGTATTCTGGGACTCGCGAGCCTGTTGCTCCTGCTGCTCACCGGACTGAGTGCTGGCTTGCTCGCCGCATGGAAAAGCACTCGATCCTGCCCCATGTTGTGGGGGCTGCTGGGCCTGGCGACCGTCGTACTGGTCCATGGTCTGGTTAGTTATCCGCTGCAGATGACCTTGAGTGGCATGGTCGCCTTCATCGCATTCGGCATTCTACTCAGCATAGGCCGAACCTTGCTGCCTGACAGCATCGCACCCCACAGTGAATCCCCCAGCGTATCCATTTGATTGCGTTATGATTACGTTGCTGGATCACCAAGCGCCGTTTTTTTTCGTTCAAGGAAATCGCTCGGTGTCCGATACTACAACTAAGAACTATTTGGTATCACATCGAACCTCCAACCCGGTCGATCGAATAGTTCGTTGTGTCAGGACCACCCATCCTGACGATTCGCCGTACCGGGAACCCCGCCCGGTAGCGAATCATTGCAGCCGGCCCGGAGCATTGACGGCTCCGGGCCGCTGTGGTTTCGCCAGGCCTCCTCACAGGGCTGCCGTTCTCCAGGTATGGGGCACACGATGATGGTCGGGGCTTAGCATGGAGTCGATCATCATCACACCTCAGCTGCGGATTCCCGCCTCTGAACTGGCGTACAGTTTTGACCGCAGTCCCGGCCCCGGAGGCCAGAACGTCAACAAACTGAACACCAGGGTCGAGTTGCGTTTCAACATCATCCACAGCCGCGCGCTACGGGAAAACGAGCGCTACCGACTCTGCAACGCCCTGCACAGACGGCTGACCAGCGATGGAGAGCTCATCGTGCGGTCATCACGGTTCCGCACGCAGAGCCAGAACAAGGAAGACTGCATCAACAAGCTGGTGGAAATCCTCTCCAGATCGCTTCAGCCCCCGCCCCCCAGGCGCCGGCGCACCCGCCCCAACCGGGCTGCCGTACGGCGCCGCCTTGATGCCAAACGTCGACACGCAGAGAAAAAAATGCGGCGACAGCGGCCGTTTATGTGAATCCCTTCGACTGTTAAACGCATCTAACATTTCGAATCGCCAGACCTGACAGTGCAATCGCGGTAACAGGCCGGTGCGGGTTGCAGGGCACCGCTCGACTACCGCATCACAGCTGAAGACGGTCCCCTGAATGCGATTCAAGCCAGAGAGATCCGGCTTACTGCGGTTTTGGAGTTATACCTGATCATCTACTCAGGAGCACAGCCATGTTGAAGAGCGAAGCGGTTCACGATCCTGTTTCGGTCAACCCGATCGATCTGTATTGGCGCGAGATCAAAGACACCGTACCGCTCAGTCGCGATATGGAGGTCGAGTTGTTCCAGCGTGCCCGCGCCGGAGATGACGAGGCGCGCCAGCAGCTGATCACCGCCAATCTGCGTTTCGTGGTCAGCATAGCCCGGGAATACCGGGAATACGGTATCAGTCTGAGCGAGCTGGTCTCGGAGGGAAATATCGGTCTGCTGGAAGCCATCCAGCGTTTTGACGAGACGCGGGGTTTCAAGTTCATCACCTATGCAGTCTGGTGGATACGTCAAGCCATCTTGAAAGCCCTGGCGCAGAATGGAAAAATCTCCCGCCCGCCCATGAGCCAGGTCAACGACTTGCAGAAAATCGACAAGCAGACCGCCCGATTGGCCCAGCAACTGGGCCGGGCTCCCACGTATGACGAAATCTGCGCGTGCATCGATCTCAGTGATGAGCGAACGCGCAACGCTCTGGAGGTGAGCCAGCACGATCTGTCACTGGATGCGCCTATATACCCCGACGACGATACCGCTCTCATCCATTCGTTCGCCGTGGAACAGGAGTCAGTGGACAGGGACTACGAGAAGAAGCAGATGCAGCGGACCCTGACCGGCTGTCTGGATATCCTCGATCCGCGCGAATACCAGATTCTGCGCGCGTATTTCGGACTGGAAGACACCCGGTCGATGACCCTGGACGAAATCGGCGATCTGCTGGGCGTCACCCGTGAACGCGTGCGCCAGTTGCGCAACAGGGCCCTGAGCAAGATCCGGACGCATTGGGGTGAACTCCTGTGCGAGTTCTCCAGCAACTGACATGCAGTCCGGCACCGTGACCGCAGGCGGAGGTCGTCCGGCACCGCGCCGGCGGAGGTCGTCCGGCACCGCAGGCGGAAATCGGTTTCACCGCCGCGAGCTGTCATACCAGAGCACCAACAGGGCCACCAGGGTTGTGGTTGCACACAAAGCCACATAGAACCAGAACCCGGCGATCATACCATACGATTGTGCCACGGATGACATGACCAGCGGGAACAGGAAACACCCTACACCACCGGCTGTGGATACCACCCCGATCGCCAGTCCCTGTTCGGTGGGAAAATACTGACCTACGAGGACGATGGTCACGGGATACACAGCGGAGAGACCGATACCGGTAACGCCGAACAAGATGGTGACAACCGGTTCTACGTCGATGTGCAGCGCCAGTGCAAGGAAAAACGTCGACACCGCAGCGAGGATTGCCAGTAAAGGTGCCTGCCTGGTGCTACGGTAACCGAATGACAGGACAAGCCGCCCGGCCAGCAGTCCGAACCAGACCACGGATACCATGGCGGCGCCTCGAGCCGGTGATGTATCCAGGACCTGCACGTAGTATTCGGCGACCCAGTTGGAAACACCTATCTCGACGCCAACGTACATGAGGATGACCAGTGACAGCAACACCAGCAGAGGACGGCGAAGCACCACGTTCAAGGCGGAGAGGGAAGAATTCCCGGACGATTCAGGTCGCATAGCGGGAAACTGCTGGCGGTAGAGCGCCCAGCTGCCCACCACGCAATACCATGCCAGCCCCCGGAACAGGCTCTGCCACGCCACCCCCAGATTCAGCAGAAAACTGGTCACCAGCGACGCCAGGATGGCCCCAAGGGGGAAACCAGCGTGCATCAGGTTCATCAACCTGCTGCGCCCGGCGCTCTCCATGCGCACCACGCACAGATTGGTCACCACCTCAATGCCCCCTTCACCCAGGCCTATGAGGGCCACGGCCAGCAGATTGACGCCCATCTCCGGAGTGCGGCCGAACAACATGAAGCCGGCCGCCCTGATCAGCTGCGTGGAAACGATGACAACCCGGGATCCCAGGTGCCGAACCAGCAACCCACACACGAAAGTGGAGACGAAATAGCCCACGGCACCGCAACTCATCAACACCCCCATGAACACATAGGTCCAGGCGTAATCCCGCAGTATCATGGGCATGATGGCACCGATCAGGACAGCCCCGGCGCCAAAACCGATGAAGTTGACGAAAAGGACGATGAAAAGCCGGCGTCTACCGGTCTCCAATCCATGGGCTAGTGCCGGCATACTCCTCGACATGGTTGCTGGGCGAAGTGCGGCTCGATGCTCCGGGTTGGTGCGACCTGGGCTAATATGCGCATCCGGTGCGAGCGGACCAACAGGAGGCCTCAGGGTGCCTATGGTGACCGGGCCCCGGCCGAGGGAAGGGCCATCAGCGCAGGCACGCAGGTCCAGCCCGGGTCCGTCCAGACTCAGCGAACCCACCATGTCGATTGTAGCAGACGCTCAGAAGTCGCTGGCGCGACAGGCGACGGGCCGGGTGCTGGATCCCTTTCGGCCGCAAGTACGCCGCCAGTACACCGTGTGCGGATGTGGTGCCAGCCGGTGCCGGGGCATTTGATCACTGCATCCGGCAGGCCTGCACTTCCTTGTCGGTGAGCTTGATCCCCCTGGCGCGAGCGCTGCGGACGGGATAGCTGTCAACCGGAAAGTCCTCAGTCAGAATGCGCAGGCGCGGTTTGCGTTTGTACTCCAGATGAACCGTCACATCATTGTCCGTGGTAAACTTCAGCAGTCTGGCGTCTTCCGGAAGCAGCGCGTAATCCCGGTTGAGCACGAACCGGTCGATACGGCACCGCTTGATGCAGGTGCTGCCCGATGTATCCCGGTACACGCACGTGAATATCTGCTCTTTGTCGACAAACCCACAGTGAAGCATGCCTTTACCGACATAGAGTTTGTCCGGAACGTCGATCACCTGGTAGGTAGCGTTTTTGCGGATCACCAGAATGCGGTCATAGGGAGACACATCAAAGAGCGCGGTTCCCGTGCTCACCTGGGACCCCAGATAGCCGTTGTTGCGATCGTAACGCAACCGCTGCTCCCGCCGTGCCGCCTCACGCACATCCACCTTCTGGAACGAGGTCACCTCCGTGCGCCGGGGAAACTGATCGCGGTATTTATCGATAAGCCCTTCCAGGAAACGCACGGCGTAGGCGACGATGTTGTTCAGGTGAAAGTCGATCTCCTGCAGGCGGTCCCGAATTTCCTGCATTTCCCGCTTGGCCCGGTTGATATCGTACAGCGATATGCGGCGAATGGGGATTTTCAGCAGGGTTTCGACGTCTTCCGGAGTCACCTCCCGCCGGATCTGATCTGCGTAGAGCTCCAGTCCGGCGAAAACCGCCTGCACGATTTGCGGCTGGGTGGGCTGGTCCTCGATATCCTTGTAGACCCGGTTCTCGATGAAGATCTGCTCCAGCGTTCTGGCATGCAGCCGGTCCTGCAGATGCCCCGCTTCCACCCGCAATTCGGCCGTGAGTATGTCCACCAGGCGATCGACATTGTGCTGCAAGACCGCCGACGCATCCATCACGAGCGGTTTACCCTGATCTCCAATGAGCACCAGGTTCACGGAGATCGACATCTCGCAATCCGTGAAGGCGTACAGAGCGTCCATCACCTCCTCGGCGTACACTCCGCGCGGCAGTTTGAGTTCGACCTCCGCCTCATCCGCCGTGAAGTCGCTGATGGAGCCGATCTTCACCTTGCCCTTCCGCACTGCGTCCTCGATGGAGGCAATCAGGCTCTCTGTGGTGGTGCCGAAAGGGATCTCCCGAATGACGATACGCTTGGGATCACTCGTATCCAGCCTGGCGCGCACCAGCACTTTGCCATTACCGTCTTCGTAATCCGATATGTCGATCAGGCCGCCGGTGAGGAAATCCGGTATGATCTTGAAGGGCCTGTCCTGCAGATAGTCGATCTGGGCCTCGAGCAGTTCGATGAGATTGTGCGGCAAAACGCGCGTGGCCATGCCTACCGCGATGCCTTCGGCCCCCTGCGCCAGCAGCACCGGTAGCTTGGCCGGAAACACCACGGGTTCCTTGTTGCGCCCGTCGTACGATTCCTGATACTCGGTCAGCTCACTGTTGAACAGGGTATCACGGGCCAGCTGCGTCAATCTGCATTCGATGTAGCGCGCCGCTGCAGCATCATCACCGGTGAGCAGATTGCCGAAGTTTCCCTGCTTCTCGATGAACAGATCCTTGTTGGCCAGCACGACCAGCGAATCCGGAATGGACTGGTCACCATGAGGATGGTATTTCATGGTGTTTCCCACGACGTTGGCCACCTTGTGGAACTTGCCATCGTCTATTTCCCGCAGCGAATGGAGAATGCGACGCTGCACCGGTTTGAGGCCGTCGTCGATGTGCGGTATAGCCCGCTCCTTGATGACGTACGAGGCGTACTGGATATAGTTGCTCTCGTAGAGTGCGTCGATGTACGCCATCAGACCAGATTCTCCATGATATACTCGCGACGTTGCGGGGTATTCTTGCCCATGTAGAACGACAACGTTTCAGGAACTGCTGACATGGAGCGCACGTCCACCTTCACCAGCCGAATTTCCGGACCGATGAATTGACCGAACTCCCGGGGAGAGATCTCCCCCAATCCCTTGAACCGGGTAATTTCCGGGGACTTGATCCGTTGCAGGGCAGTATCCCGTTCCTTGATGTTGTAGCAGTAAACCGTCTCCTGTTTGTTGCGAACCCGAAACAACGGCGTCTCCAGGATGAACAGATGCCCTGCCACAACCAGTTCCTCGAAGTAGTTCAGGAAGAAAGTCAGCAACAGGTTGCGGATGTGAAACCCGTCCACATCCGCGTCTGTAGCCAGCACCACCCGGTTGTACCGCAGGTTCTGCACATCCTCCTCTATGCCCAGAGCCATCATCAGGTTGTACAGTTCCTCCGTCCGGTAGATGTCCTTGCGAGAGCGGCCGAACGTATTCTGCGGTTTTCCTCTGATCGTATAGATGGCCTGAGTCTTGGGGTCCCGCGAAGACACCAGAGATCCTCCAGCGGACTGCCCTTCGGCGATGAACAGGGTGGATTCCTCTCCGTACTTGCGATCACCACGGTGGTATTTGCAGTCTTTCAACCTGGGAATCTTGATCTCGATGCGCCGGGCCGCCTCCCTGGCCTCCTTCTTCACCGCATTGAGTTCCTTGCGCAACCGCTCGTTGTGCGCTATGCGCGCCTCCAGCTTGCTGGCTTCCTCCGGATTCCGGTGCAGGTGATCGGCAACCGCTTCCCGCACCTCGTTGACGATCCACCCCCGGACGTCCGTGTTCCCGAGCTTGTTCTTGGTCTGGGATTCGAACACGGGATCCTTGATCTTGACCGCAACGACGCCGAAGCAGCCATCGCGCACATCGACACTCTCGTAGTTTTTGCGAAAATAACCGTTGATCCCCTTGAACACGCCTTCACGAAAAGCACTCTGATGCGTCCCGCCATCGCTGGTCCACTGGCCGTTGACGAAAGACCGGTAGGCTTCCCCGTATGAAGGAATGTGCGTCACGGCAAACTCGATGTGCTGTCCCTTGTAGTACGCGGGCTGGTATACCACGTTGTCCCCCACCTCACCCCGCAACAGGTCCAGCAGCCCCTGTTTGGACTCGAACTTCTGCTCACCGTTCAACACCAGACGCAGGCCGCTGTTGAGGCAGGCATAGATCCACAGACGTTTCTGAACGAACTCCCGGTTGAACTCATACTCGCCGAAAACTTCCTCGTCCGGCACAAATTCGATGCGCGTTCCATCAGGCTCATGGGCGGCAGCGCCCTTCTTGATCTGGGACTGGAGACGGCCGCGTTCGAACACGGTGTCGGCAAAATGGCCATCGCGGTAGGCGGTTGCACGGAAATAGACCGACAACGCGTTCACCGCCTTGGTTCCTACACCGTTGAGACCCACACTGAACTGGTAGACATCATCGTTGTATTTGGCTCCGGTATTGATTACGGACACACACTCCACCAGTTTGCCCAGCGGGATACCGCTGCCGTAGTCCCGTACCGTGATCCGGCTGCCCTTGATGTCCACATCGATCTGCTTGCCGTGACCGGTGATGAATTCGTCGACGGCGTTGTCGATCACCTCCTTGAGCAGTACGTATATGCCGTCATCCGGGTCACTCCCGTCCCCCAAGCGTCCGATATACATGCCAGTACGCAGACGGATGTGCTCCAGGGAACTGAGCGTCTTGATCGTGCTCTCGTCATACTGGTGGCCGTTTCGGGGCGTGCGGGAAGGTCTGCCGTTGTTACCGCCCTTGCCGTTTGCGCTCATCTCTTGTCCTGTTTGTCTGTAACGAGGGATCACCTGCACCAGTGGCGCTGGTGCAGATGCTACGCAGTGTTGCCGGGTGTGGGCGCGTTCGGGATAAGCCCCGCCGCTGCATCGCCCGACCCGAGGCTGTAATCCGGCCGGATATGCCGCTTGAGGACCACTGGGGAGAGGGGAAGCGGCCTGCGCCTGAACAGGCCCCGCCGTCAGCGTTGAGATGGTTACACGCCACCGCGGCCGGAGCTGGGCCGGCGCAACTCTGGTGCACACGGGCACGTACCGCCATACGGCAGCTAAGATACGAAAAACCCGTCTATCTGTCCATGAAGTATAGTGAACCTATGGGCATCTATCAAGCGCGCCCGCGCTTGAAAAGGCCGGGCCGGTTCCGACGGCGCCAGCCTTGCCCAGAGGACATCAGTGTCGGGTCATCACGTCGCGGTCCATCACGTCCGGCTGCCGCTCCGTCCGGGGCTCCGCCGGCGCCGGCTGTGCGGCCGCCCTGACTGGCCGGCGCTTGATGGCAGATTGACGATGTCCGGTGCCCGACCGTCCCACACCGGGTCGATGTGGTTGGTCTGCAGAATGTTCTTCAGGTCAGTAAGGTCCCGGTCACCGACAAACGTAAGCGCGGTGCCCACCCTTCCCATGCGGCCGGCCCGCCCTGTCCTGTGCGTGTAGATATCGGCATTACGGGGAAAGTCGAAGTTGATGACATGGGATACGTGGCTGAAATCCAGCCCTCTGCCAGCCACATCTGTTGCCACCATCAACCGCACCTTCTTCTGGCGGAAACGCTGGAATATGGACGTGCGGCGATTCTGATCCAGCCCTCCGTGGATGACCTCCAGAGAACCGACATGCCCCTGAAGCTGCCGGTGCAGGTCAGAGGCCTTGGCGCGTGAATTGCAGAAGAGTATGGCCTGCTGCACGCCTTCACCCTGCAGGTAACCGACCAGCGTGTCCAGCCGCAGGTTACGCCCCACGTGCCAAAAGCGGTGTTCCAGAGACTGCGGTGCCACCTGATCCCGGTTGAGCTGCACCGTGACCGGATCCCGCAGATACCGTTCTGCCAGTTTCCTGATCTGGCCGGACATGGTAGCCGAAAACAGCAACGTCTGGTGCTGATGTACCATACAATCCATGATAAAGTCGAGGTCTTCGACAAAGCCCATCTTGAGCATTTCGTCGGCCTCGTCCACCACCACCGAACGTACATGGCTGAGATCCAGCCGGTCATTCCAGATCAGATCGATGAGCCTTCCGGGCGTGGCCACCAGAACATGCACGCCATGCCGCAGCTTGGCCCGTTGTATGGACATGTCGAATCCACCATACACGGCGAATGGTATCACACCTGAGTGGCAGGCGACATCGTCGACTGCCTGAACATATTGCAGGGCCAGTTCGCGGGTGGGAACAAGGATCAATACCTGAATGCTCCTGTCCTCCGTGTGGACCTGGTTGACCAGCGGGATGGAGCATGCCCCGGTCTTGCCGGATCCGGTTTCGGCCAGGCCGATCACATCGAGGCCAGCCAGGATCTTGGGGATGGTTTCCGCCTGAATGGGAGTCAGCTCATGGAATCCCATGTCGGCCACAGCTTGTTCGATTTCGGTTTGCAGCTTGAGTTCGTTAAACTTCATCGCTCGCTCGCGTTTGAGGATTGAATGCGCCCTGGGTTCCCGAGTGAAACGCTTTTCAGGGTAATTAAATGAATATAAGCAAGTTTCTATTCATGACAATGCCTTCTTGGAGGCAAACCGCGTTCGGCGCTTCTCTGGCGGGAGTAGTCCGGCCAACGGCCGGAGGGTGCCTGGCAGCAATTGCGCCGGCGGGCCCATTGTTTTTATTTCTCCGCCCACACCGTTCGCCGCGCACTTCGCACGGCTTCTTTCCAACCTCCATGATGCAGGATCGTCATGTCTGTTGTTCGCGTCCGCGTCGCCCCCTCGCCCACGGGACCACCTCATGTGGGCACCGCCTACATCGCTTTGTTCAACCTCGCTTTCGCTCGTCGCCATGGCGGCACCTTCATCCTGCGTATGGAGGACACGGACCAGAGCCGTTCCCGGCCGGAATTCGAGAAACAGGTCATGGAGGCACTGCGCTGGTTGGGGCTGGACTGGGACGAAGGACCGGATTGCGGCGGTCCCTTTGGTCCCTATCGCCAAAGCGAGCGCCTGGAACTGTATGCACGCCACGCCAAGGTGCTGGTCGAGCACGGACACGCCTACCGGTGTTTCTGCACTCCGGATCGGCTGGCCGCCAGCCGCGATGCCCAGAGGAAGGCGGGAGCGGTATCAGGATACGACGGCCATTGCCGGGATCTGTCCACCGATGAAGTGCAAAAGCGGCTGGCCCGCGGTGAGCCTCACGTCGTGCGTATGCGCGTACCCGTCACGGGAACCTGCCAGGTGAACGATGTTCTGCGCACCCCCGTCACCTTTGATTACGCCCGTCTTGATGACCAGGTTCTGCTCAAATCCGATGGCTTCCCCACCTACCATCTGGCCGTGGTGGTGGACGACCACTTGATGGGCATCAGCCATATCATCCGTGGCGAGGAATGGATAAACTCGGCGCCCAAGCATCTGCTGCTGTACGACTGGCTGGGATGGCCCCCTCCCAAGTATGCCCACCTGCCTCTGCTGTTGAACCCGGATGGCTCCAAGATGTCCAAACGCCGCAATCCGACCTCCATCGGCTACTACCGGAAGGCGGGTTATCTGGGGCCGGCTCTGCTCAACTACCTCGCGCTGATGGCCTATCCGCCGTTGACAGAAGACGAAAAATTCCCGTTCACCGAACTCTGCCGGACATTCGACCTGCAGCGCACCAACCTGGGCGGATCCATCTTCGATCTGGACAAGCTGAACTGGTTGAACGGCCGGTATGTCCGGGAGAGCATGAGTGACGCGCAACTGCTTCAGACCCTCAGAGAATGGTTGGTCAACGACGACTATCTTGGAGCGATCATCCCACTGCTCAAACCCCGCATGGAAACTCTGGGGGATTTCATGCCCAAAGCGGCCTTCTTCTTCGCGCGCCAGGTGCAACCATCGGTGGATGAGCTGGTACCGAAGAAGCGCAGTGCCGAAGACGTCCTGGCCATGCTGCAGACGGTGGTCTGGGCCCTGGAAGGGATCGCGGCCTGGAACCGGGAAACCACTGAAGCCGCCATTCGTGCGGTGGCGGCATACTGGGACTGGCCGGTCAGGGATGTCACCGTACCGTTGACCGCAGCCGTGTCAGGCAGTCGCGTCGGGCCGCCGCTGTTCGAGTCCATCGCCCTGCTGGGCCTGGACCTCACCCGGATGCGCCTGATGGAGGCCATGCACACTCTGGGAGGAATATCCAAGAAAAAGATGACCAAACTGGAAAAATCCTGGCAGCAGAGGAGTTGATACGCATGCACTATGCCACGATGGGAAACACGGGTCTGCGCGTCAGCCGCGTCGGCCTGGGCACGGACATCAGACTGGACCCGGCACAGTTCCTGCCGGTTCTGCACCGCGCCACGGAACTGGGCGTGAACTTCGTCGACACAGACTACTCGTACACCTACGACCGCGCGGATGGCTCCCACGGTCGTTCCTGGGAAGCCGTCCGGCAGTGGCTGGACGGACAAGACCGGAGCCGGGTGGTTCTGGCCGCCAAGACCTATGACCCCAGCCCGGACGGGGCTTACGCTCATGTGCTGGAGTCGCTGGAGGGCATGCACACGGACTACCTTGATGTGTTCATGCTGCACGGCCTCAACACCATGGACGACTGGGACCGATTCCGTCCCGCCTTGGAGGGATGCGCGCGAGCCCGGGATGAAGGCCTGGTACGGCACCTCGGATTGTCCACACACACCGTGACCATGGCGCGTGAAGCCGCCCGGCATCCCGAGCTGGAAGTGTTGCTGGTCACGCTGAACGCCACCGGAAAAGTGATGAAGCGCTCAGGCACGCCGGCCGAAATGCAGCTGGCCATGCGCGAACTCTGCCGACAGGGGCGCGGGGTGTATATCATGAAGGCACTGGCCCGGGGACGCGTCTTCACGGACCAGGAGCAACTGGTGGCGGCAGGCTCACCGAGCCCGCTGAGCCACGCCGACGTCGAACGCGCCCTGACGTATGTATTCCAGTGTCCGCACGCCCACTCCGTGACCATCGGCATGCGGACGGTTGCGGAGCTGGAAGAGAATGTGGCCATCGCCGACCAGGTGGACGAGGCCGCCGGCTACTGGGAGCGGGGCACGGCAGCTTAGAAGGGTTGCGGCGCCTCCCGGCCCCTTCAGGGGCCCGAAGACCGCGCTGCGAGCGGGATGAAAGGTCCAGGGCAACGCCGCGTAATCGGGTGGCGGGGGCCGGGGCCATGAGGAGCCCGTGACCGTGCTGCGAGCGCGAGCTTCAGCCTGGAGCCAGCGGCCGCGTACAAGCCCGCGCCCTTCCCGGAGGGGGGGTTGTGCCCCGAGGCTCGTTCAGCTGGACTGACGGGCCTGTTTGCCCCGAGGCTCGTTCAGCTGGACTGACGGGCCTG
>SLHA01000102.1 GCA_007136405.1 Candidatus Latescibacterota bacterium
CCATCGCCATCGCCATCGCCATCGCCGCCAACCTCCCGGGCGTGGCCCACGTGGCGCCGGCCTCGTCTGCCCTTCACTGGTCTGTTGGTCCATGCCCGCATTCGAACTCGTATCCGACTATCGTCCCCAGGGCGATCAACCCAAGGCTATCGCCGAACTGGCGGCGGGCATACGGCAAGGTCAGCGGTCTCAGACTCTTCTGGGCGTTACCGGCAGCGGCAAGACCTTCACCCTCGCCAACCTGATCCAGCAGCAGCAGCGTCCCACGCTGGTCATGTCGCACAACAAGACGCTGGCGGCACAGCTCTACGGTGAGCTGTCCGGTTATTTCCCCAACAACGCGGTGGAGTATTTCGTCAGTTACTACGACTATTATCAGCCCGAAGCCTACCGGCCGAGTACGGATACGTATATCGAAAAGGAGGTCGAGCTCAACGAAGAGATCGACCGCCTGCGCCTGCGAGCCATGAGCTCGCTGCTGGAGCGGGAGGATGTGATCATCGTGGCCACGGTCTCCTGCATCTACGGCATCGGCTCGCCGCGTCAGTACACGGACCAGCGACTGGAACTGAGCACCGGACAGATCGTGGAGCGGGACGACATACTGCGTACTCTGGTCGACATCTACTACCGGCGCAATGACCTGGAACTGCAGCGCGGTTGTTTCCGGGTCCGGGGAGACGTCGTGGAGATCGTGCCCGCTTCGTCTGACCGGGCCGTCCGCGTGGAATTGTTTGGCGACGAGGTGGAGTCGCTGGCCAGCATCGACGCCCTGACCGGCCGCCAGTTGGAGCCGCTGGAGAAGGTGGCCATCTACCCGGCCAAGGCCTACGTCACGGACGAGGAAAAGGTGGCTGTGGCATGCGAAGGCATTCTGGTCGAGCTGGAAGAGCGGCTGCTGCATCTGCGCACGGAAGGCAAACTGGTGGAGGCGCACCGGCTGGAGACCCGGACCAAGTACGATGTGGAGATGATCAGGGAACTGGGTTTCTGTCCCGGCATAGAGAACTACACGCGCCATATGGACGCCCGCAACGCCGGTGATCCGCCCTACGTGCTGCTGGACTATTTCCCCAAGGACTATCTGTTGTTCATCGACGAGTCGCACGTCACCATTCCGCAAATACGCGGCATGTGGCGGGGAGACCGGGCGCGCAAGGAAACCCTGATCGAACATGGTTTTCGTCTGCCGTCGGCGTTTGACAACCGGCCGCTCTACTTCGAGGAATTCGAGGCACGCATGGGCTGGACGTGTTTCGTGTCGGCCACACCCGGCAGTTACGAGCTGGAGCGTTGCCAGGGCGTCGTGGTGGAACAGGTCATTCGCCCCACCGGACTGGTCGATCCGGAGATCGTCGTGCGGCCGCTGATGGGGCAGATCGACGACCTCATCGAGGAAGTGCGGATTCGTGCCGAACGGCACGAGCGTGTCCTGGTCACCACCCTGACCAAACGCATGGCGGAAAACCTGGCCGACTACCTCAACCAGATGGATATCCGGGTGCGCTACCTGCATTCGGAGATCGATACGCTGGACCGCGTCTCTATTCTGAGGGATCTGCGCCTGGGAGAATTCGATGTCCTGGTGGGCATCAATCTGCTGCGCGAGGGGCTGGATCTGCCCGAGGTCTCGCTGGTGGCCATTCTTGATGCGGACAAGGAAGGCTTTCTGCGTTCCGAACAGGCGCTCATCCAGACCATCGGCCGGGCGGCGCGCAATGCTGCCGGCCTGGTGATATTCTACGCCGACCGGGTGACCCGTTCCATGCGGGCCGCCATGGAGGAGACCGACCGGCGTCGAAGTCTGCAGATCGAGCACAATCAGAAGCACGGCATCATACCGCAGACCATCCGGCGCAGTCGTGAGGAGATCATGCGTACCACCTCGGTCCTGGAAAGCGTGCGCGGCGCGGAACCGGCATCCGTGGTGGCGGAGACCAGGGTAACATACGAAACCGGCGATGACATCCAGGAGCTGCTGGCCGGTCTCGAACGACAGATGAAAAAGGCCGCAGCCCAGCTCGAGTTCGAGAAAGCGGCCCTACTGCGAGACGAGATCGCCCGGTTGAAAGCGCAGGAGGCGGGATGACACGCCGGGAGGCCGGTTGGGAAGCGGATTACACGGTGACCTGCTCCCAGTGCGGTGGCGATCAGTTCGTGGAGCTTTTTCCGGTTCCGGCAGACGTTCTCCGGCTTTACAGGGGGCGCAGTACAGGCCGCTGCCGGGACCTTGTGGCGGTGCTGTACGCCTGCCAGCAGTGTGGCCATCTGGAGCGTTTCGTGGATCCCGCTGAGTTGTCCGGGGAGACGGATGGCGGCCAGGATCCCGGATGCGGCGAATGACCGGGGAGTCCGCCGCATCCGGGCGCAATCAGGAGGGCGGCAGGCGGCGACGCACCATGCGGATGCGCGCCCCCAGTTCCTCCAGGTCGAACGGCTTGCTGATGTAGTCGTCCGCGCCGGATTCCAGGCCTTTGACCTTCTGGGGCGTCGTGTTCAGGGCGGTGATCATGATGATCGGGATCCCCGCGGTGATGGCGTTGCTCTTGAGCGTGTGACAGACCTGGTACCCGTCCAACCGGGGCAGGCGCAGATCCAGCAGGATCATGTGCGGCTGTTCCGTGAAGGTCTTGGCCAGGGCTTCTTCGCCGTCTGCGGCCTCGCGAATGTCGTAACTCTGCTTCTCCAGATATTCCCGCAGGTTGGTCCGCACGTCCGGCTCGTCGTCCACCACCAGGATCCGAAAGGGCTGGTCCGGACCGGGCTTGGGTGCGGGTACTGCCGCGCCAGGTTCCATGCCGGTCAGGTCCTCGGTGCGGGCGGAATCCAGCTGGTCGGCGATCTGCGCCAGCGTCAATCCCTGCAACCGGAGAGAGCGCAGACGATCGCGGATCTCGAGGATCTCGCTGCGGTCGAACAGATCCTTGTTGCCGCATTTGTCGGTGACGCGGATGATACCAAAGTTCTTGTACTTGCGGATGGATTCCACCGACTTCCCGAAGGTGGCGGCAACCTCCTGTATGTCGATGAGTAGCTCACTTTCCGGCATGATCCTCTCCTGGCGGTATCCCGGAGCCAGGACCGCGGCTGCGGGATGCGGCAAATCGGCTGGAGGCGATGGTCTGCTTGTCGTGATACTGTACCACTTGGTACTGCTTGGAGTCAAACCGTCTGACTCTAGTATCGGCAGTTTCGTCCAGGGTCTTGATTCTCCTGCTGCCATGTCGCCAGGCCGCAAGTCGAATACAGCCGCAAACGCGCCGAATACGGGTTTGACGTATGGTCCGGGGCGCCGTAGATTCAGGATTCACACCCGAAATGGCTACCAGTCAGTACGCTCACCAGGAGAATGAGGGATCCAATGGCAGACAGCGGGCGCGGAGTCATCGTGGATGTGCAGGACATACAGGTGGTGTACAACACCCACAAGAAGGATAAATCCACCCACGTGTATGCCTTGCGCGGGCTGAACGTACAGGTCTACGAGAACGAGTTTTTCGCCATCATGGGGCCCTCGGGATCGGGTAAGAGCACGCTGTTCAACGCTATCGGCGCGCTGCAGACGCCTACCAGCGGCAAAGTGCTGATCGAAGGGGTGAATCTGGCGGACTTGAGTACCCAGCAACTGGCGGCGGTGCGGTGCTTCGAACTGGGCTACATATTCCAGACTTACAACCTGTTGCCGGTGATGAGCGCGCTCATGAATGTAGCGCTGCCCACCATTTTCGCCGGCATGACTACGGAAGAGGGTGAACACCGGGCGTTGGAATGTCTGGAGATCGTCGGTCTGGCGGATCGCGCTCACCATCTGCCCAGCGAGCTTTCCGGCGGTCAGCAGCAGCGCGTGGCCATCGCCCGTGCTTTTGTCAACAAACCGCGGATCATCCTTGCGGACGAGCCTACCGGCAATCTGGACAGCAACACGGGCCAGCAGATCATCGACTACATGAAAGGGCTGCAGAACGAGATGGGTTCCACCATCATCACCGTAACCCATGACGACAAGATGCTGCACGCCTGTGACCGCATGGCTTGGATTCGTGACGGGGAGATCGAACGCGTCGCCAACCGGGACGAGATAGCGATACAGATCGGCAGCATCGAGCGCCGCTGAGAAGCACCAACCCTGCCGCGCTGGAACACGGGAGCAAGGGGCGTCCCCGCCATGGGGGTGCCCCTTGCTGTTTTCAGGGTGCGTCCTGCTGGTGCCGGCGCTGCAGACCGGCCTGCAGGAACGTCTCCCGGTTGGCAAAACCGCTGGCCAGGGTGAACCCTCCATCCACCGCGATCAACTGCCCGGTCATGAACGGGATGTGGGTGAAGGCGTAAGCCGCGTAGGCGATCTCCTCAGGGGTGGCAATCCGCGGTATCGCCTGAGAGCCTCCCTGCGCCATCAGAGCGTACGTTTCCGCCACGGTATATTCATGGCCGTCGTCGGGAGCATGCAGTCCGGAGGGCCGGGCGGTCAGCGGTGTGTCCACCACGCCCGGGCGAATGGCGTTGACCGTGATGTGATACGGCCCGGCATCCATGGCCGCGCCCAGAACCGCGTGGTTCAGCCCAGCCTTGGTGACGCCGTAGGGAACGCGAGTGGAATCCGGCGCCACATCCGAGATGGAGGTGACGAACAGCAGACTGCGGTGCCGGGGCTGGAGACCTGCTTCCTGTTCCGCCTGGGCCTGCCGGATCATGTAGTGCAGACCGCGCTGGGCCAGGCGGTAGGCTCCTTTGAGGTTCAGTTCCAGCACCTGGTTGAACTCTCGTTCCAGATGCTCCACGGGCGTTTCGTGGAAACGGTAACGCTGCAGGCGGCCGTCTGCGTTTTTGACATAGCTGGATACGCCACTGTTGCTGACCACTACGTCCAGACGCCCGAAGTGATCGTAAGCGGCATCCACCAGCCGGAACGGCTCTGTCGCCGCCGAAAGATCCGCACCGGCCACCAGGGTACGGACGCCGAACTCGGACTCCAGAGCGGAGGCGATTCTCCCGGCCCGTTCCGCGCCGGAGTGGTAGTTGATCACTACATCATAGGAATGCGCGGCGAACTCCCGAACGATGGACGCGCCGATGCCGCTGCTGGAACCACTGACCAAACATACTGGATTTGACAAAGATGCGTCTCCCGCTTCATAGCTGCTCTGTGTTCCTGCCGGCATCGCTTTCTGCGGCGAGTCTGGCCGCAAGATATTCCCGCATTTCCTGGCCCCATTCGGCATCCTCGAGCGCGTACTCCAGAAATGTCTTGAAATAGGCCCGGTGGTTGCCGATGTCATGGCGGGCCTCCGCCGGTGTCAGGCGGACCGCCCGCACTACGGCGTTGGCGTGGATCAGGCGCAGGATGGCGTCCGTGAGATAGATCTCTCCGTTGGGTGCCGGGGTGACTTTCCGGATCTCGTCGAAAATGCAGGGACTGAACACGTAACGCGCGCTGCTGGCCAGACGGCTGGGGGTCTGGTCCGGCGCCGGTTTCTCGAGAAGATCCCGGATGCGGCAGTCCTCCCGGTTTTCCTCGTTGGGGGTGGGTACGACGATACCGTATTGGTGCACCAGTTCCTGCGCTACCTCCTGAACGGCGATGGTGCAGGCGGATCGGTGCTCCTGGTGCGAGGCGATCATCCGCGCCACCAGACCGGGATCCTGCGGTGAGCTGATCATGCTGTCTCCGTACGCGACCACGAATGGATCACTATCGGCAAAGCTCTCCGAGGACGCAACCGCGTCTCCGGTACCCAGCGGTTTGGTCTGCCCCAGCGGAACCTGCTGGTTGGTGAAAAAAAACTCGACGCCGCGCTGACGGTAGTCGAAGCGACTGACTTCGCGCATCTCGTGGTGGCCGAGTTCCAGATGGATCATCAGCTCCGAATAGTCGTCAAAATGGTTGGCGATGGCTGCCTTGGCGCGACTGGTGACGAACAGGATGTGCCGGATGCCTGCGCCGATCAGTTCCTCGACCACATGGTGGATGATGGGGTAGCGCCCGACAGGCAGCATCTCCTTGGGAATGGCCTTGGTCGTGGGCAACAACCGCGTACCCAGGCCGGCGACCGGTATGACCGCCTTGTCTATGTTCATGGTAGCCCTTCCGTAGATGGCACGATGCGTGGAGATTGAACGACGCGGGTCGAATATGCTGTGCTGGAAGTCTAATGTCAACGAATGAGTTTGACAGCAACCGGGACGCCGCATATATCACCTGGGAAACCGCTTGTTGAGTCGCGCACTCGCGCGGGACGGGTGTCATGACGATGACCGCAGGTGAACGCTGGGGCTGGATCGAGGCTCTGCTGGCCACCGAGAGGCCGTTGGGCGTGGTCTGCACCGGTGGCGGCAGTCAGCTGATCGCCTGGCTGCACAATCACCCCGGCGCCTCGCGCAGTATGATCGAAGCCACGATTCCATATCACCCGAAGGCGCTGGCCCGGTATCTCGGAGCGCCGGGACCTCACCGGGTGCGGGCCAGCACGGCTGTCGAGATGGCCTGCATCGCTTTCCGGCGCCTGCGGGATCTGCTCGGCGACGGCGTGCCCACGGTCGGTTTCGGTTGCACGGCGGCGTTGACCACGCGCCGGCGGCGAAGGGGTGCGGACCGGGTGGCACTGGCCACAAGGACGGCGCATGACGCGGCGGTCTTCGAGGTTGCGTTCGACAAGGACGTCTGGGAGCGCGAACAGCAGGAGGACCTGCTGAGCGAAGTCGGGATGGTCGCGCTGCTGCAAGCCTGCGGTGTGCCGTCCTGGCAGCCGAAGTGGCCTGCAGGAGCGCGCATAGAGTGCCGCCGTCTGCGGCTTGACGATCCGTTGAGTCTGCTGTATGCGGAGGATCTGACGGCGGTGGAAGTGGATACGGACGGTTCGATGGACGCGGTCACGGCGCGGTCGGCGCGGCTTCTGCTGCCGGGTTCTTTCAACCCGCTTCATTCTGGTCACGAAGGCCTCATGGCGGCGGCGGAGCGGGTATCGAACCGCTCCGGGGCCTACGAGCTGTCGGTGGAGAACGTCGACAAACCGGTGTTGCCGCGGCCGGAGCTGGAGCGGCGTCTGCGCCAGTTCAGGGGTAAACGGCCGGTGGTCGTCACGCGTGCCGCCACTTTTTCGGCCAAGGTGCGGCTTTTTGCCGACTGTTACTTTGCGATCGGCTACGACACGGCGGTCCGGCTGCTCATGCCGGCATATTACGGCGGGCTGGAGGAGATGGAGCGCGCCTTCCAGGCCATGCGTGCGGCCGGCTGCCGGTACGCGGTGGCCGGCCGGCTCCATGCGGGACGCTACCGCTCCCTGGAGGATCTGGATCCGCCCGTCGCGTACCAAGACCTCTTCCAGCCCGTTCCCGAGACCGCCTTCCGCTGCGATCTCAGTTCCAGCGAGCTGCGCGCTCGGGAACAGGCATGAGGGCTGGCAGTGGCGCCGGCACGCGTCCGGGCCGCGGCGGCCGCGAACAGCGACTCGGCGGGTCGAGCCGACTGCGCCGGCTGGCGTGGCTGGCATACGATCATCTGGGCGGTCTTGTTCTGCTCAACCTGGTTTGGACGCTGGCCGCCTTGCCATGGCTGCTGGCCGCCCTGTGGCTGGTGCGCCGGGCCATGGTCTATGGACCGCTGGTGCTGGTCCTGACTCTGGCCGTGGTTGCGGGTATGATGGCTCTGGCGCCGCCCACACTGCTGTTGTTTCTGGCGGCCACGGTCTGGCAGCAGGAACAGAGGGTGGATCGGCGGAACCTGCTGCGGCAATGGCGTGCTCTGGCGGGACGGGTGCTGCTGCTCAGTCTGATCTATGCCGGAGGGATGGCCCTGCTCGGGTTCAATGCGCTGTTCTATCGCCATTTCGGCGGCCTGGCGGGCCTTGCGCTGAGCTTTGTCTGCATCTGGTTGCTGGTCTTCGCGCTTCTGATGGCCCCGTATCCGTTGCCCGTACTGTGCCGTTGGCGCCAGGGACTCTGGCCCACGCTGCGCCTCAGCCTGATCCTGGTCTTGCGCCAGCCGTCGTCAGCTTTGCTGCTGGGGTTCGCGGGTCTCCTGCTCCTGACACTGGGGCTGGTGTCGGGGGTGGGTTGGGCTGTCGGGCTGGTCAGTGTCTGGGCGCTGCTGGCCAGCGACGTCGTCGACCGGGTGAGCGGGTCTATCATGGGCCGGCCGGCGCCGCCCGAACCGCAACGTTCCTGGCGTGAACTGCTGCGGCCCTGGGAACAGGACTGACGCACGCAGAATGTAGACACGGAGTCTGTGCAACGGAGTCTTTACAGTGGAATGGATCAAGGTCGTTACCGGAGCTCAGATGGCGGCGATAGACCGTCGCACGATCGCCGCCGGTACGCCGGCTGTGGCGCTCATGGAACGCGCTGGAGCGCAGGTATATGCCGCCATGCTCGGGCGATACGCGACGCTGGCCGGCAAGAAGGTGGCCTTGGTTTGCGGCGCCGGCAATAACGGTGGTGACGGATTTGTCGTCGCCCGCCTGCTCCAGGAAGCGGGCGGGCAGCCACGCGTCTTTCTGGTTTCAGCCAGTGACCGGTTGCGCGGTGATGCGGCCGTGCACGCGGACCGGATGCGTGCCGCGGGCGTACCGGTGGTGGAGCTGGCTGACGCCGGCGGCGGGCTCCTGACCCGGGCCTTGCAGGAAGCGGACCTGGTGGTGGATGCGGTGCTGGGAACAGGGTTGACCGGACCTCCCCGGGAACCGGCGGCCGGCGTGCTGGAGGAACTGGCCAGGGCCCTGGTTCCCGTGGTCGCCGTCGACCTTCCTTCGGGTATCGTGGCGGATACCGGTGCCGTACCGGGGCCGTGCGCGCGCGCGGCACTGACGGTTACGTTCGGCCTGCCCAAATACGGGCACCTGTTCTATCCGGGACGGGGTTATTGTGGAACCCTGCACGTGACGGATATCGGTTTGGATCCGGATGCCATCGCAACCTGCGACAGTCGGGTCCGCATGATCGATGCGCACACGGCTGCCGGTCTCCTGCCTCACCGTCCGGGGGATGCGCACAAGGGCACCTGCGGCACGGTGGTTCTCCTGGCGGGGTCGGTCGGCATGAGCGGTGCCGCCGCACTCAGTGCTGACGCCGCGCTCTACGGCGGTGCGGGTAAGGTTCTGGTCGGAGTGCCGGCGTCCCTGAACGACATTCTGGAGGTCAAACTGACCGAGGCCATGACGCGGCCGTTGCCCGAACTGCGGCGTCAGCGCTGCCTGGCCCGGCGCGGACTGGGCGAGATCCGGTTGCTGTGCGAACAGGCTGATGTGGTCGCCGTGGGACCGGGGCTGGGGCGGCACCGGGAAACCATGGAACTGGTGCGGCGTCTGGTTGGATCGATACGCCTGCCCATGGTGCTGGACGCCGACGCGTTGTTCGCGCTGACTGGTGTGGGGGAGTTGCTGTGTCAGCGTGAAGGAACCACGGTATTGACGCCGCACCGGGGCGAGTTTGCCCGGCTTGCCGGCTTGAGTGCGACAGCCATCAGCGAGGATCCGGTAGGCCACGCGCGTGCTTTTGCCACCGGACACGGGGTTGTCCTCGTGCTCAAAGGGGCTCCGACGCTGGTGGCCTTCGCCGATGGTGAGGTGCTGGTCAATGCCACCGGCAATCCCGGCATGGCGACCGCAGGCGCAGGTGACGTGCTCACCGGGTTGATCGCGGCCTTGATGGCCCAAGGCGTTGCTGTCGAAGCCGCAGTGCCTGCGGCGGTGCGGCTTCACGGCAGCGCCGGAGACCGGGCGCGGGATGATCTGGGCGAGTGGGGGGTGACTGCCGGTGCCATCGGTGCCGCCATTCCGGGAGCCATGGTGCAGCTGGGGCAGACAGCGGTTGAGCGCGACGCGCGCTAGACTGCCTGGACCGTCGAGTCGGTTGCATTGGCGTCAAGCTGCCACGAGTGCCGATTGTACCGGTCTCGACGGTCCGCGGCGAAGTCGCATCAGTGCTCTTCCGAGCGGGCGACCGCGCCGGGGGGCTTCTCTGGCCGGGGCAGACCGGCCGGCGGCCTGGAGGATAGGTTGACAGGTACTGGCATATACCCTAACCTATCCGTACGATGTTTATTACCGCCTGTTTACCAGGTGGTCCTTCCGGAAATGACGCGCTATGTCCAGGGTTAAGGAAGCCATAGAAGAGATGATCGAGGAGTCCTATCTTCTGGGACTCTCGGAGGATGAGATCCGGCAGGATTTTTCCCGGTTTATCGATACCTGCTACACGGTCGTGCAGACGCATGTTCGTGATCGCGCGGCCGTCAGTGGGTTGGCGGAGGATCTGGCGCGCGAACGGACCTGTGTGCTGATCGCAGATCGTAACGGGGAGGAAGGTGCTGGAACGGGATCTGGCGCGGACAGTGACGCCGCAGTCCAGACTCCCAGGGAACAGTTTGCCGAGCGCGTCGCCCGGCGCAAGCGGCTGATTCTGAGGACTATCGGCGCCTATGACCCGCGCCTGGTGCGGTTGATCGACGAGCAACGGTTTCAGGTGGACTTCGGCAGGATCTCCCGGCGTCGCGGCCAGCCACGGCCACGGCCGCGGCTGGACTGGGAGCGCCACCGCATGCTGCTGCTCAGTATAGGATACGCCTTCACCGTCGTGCTCATCATCCTGTTGATCTATTTGAACTTTGTCCAGAGTATCTGATCCCGGGGCCTGCGGACCCCGGAAACCGGGGCTCTGAACCAGGGCCTGGCAATCGGCAGAGGTACCCGAGTGGGCAGAGATGCGTTGCTGCGCGTCTCTGTTTTTGTGTCCACCATAACCCCAAACCACTGACCAATCTCATGCCCAAGCGTACTGATATCCATAAGATCATGCTCGTCGGTTCGGGTCCCATCGTGATCGGGCAAGCCTGCGAGTTCGACTACTCCGGCACGCAGGCCTGCAAGGCGCTGCGTGAGGAAGGGTTCGACATCGTGCTGGTCAACAGCAATCCGGCCACGATCATGACGGATCCGGAGACGGCCGGCAGGACATACATCGAACCCATCACCGCAGAGATCTGCGAAAAGATCATCGCCGCCGAACGTCCGCAGGCATTGCTGCCCACACTCGGAGGGCAGACAGCCTTGAACATGGCGGTGGAACTGTCGAAATCAGGCGTGTTGGAGCGCTACAACGTGGAGCTGATCGGCGCCAATCTGGAGGCCATACAGAAGGCGGAAAACCGGCAGCTGTTCAAACAGGCTATGGACGAATGCGGTCTGGAGATGCCCACCGGTGCGTTCGTGCATTCGTTGAAAGAGGGAATGCGGTTTCAGCAGGAGCACGGCTTCCCCCTTGTCCTGCGCCCGTCGTTCACCATGGGCGGTAGTGGCGGGGGAGTGGCGTACAATGTGGAGGAGTACGAACGGAAGCTGATACACGGGCTGGATCTCAGCCCGATCGACGAAGTACTGGTGGAAGAATCCGTGCTGGGGTGGAAGGAATACGAGCTCGAGGTGATGCGCGATCACCGGGACAACGTCGTCATCATCTGCTCTATCGAGAATCTGGACCCCATGGGTGTGCATACCGGGGACAGTATAACGGTGGCGCCGGCGCAGACCCTGACGGACAAGGAATACCAGGCCATGCGGGATGCGGCGATCAAGGTCATCCGCGCCATCGGTGTGGACACCGGGGGATCGAACATCCAGTTCGCGGTACATCCCCGGGACGGCCGTATTCTGGTGATCGAGATGAACCCCCGGGTGTCTCGTTCTTCGGCCCTGGCTTCCAAGGCAACGGGCTTTCCCATCGCCAAGATCGCGGCCAAACTAGCCGTGGGGTACACTCTGGACGAGATACCCAACGACATCACGCGGGAGACGCCGGCATCCTTCGAGCCGACCATAGATTACGTGGTGACCAAGATACCCCGCTTTACCTTCGAAAAGTTCGCCAGCACGCCGGATTCGCTGGATACGCAGATGCGGTCGGTCGGCGAGACCATGGCCATCGGCCGGACATTCAAGGAATCACTGCAGAAGGGACTGCGTTCGCTGGAAACCGGGCGTGCCGGCTGGGGCGCCGACGGCAAGGATCAGGCGTTCGCCGGCTTGACAGACAAGAACCTGCGGGACCATCTGGTGACCCCCAACTCGCAGCGCCTGTTCTACCTGCGCGCCGCCATCGAAGCCGGATATACGCGGGACAAGCTTTGCACATTGACCGGCATCGATCCCTGGTTCATGGACAACCTGTTCCAGCTGTGGGAACTGGAACAACGGCTGCGTGACGAAGATCCGTATGCGGATCCCGGGCTGCTGCGAGAGGCCAAGGAGGCCGGTTTCAGTGACCGCCAGCTGGCCTTCCTTCGGGGTTGTACGGAGAGCCAGGCTCGTCAACGGCGATTGGCGGCAGGTGTCCTTCCGGTGTTCAAGACCGTGGACACTTGTGCGGCCGAATTCGCGGCGTACACGCCCTATCACTATTCCACCTACGAGCACGAAAATGAAAGCGTGGCCTCCGGGCGGAAAAAGATCATGATTCTCGGAGGGGGGCCCAACCGCATCGGTCAGGGGATCGAGTTCGACTACTGTTGCGTGCATGCGTGCCTGGCGCTGCGCGAGGACGGTTTCGAGACGATCATGGTCAACAGCAATCCAGAAACGGTGAGTACGGACTACGATACGGCGGACAAACTCTATTTCGAGCCCCTGACTGTCGAGGATGTGCTCAACATCGTGGACTGGGAAAAGCCGGATGGCGTGATCGCCCAGTTCGGCGGGCAGACACCGCTGAACCTGGCCCTCGAGCTGGAGCGGGCCGGCGTCCGCATCATCGGCACAAAGCCCAGCAGCATTGACCTGGCCGAGGATCGTGAACGCTTCGGGCAGTTGATCCGTCGTCTGGGCATCATGCAACCGGAGAACGGTCTGGCCCGGACTCGGGCCGAAGCCCTGGTAGTTGCGGAACGCATCGGTTACCCGGTGCTGGTGCGTCCCAGCTACGTTCTGGGGGGACGTGCCATGGTTGTCGTGTACGACGCCGAGAGCCTGTCGGGATACATCGATCAGGCCATACAAGTATCGCCGGAACATCCTATCCTGATCGATCGTTATTTACAGGGAGCCCGTGAACTGGACGTAGATGCAGTGGCTGACGGAGAAACCGTGGTCATCGGCGGGATCATGCAGCACATAGAACACGCCGGCGTACATTCGGGAGACAGTGCCTGCGCGCTGCCGCCTTTTGACATCGCTCCGCACCATCTGGATCAGGTGCGGCAGCACACGGTTGAGCTGGCGCGCGGGCTGGAGGTGGTCGGGCTCATGAATGTCCAGTACGCCATCCACGACGACACGGTATATGTCCTGGAGGTCAATCCGCGCGCATCCCGGACGGTACCCTTCGTGAGCAAGGCCATAGGCCGGCCCCTGGCCAAGATTGCAGCTCGGGCCATGACAGGTAAATCATTGCGCCAGCAGGGTTTTACCAGCGAAATCGTACCACCGGCGATGTCGGTCAAGGAGGCTGTCCTGCCCTTCATCAAGTTTCCTGGAGCGGATACCGTCCTGGGGCCGGAGATGAAGTCGACAGGTGAAGTTATGGGCATCGGCACGGATTTCGGTATCGCGTTTCTGAAGTCCCAGATGGGGGCGGGATCCGGTCTGCCGGCCGCTGGACGGGTGTTTCTCAGTGTCAACGACCATGACAAGGACGCTGTTGTCGATATTGCCCGCCGTCTGCTGAAGTGTGGTTTTGCCCTGGTGGCCACGCGGGGTACGCAGGAGTTTCTGCGGACCCACGACATACCTGCCGAACTCATCCTCAAAGTGCACGAGGGTCGTCCTCATGTCGAAGACGCCATTCGCAGTCACGAGGTGAATCTGGTGATCAACACACCGCTCGATGCGCCGTCCCAATATGACGATTTCGTGGTGCGCCGAGCCGCGATCATGAACAATATTCCGTATACGACGACCATGGCGGGCGCGGTCGCGGCAACGGCCGGGATCGAAGCACTGCAGCGGGGCGAGATGGAGGTGCGCGCGCTGCAGGATTATCACCATGTCTGCTAGATCCACCCGGACCCGTCCCGCCTCCTGGTGGCTGCTGGCAGCGTCGGTTGCCGTCCTGCTCAGTACAAACGCCTGCGTGTACTTCAACACGTTCTACAATGCTCGTAAGTACTTCAACGAGGCGGAAAAGGCACGTCGTGAGGAAGAGGACTCGCGGGCCCGGATCATGGTGTTGGAACAAGCCGGCGTCCACCAGGGGCTGAGCACGGAAACGCAGCGGTTGTACGACCAGGCTGCGCGCCGGGCCTCACGCGTGCTGGAGCGGTACCCGGAGAGCGGCCGGGTAGATGACGCGCTCTTTCTGCTGGGACAGTCCTTCTACTGGCAGCAGGACTACATGAGTGCCGAGCGTTCGTTCCGGGAACTGGAGGAGAGTTTCCCGCGGAGCCGGTTTCTGGAACGTGCCCGGTACTGGCGCGCGCTCAGCCTGGAAGCTCAGCGGAATGCCGGTGCGGCTCGGAGTCTGTACCGGAGTGTGTTCGATGAGGCCAGTGCAGAAGTGGGGGCCCGGGCCGGCCTGAGGCTGGGCGAGATGGCGTTCTCCGAGTCGGACTACACGCTGGCAGCCCAGGAATACCGGGCCGCTCTGGAGGCGTTTCCCCGCACCCGGTATACGGCCATACTGTGGTTGCGGCTGGGTGAGGCGCTGATGGAGTCGGGAGACAGCGCCCATCATGACGCCGCGCTGCAGGCCTTCGAACAGGCGTTGAAGGCCTCTCCATCCGTGGACGACGAGTTTCTGGCGCGCCTGTATACGGCCAAACTGCTGGACCGGCAGGGCCAGGCGCGGGAGGCCCTGAAGCGCTACCGCCAACTGCTGGACGAGCGCCGATTCCGCGTATATGAAGGGCGAACGCGGATTCTGGTCGGTCGCCATTACCAGGAACAGGATCGTCCGGAAGCGGCGCTGGCCGAGTACGAGAAGGTGCGGGATCATTTCCCCAATTCGGAAGCCTCGGCCATGGCGCTGTACCAGACCGGGTTGCTGTATCTGCGCTATTACGGTCAGGAAGAGAGGGCGGTGGCCTATTTCAAGGAGGTATCCAGCGAGCGTCGTGGCTCGGAGGCGGAGAGGCTGGCCGGTGACATGCTGCGTCACGTGGATAAGGTGAGTGCGGTGCGCGAGCGCATTTCCCGCGCCGCCGCGCCTGGGCCGGCGGTCCAGGAGGGTCAAGATCGGGATGCCGAATGGCTGGATGTCGAAGCGCTGGATGCCGAACTGCTGGATGCAGAGTTGCGCGACCCCGGCTTGGATCCGGACCGGTCGAGCGCCGCTGGCGCAGACACGCTGGCCGGCCCGGACACTACCCTTGCCGGGAGAGACACCCCCTCCGCCAGCGACCAGACCGTGCCGGCGGATGCGGGTACACCACCGGCCCAGGTGGCTGCTGACGGCAAACCGAGCGCGGAGGAAGTGCTCCAGGCGCTGCTGGAGGCCGCGGAGTTGTACCGGGATCCGGACCGGCTGGCCGTGCCGGACTCCGCGCTGCATTACCTGCAGGAGATTCGCAGCAGGTTCCCTGAATTCGACCAGATGCCCTGGGTGCTGTACTCCATGGGGTGGACGTACTTGGAGCGCAAGCAGGATCCGGAGGCTGCGCAGGATCTGTTCAAGGACCTGATTCGGGAGTATCCCCAGTCAGAGCATGCGAACGCCGCCAGGCGCCACCTGGGGCGGGAGCTGCAGAAGACGGCCACCGAGGCGGCGGCGGCTTTTTTCCAGGACATCGAGGCCGTCCGGCTGCAGGATCCTGACCATCTGGACGCGTACGTACCGTTGCTGGACAGCTTGAGCCATACCTACGCGGAGACGCCCTACGGTCCCCGGGCGGCGTTTCTGGCGGCCTATGCACTGGAGAACGTCGGCGGGGATTCCGCAGCGGCAGCGACCCGGTATGCCGAGATTCCATATCGCTTCCCGCGGTCACGGTTTGCCGCGATCGTCGCCGCGCGGGACAGTGTGCAGCGGGCCGGGCTCATCGACAACCTGGAACGCGACTTGAAAACAGCCGGCGGCCCCCCGCCTCCAGGCGAGCGCATCACGTTTCTTTCCACGGAGCCGGACACCGTGGATGTGATGGCCATGGCCCGTAAGCATCACGCCCTGGGTCTGCGGGCGTACCGGCGTGAAAACTGGCCCAGGGCCCGCGAGGAACTGCAGCGCAGTCTGGAGGAACGCGGCGAACAACCGGAGGTGCTGTATCTTCTTGGCAATGTTCTAGGTAAATTGGGTGATGCAGACGAAGCCCTGCGCTGTTACCGGGAAGCGCTGGCCTTGCAGCCTCAGAAGCGCGTCGCCCAGTATCGACTTCTGTCAGCCCACACGCAGGCAGGGCAGGCGGATTCGGCCAACTATTATCTGCGCACGCTGATGCAGACCGATACCCGCAATCCTCAAATGCAGCGGCTACGCGACCGGTATTCGGAGCTGGTAGACAGCGAAGGCCACGAGGGACTGGACCTGGATACCTTGCGGACACTGGACATCAACCCACCCGTGGACAACCTGAACCTGTCCGGTGAGGATATCCTTCAGGATCTGCCCGTAGTACGCCGTCCGGTGCAGCCGCGAGCACCCGTCATGCTGACCGATACGGTCAGCGTTATCCTCGACGTGCTGGTGGATGTCAACGGCCAGGCTAGTCGCATCGAGGTGTTCAGCGGCCCGGATTATCTCCATGAGCCGGCGACCACAGCGGCGCAGCAATACCGGTTCTTCCCGGCAGTGGATCGGCGCGGAAATACCGTGCCCGTCTGGATCGAGCTGCCAATACCTTTCTCTCCAGTGAACACAAGCGGTGCCTCTGGCGCGAGCAGTCCCGTCCTGAAGCGCAGTGACGAACAGGATGAGACAGATGTCCGGTTCCACCGCACACCTGAACCGGACGAGGGTTCCACCGGTGCGGAGTCTGATTCGCTGGCGTCGAAGACGGTGGAGTGAGCCCATGGTGATAGGAGTGAGCCCATGGTGGTAGACGAATGGGCGCGCGTCGTGCGGCATCGGAGCGTCGCCGCCGGCATCTATTCGATCTCGCTGGAGGTACCGGTGATCGCCGCCGAAGCCTGGCCCGGGCAGTTCGTGCAGCTGCGCCTGTCGGACGGCATCGAACCGCTGCTGCGTATGCCCCTGAGTATTGCCGATGCGCGCCCGGACGTCGGTGAGATCGAGCTGTTGTACGAGTGTGTGGGACCGAAGACCGAGGCACTGTCTGAAATCCGCATCGACACTCGCCTGGCCTGTCTGGGGCCTCTGGGGCATGGTTTCACCTGGCCTGATTCGGCGCATCCGTCGATCCTCGTCGGTGGTGGTATCGGACTGCCGCCACTGCTGTTCCTGGGGCGTCGTCTGCGGGCGGCCGGATACGCTGCAGTACTGCTGACGGGGGCTCGAACCGGCGAAAAACACCTGCCCGTTGCCTGGCTCAACCCGGCCGCAAGCAGAGTCATGCAAAGCACGGACGACGGAACGCTGGGGCATGCAGGCCTGGTTACCGGGTTGCTGGACGCCGAACTGGATGATGTGGCGTACCCGATGGTGTATAGCTGTGGCCCGCGGGGCATGATGGCCGCCGTAGCGCGCAACTGCAGGGTGCGCGGAATACCGTGCCAGGTCTCTCTGGAAGAATACATGGCATGCGGCATCGGTATCTGCGCCGGGTGCACGGTGCCCGTTCACCGTTCCGATGCGGGCACGCATTCCGCATACGGCCGGTATGAACGGGTGTGCGTTGCCGGTCCGGTTTTCGATGCCACGATCATAGACTGGGACGGATGATGGCGGATCTGAGCGTGAATCTGGCCGGCTGCCGGCTGGCCAATCCCGTGTTGCTCGCTTCCGGTACCTGTAACTATGGGGAGGAATTGGCGGAGCTGACGGATCTCTCCGGGCTGGGGGGAGTGATTACCAAGACCATCACACCGTCTCCCCGGGCCGGCAACCCCGCCCCGCGCATCGTCGAAACGCCGGCCGGGCTGCTCAATGCCATCGGACTGCAGAATCCGGGGATCGATGCTTTTATCGCGCATCGCTGGCCGTTTCTGCAGAAGCTGAACACGCGCATCGTGGTCAACATTGCTGCGGATACGGTTGAGGAATTCGCCCGGATGGCTGTCCGCCTGGACCGGTTACAGGGGATTGCCGCCCTGGAGATCAACATATCCTGTCCCAACCTCAAGCAGGGTGGTATGGCGTTCGGTGTGGATCCCGCCTCGGCAGCGGCCGTGGTACGTGCGGTGAAACAAGCTACCGAACTGCCCGTGATCGTCAAGCTGACACCGAATGTCACGGATATCACCCAGGTGGCGACGGCCGTGGAAGCAGCTGGGGCGGACGCGGTCTCGTTGATCAACACACTGGTGGGCATGGCTGTTGACGTGAACCTGCGTCGACCCGTTCTGGGCAATATCACCGGTGGATTGTCCGGTCCTGCCATCAAACCGGTGGCACTGGCCATGGTCTGGAAAGTCCATCGAGCCGTGCGCCTGCCCGTGTTGGGGATCGGTGGTATTCGCACGGGTCGCGATGCGCTGGAGTTCATCATCGCCGGAGCGACGGCCGTTCAGGTGGGAACGGCCACGTTTACGGACCCCAACGCGGGTATCGCCATCGTGCGGGAACTGCACCAGTACTGCGTCGATCAGGGGATCTCCCGGCTGTCCGATTTGACTGGAAGCCTGGCAACCTGAGTCGTCGCGGTTGTAGTGGAAAGGAACGCCAGAAGGCAACAAACCCGAATTACTCGGCAGGACAGGCAGGGGCTGAGTGTCGGGTCTGTACGCGCACAGAGTGCACGTGAACGGCCGCGCTTTTCTAGACGGCGTACGGGTACGGCCTGTACGCGCCCGGAGTACACCGGGATATGAGCGTATACCAGTGGATCATCATGGCGCTGTGGGTACAGATGCTGTGGAGCTGCACGCCGCATCCGGTCTACCGCAGCCGCGACAGCGCGCCGGCCCGTACCAACGTGCCCGCGCGCGATGCGCCGCGTCCGGCGGGTTCCCGTCTGGCGCAAGATTATCCGGACTCGCTGCTGCCGGATCCTCGAATGCAGCCACGGCCGGAGGAACGGGCCAACGCCCATCCCATTTCGCCGGCGGACCTCGACACCACGCGCGCCTATCAGATTGGCGTTGCTTCCTACTACGGCAGCGATTTCCACGGTAAACCCACCGCCAGCGGGGCCATCTACAACATGTACAGGCTCACCGCGGCTCACCGGGTCCTGCCGCTGGGCACCCGCGTCCGCGTGACGAATTTGACCAATGGTTACTGGGTGGATGTCAAGGTCAACGACCGTGGCCCCTTCATTCCCGGGCGGGTCCTGGATCTGTCGTATGCCGCCGCCCTGGAAGTGGACATGGTCGAGGCCGGGCTTGCCCGGGTCATGATTGAGATCATCGACACGCCGGACTGATCGGCCCATCGGATTCCGGGAAATCGGTTTCCATTCACAGCTTGTCTGGGCCGCCGGATCCGTGTCCTACACCATGGGGACGAACCGCACCGGCAGCAGTGTCCGGCGCTCCAAACCGCTGTCCGTGCGTCGCACGAGCACGATCTGCTGATGCGCCCTGCCGACCGGCATGACCAGGCGGCCCTGTAGAGCCAACTGCTCCAGCAGGGCAGGGGGGATTTCCGGGGGAGCCGCGGAGCCGATGATGACATCGAACGGAGCCTCCTCCGGCCATCCACAGCTGCCGTCACCCACCCGTATTTGAACATTGTCAACATTCAATTCGGCCAACACCTTACCAGCCTTCTCCGCCAGTTCCGGTACCACTTCCACGGAATAGACGGCGGCGGCCAATTCGGCCAGCAGCGCTGTCTGGTAGCCGCAGCCGGTGCCGATCTCCAGCACCCTGTCCGGCGGCTGTATGGCGGCCTGTTCGAGCATATAGGCCACCACATAAGGCTGTGAAATGGTCTGTCCGGCACCGATGGGCAGCGGGTGATCCGAGTAGGCCGCGGATCGTTCCGCCGCGGGCACGAACCGGTGACGGGGAACCCGTTCCAGGGCGTTCAGCACGGAACACGCCTGTATGCCTCGCTTGATCAGCTGCTCGCGAACCATCGTGTGGCGGGCCTGCCGGGTCGGATCTTCG
>SLHA01000040.1 GCA_007136405.1 Candidatus Latescibacterota bacterium
TGAGCACCGAGAGCGACACGGAGGCCATCGCGCCCGTACCGAGGCGCGGACGCCCTTACCGGAACCGCGAACGGGTTGGCGCGCCGCTTTGTCGCCCAGTTTAACCCTACTCGATGGATAGATACAGTATGGCACCCAGCGAAGCCAACTACGACGAAACCCGCGTTCCCGCCTATGATTTGCCGGAGCTCCTGGTCGATGCCGGCGGCACCACCGTCTCCACTGTCGAGCACTGGACGGGGACGCGCCGGCCGGAAATCATGCGGCTCTTCGAGGAGCACGTGTACGGGAAGAATCCGCCCCAGGCGTTGCCGCCGGTCGAAGTATCGGCAGCCGCCGAAGCGGGGGAGTACCTGGACGGCGCGGCGGAGCGGCGGCAGATCAAAGTCCGCTTCTCCCCCCCGGCCGATCACCCGGCCATGGACATTCTCCTTTACCTTCCGGCCCGGCGCACGGGACCGGTGCCGCTGTTTCTGGGCCTCAATTTCTACGGCAACCACACGATACAACCTGATCCCGACATCGTGCTGTCCGACCGCTGGATGCGCTCGGATCCCGCCCACGGCGTCGTCGACCATCGCGCCACGGAAGCCTCGCGCGGTACTTCCGCGTCGCGCTGGCCGGTGGAGCGGCTGGTGGCGCGTGGATACGGACTGGCCACGGTCTACTGCGGTGATCTGGATCCAGACTACGACGACGGATTCCAGAACGGCATCCATCCCCTGTTCTACCGTCCAGGGCAGAATCGCCCGGACGCGGACGAATGGGGCACCATAGGGGCCTGGGCCTGGGGCCTGAGTCGCGCCCTGGACTACCTGGTTATAGACCCGGATATCGACTCCCGGCGCATCGCCGTGATGGGCCATTCGCGCCTGGGAAAAACCTCCTTGTGGGCCGGTGCCCGGGACGAGCGTTTCGCCCTGGTGATCTCCAACAATTCGGGTTGCGGCGGCGCCGCGCTTTCCCGCCGCCGCTTCGGTGAAACCGTGCGGCGTATCACCACCACTTTCCCGCACTGGTTCTGCGCCAACTTCGCTCGCTACGCGGATCGCGAGGACGACCTGCCCGTGGACCAGCACATGCTGATCGCCCTGGCGGCACCGCGGCCGGTGTATGTGGCCAGCGCCGAAGAAGACAGGTGGGCGGATCCGCGCGGTGAGTTTCTGGCGGCCCTGCACGCCGGCCCAGCCTATCGACTCCTGGGCATGGAAGGTCTGGACGTTACCGGCATGCCGGCCATCGAGGCTCCGGTGGGCCGGCATATCGGCTATCACATCCGCCATGGTGGCCACGGCGTCACCGCGTACGACTGGGATCGCTACATGGATTTTGCCGAACGGCACATGCATTGACGCGACCGGAAATCTGCCGCGGCAGGTCTTCCGTGCGGGAGGCGATGGCGGCAACGGGCTGATCCGCACCTCAATCCGCTTCTTCAAGGAGTGCACCGGCGGCAAGCCGGTTGAAGGCTTGACATTTTTCACATGGTCTGATGTATGGATACGACGAGGTAACCTGCCATGGACGGAAAACAAGAAAACGGCATCCATGCCGCTGTACCGCGGGACCACCAGAGCTTATCGGTCCGCAAGCTGCGCGACACCTACCAGATGGTCGCGGGCGCGCCGCTGTATCGCAGGGAATTCGGCTATTACTGCCTGGACGAATGGCGCCAACAGGGCATGCCCGCCGAGGCGTCACTGGCCGGGTTGTTCGACTTCGACGCCCCGGCCCAGCACAGTCTCGGTCAGCTGGGATGGTGCGAGGCGGCCCTGGCGCCGGCCTTCGAGGACACCGTGATCGAAGACCGCGGCGACCATGAAGTCATCCGCGACCACGCCGGCCGGCATGTGCTGGTGTTCCGCGGCCGCCGTTCCGGTTTCATGCCGGAATATATCGACCACCCGGTCAAGGATATAGACACCTGGAAACGGAACATCGCCTGGCGTCTGGATCCAGCCACGCCCGCACGCTACACCGACCTGGACACCCGCATGGACGCCGCGCGCCAGGCGGCCGGCCAGGGCATGATCATCACCCAGAACCTGATCGGCGGGTACATGTTCCTGCGCAGTCTGATCGGTCCGCAGGACCTGCTCTACCAGTTCGTCGACGCCCCCGAACTCATCCACACCTGTATGCAGGCCTGGTTCGCGCTGGCCGATGCGGTGATCGCCCGGCACCAGACGTACGTCACCCTGGACGAACTCTTTCTGGCCGAGGACATCTGCTACAACAACGGCGCGTTGATCTCGCCGGAAATGATGCGCGAGTTCCTGCTGCCTTATTACCAGCAGCTGGTCGCCAATGTGCGGCGGCGGCAGATCGATCACAGCCGGCCGCTGCACATTCACATAGATACAGACGGATTCGCCGATCCGGTAATACCGCTGTACCAGGCAATCGGCATGGATACGATGAGCCCCTTCGAGGTGGCTGCCGGCTGCGACGTGGTGCGCACGGCGCGTCAATACCCCGAACTACGGCTCTTCGGCGGTATCGACAAACGCATCCTGGCGCACAGCAAGGAGGCCATCGATCGCGAGCTGGAGCGGATCATCCCACCGCTGCGGGCCCGGGGCGGTTACATTCCCACCAGCGACCATGGCGTGCCCGCGGAGGTTCCCTACGCCAATTACCTGCATTATCGCCGGCGCTGCGTCGAGCTGGGCGGATGAACTGGCCGTCCGAGCGCATGCCGGATGCCACCATGGCACCCCATCGATCCCACGGACCCCCCAAGGCTGACCTACCATGAGCGACACCGAAATCCTTCGAGAACTGGCTCAACGCTACCTGGACGCGTGCCATCACCCGGTACAGAACGAACGCCGCGACCTGTGGCGACGGCACAACAGCCTGCAGCCCACGCGTCCGCTGATATACCTGCGCGCTTTCGCCTGGAAGGAGATGCCGCAATCGCGCTGTCATTGCCAGGACGCCTTCTACCGGTCCTGGGAGGACTTCTTCCGGCGCCATCTGTTCTGGGACAGTCTGGACGACGACAGCATCTTCGAACCCTGGATCACGGTGCCCGCGGCGCATCGCTGTACCGGCTGGGGCGTCGACATTCCCCGCAAGCGCAGCGCTGATCCGCGGGGTTCCTTCAAAATCGATTATCCGCTCAAACAGCTGGAGGACATCGACAAGCTGCGCCCGCCGCAGCACGACATCGACGCGGCGGAAACCGAACGCCGGGCCCAACGGCTGCACGACGCCATCGGCGATCTGATCATGATCAACGTGGACCGCGGCCCGGCGTACCGCTCCTGGAGTGCCGACATTTCCACCGACCTGGGCTATCTCCGCGGCATCGAGCATTTCATGCTGGACATGACCGACAATCCGGCGTGGCTGCACCGGCTGGTCCGCTGCATGAGCACCGGGATCAAGCGCACGCACGACCAGGCCGAGGCGCGCGGTCACTGGAGCCTGAGCGCGCATCAGAATCAGGCCATGCCGTACGCCACCGAACTGGCGGACCCAGCGCCCAATACCGACGGCGTGTCCCGCAAGCAACTGTGGTATTTTGCCGCGGCGCAGGAATTTGCCTGCGTTTCGCCCGCCATGCACGACGAATTCCTGCTCCAGTACCAGCTGCCCATCATCGCCGCATTCGGACTGAGTGCATATGGATGCTGCGAAGACCTGACACACAAGATCGACATGCTGCGTCAGATTCCCAACCTGCGGCGTATCGCCGTGTCGCCGTTTGCCGATACGGCCCGTTGCGCCGAGCAGATCGGCACAGACTATGTCATCAGTTACCGGCCCAGTCCCACCGATATGGTGGGATACGGCTTCGACACGTCCCGCATCCGCTCCATTCTGAAGCGCGACCTCACAGCCTGCAGAGGCTGTCATGTGGATATCACCCTGAAGGATGTCGAGACGGTCGAAGGCGACACGGAACGCATCCGCGCCTGGACCCGCCTCACTCGCCGGATCATCGACGACGTCTGGGGCGGGTAAACGGTACCCCCTGCACCGCGGCCTGCAACAGGAGTCGAAGCATGGAATTTCAGCCGGATTACCGTCACCTGGTGGATGTGGCTCGCAACCGCCGGCCCGCACGGCTGCCGGTGTACGAGCATATCGTCAACCCAGGTATCATGGAACGCGTTCTGGATCATCGCTTTGCCGGCTTGCTGGACGGCGATGCCGCCGACCGACACGAGTTCTTCCGGCAGTACAACCGTTTCTTCCAGACTCTGGGGTACGACACGGTGTCGTTCGAGACCTGCATCACCGAAATCCTGCCGGGAGGCGGGGCCATCATGGGCGGCCGGCCCGGTCCCATCCAGACCCGGCGTGATCTCGACCAGTACCCCTGGGATGAGCTGCCCGCGCGTTTCTGGGAACGCGCCGCACCGCGTTTCTCGGCGCTGGCCGCCACCCTGCCCGAGGGCATGAAAGCGGTGGGCGGCGTGGGCAATGGGGTCTTCGAGATAAGTGAAGACCTGGTCGGCTTCGAGCCCCTGTGCTACCTGCAGGCGGATGACCCGGAGCTCTTTGCCGATGTCTACAGGCGTATCGGTCAGTTGATGCACCAGCTTTGGCGCACCTTCCTGGAATGCCATGCCGAAGCCTTCGCGGTCTGCCGGTTCGGGGACGACTTGGGCTTCAAAACCACCACCCTGCTGCAACCGGAAGCGTTGCGCACCCACGTGTTCCCGCAATACCGCCGCGTCATCCGCGCCGTGCACGACGCCGGCAGACCTTTTCTATGGCATTCGTGCGGCAACATCTTCACCGTCATGCCGGATGCCCTGTCGGCGGGCATCGACGCCAAGCACTCCAACGAAGACACCATCGCACCATTCGACCGGTGGATAGAGCTGTACGGCGCGCGCATCGGCCTGCTCGGAGGCATCGACGTGGATCTGCTGTGCCAGCTGGCGCCGGAGGATATCGTCCGGTTGGTGGTTGAACGCGGCACCCGTTACCGGGCCAAGGCCTGTGGTTTCGCCCTGGGGTCGGGCAACTCCATACCCGATTATGTCCCCGTGGACGGGTACCTGGCAATGCTCGAAGCAGCTTGCCGCATTCGGGCGGACGAAGCCGCCTGACGCGCCGCGAGCGGCCGTGGCGTGGCCTGCGGCGAGATTCCCGGGCAGAGGCCGGTTGCCAGCGAGTCCTGTCGCGGCCGGGTGACGTCTCTGCGTTGCGTGGCCGGAGTCTGTGATCGGAGTGCGTATCTGCGTTCCTTGGCCGAGTTGTGCGGCTGGAATGCACAACCTTGTTGCGCAACTGGAGTGCGTTGCGTTTCTGCGTTCCATGGCCGAATGGCGCGACTGGAGTGCTTGGCTGGGTTGCGCGACCGGAGTGCGTATCTGCGTTGCGTGGCTGGGTTGCGCGACCGGTGCACTCGATGATACACTATTTGGCGCCGCCGGCCGTGTGATCCCACCATCGACACGGCCATCCAAGTCAACTGCATGGAGGTGATCCCCATGGAACACCAGTACACCTACGACGAACTGCGCCAGGCCAGCCTGGACCGCCTGCGCGAGATCGCCGAAGGTATCGATGATGACGCCGTGCAGGGCTTCATGCAGATGAAGAAAGAACACCTGCTGCAGGCCATATGCACGGCGCTGAATATCGACATGCATGTCCACCATGAGGTGGTAGGGGTGGACAAGAAAAGTATCAAGAGCCGGATCAAGGCACTCAAGCAGGAGCGTGATGCCGCCCTGGCGGCGGGTGATCACAATCAGCTCAAAAACACCCGGCGGCGCATTCATCATCTCAAGCGCCAGTTGCACAAGGCGACGGTTTGAACGCCGGGGCAAAGAACGCGGCCAGGGCGTAGGCTGCGGCCGGGGTGCCGACCCACCGCGGTTTCCGGTATCTCTAGACTCGCGGAGGCAGGAGCGATGAAGGCAGTATGGATGGAACAGTTCGGTGCCGCGTTGACCGTCGCCACGGTGGCGGACCCAGCCACGCCGCCGGATGGCGTCGTGATCAAGGTCATGGCCAGCGGTGTCTGCCGCAGCGATTGGCACGCCTGGATGGGGCATGATCCGGATGTGGGCCTGCCTCACGTTCCGGGCCACGAGCTGGCCGGAATCGTCGAAGACGCCGGCCCCCAGGTGCAGCGCTGGCAGCGCGGTGACCGCGTCACCCTGCCGTTCTGTTGCGGGTGCGGTTCCTGCTCCGTGTGCCACCGGGGCGATCAACAGGTGTGCCCGGACCAGTACCAGCCCGGCTTCAGCGGTTGGGGTTCCTTCGCCCAGTATGTGGCCGTGCCTCACGCCGACACCAATCTGGTACGGCTGCCCGAGACCCTGGATTTCGTTTCGGCAGCCAGTCTGGGATGCCGGGTCATCACCGCATTTCGCGGTGTCATCGATCAGGGGCGAACGCTTCCGGGCGAATGGGTGGCCGTTCACGGCTGTGGCGGTGTGGGGCTGGCCGCAGTGGCCATCGCTGCGGCGGCAGGCGCCTGCGTGGTCGGGATCGACATCATGCCGCGCAAACTGGAACTGGCCCGCAATCTGGGGGCAGCCGCGGTGGTCGACGCCGGCAACGGCGCGGATCCGGTCCCGGAGATCATCGACATCACGGGCGGCGGAGTCCAGGTTTCCATCGACGCCCTAGGCCATCCCGCTACCTGCCGCAACTCGATCCGCTGTCTGACCCGTCGCGGCCGGCATGTGCAGATCGGGTTGACCCTGGCCGAACACGCGCAGGTGCCAGTGCCGATGAACGAAATCATCGCCAGGGAACTGGAGATCCTGGGCAGCCACGGGATGCAGGCCCATCGCTTCCCGGACTTGCTCAGGATGATCGAATCCGGCGCCCTGCAGCCGGCGCGCCTCATCGGCAAGAGGCTGCCGTTGGAGGATGCCCCAGCCGAACTGGAAGCCATGACCCGGTTCGAACAGGAAGGGGTAGCCGTGATCGACCGCTTCTGACCGGCGCAGCGCCTGCCTGGCCCCCACTGTCCCGGCGCCCGATGGGGTCACCGGATGCGTGTACTGGATATGTGCGCGAGCTGGGTGCGCCCATGGGTGTGCGGTGGGTGCGGGTTGGATGCGCCAACAGGCGCGCGCCGGGTGCGCCCATGGGTGTGCCGGATCGGAGCGCTGGATCCATGAATGTGCCGCCTTCGGTAAAACGGTGCCGGAGCGCCCCCCGGCCCGTTTCCGCTCGGCGGGCAGGGTGCCGCCGTCTGGACTACCTGCCCATGCGCCGAAGCGCCTCCAGGCTGCGGCGACACACATCGAAACCCATACCGTCCGCGCCACCCTCTTCCACCACGTACCATTCCGGCCGGTGCAGCGTGTCACAGAGATGGAAGATCCGGGCCCAGTCGGCGTCGCCTTCGCCGATGACCCCGCCGGGACCGGCGTTGTAGTCTTTCAGGTGGACCGAGCGCGCGCGCCCGGGGAACTCTTCCAGCATGGCGACGGGGTCTCCGCCCCCGTTGGCACAGTTACCCACATCCATCTGCATCACCACGCGGTCGCAGGTGTGGCTGAACAGAATCTCCCAGGCGCACTGATCGCCGAAACGCTGGAAGTCGAACCCGTGGGCATGGTATCCGGTCCACATGTCCAAGGGCTCCAGCGTCTCCGCTACAGCATCCAGCATCCGGGCCAGCTCCAGAATCCGGGCCGGGTCACTCATCCGTTCCCTGTCCGCGGCGATGATCAGGTAGCGGTTGCCCAGTTCCTGGTTGAAGTCGATAGTGCGCTTCAGATTGTCCCCCAGAAGCGCACCAGTCTGCACATGGCAACCGCAGCACGCCAGCCCGTTGGCATCGAACAAGCTCCGGATCCGGCGCGCCGCCATATTCTGCCAGCGCGCCTCCGAACCGGCAAAGCCCCAGGGTTCAGCCGCCTGGTACCCGCACGCCGCCACTCCGGCCAGTGCCGCATCCAGGTCCTCGTTCACCTCGCCCCGCACCGAGTACAACTGCAGACCGATGGGAACCTTCTGATCGTCGGTATCAGCCATGATCGAGTCTCCTCTGGCGATGTAGGCAGGATCCGTTTCACCGCATGCTGCGGTTAGCGGTACGCCAACTCGAGTTGCAGACCGGATGAATACTCCGGCACTTCCACAGCCAGTGTATCCTTCTCATCCTGGCCGATGAAGGTACGGCCAGCCGGTGGACGCACGAACAGCGTCAGGGGAACGGGCCAGGGCCACTCCACGGTCAGGCGCACCCCGCCGGAGACGGGATTCCAGGTGGTTACCTCCGTCCCCCCCATGGAGAAATGGCCATCGGTCCGCACCAGGCACGGTTGCTCCGCCTGGAACGGCTGGATCTTCACAACCTCGCAGCCGTGGGGTGGAACCGGACCGATGTTCAGGCGATCGTCGGGTTGCAGTACCTGCGTCCACCCGCCCCGAAAGGCGCATACCAGAAATCGCTGCGCCGTGTCCGCCATCGCACCGATGAGGGCTGCGTTGAGGATCAGCGGGAACCACCGGTTTTGCCGGGACCAGTTAACCACCCCCACGGTATGCCACTCCGGCAGTCCGGCCGCTCGCGGGCGCACCCGCGTGTCGAAAATCGCGGGAAAGCGCCCGCCCTCCAGCAGATCGCGCGGCACAGCCGCCGTGCCCACGGATGGCGCGCAATGGCGCAGCAGCAGCAGCCGGTCGGCCTCGATCTCGGTCAGATTCTCCGTGGTGCAGACCAGCCCGCCGCCGATGTACTGGTTCAGCGTTGAGGTCAGGGCTTCATCGTCATTCATCAAGCCCAGCGACAGGCTCTGGTCGCGATAGGGCTCCGTCCGGCGGCGCACCATGAGGGCATCCGGATCGTTGTCCCAGAGCGCGTTCATCCAGTACCGCAGACTGTTCTGCTTGATCGTGAAGGGCCCGTAATCCGTCGTATCCTCGCTCGAAGGAAGCGATGGCCAGATACTCTTGACGTCTGATCCCGTCCGCTGAGCGTCGGCAATGCCGATCAACGGCCCGTACAGGCCGCCACAGATATTGAGGTATGAATCCACACCGATACCGCGGCGGATGGCTTCTATACCGGCGCGGTAGGCCTGCGCCCGGTTCATCGTCCGATCGTGAAATACCGCTTCGGGATCGTACACCACGGCACGGGTGAAGTCCACCTTGTGATAGGTGAAACCGTATTCCCGGGTCAACCGGCGGTACAGCTGTTCGATGAACTCCAGCGCCCCGGGATGCGTGGTGTCCAGCACATGGTTGGACATCCCCGCCATGTTGAACTGGACCCGCTCGCCGGAACGACGCCGCAGCAACCACTCCGGATGATGAAAACCCGTACGCGCGCGCGGTTCGACCAGGAAGCCGCAGGTCCATAGCCCCGGAATGTACCCGGCGGCTCGGCAGCGGGCGGCGAATCCGGGCAGATCCGGCCAGTCCGCGTTGGGATACCAATCGCCGAAGGCCAGGTCCCAGCATTCATCCAACTGGAATACGTCGAACGGCAGGGGCTGCCGTTCCAGCGCCTCCAGATTGGCCTCGGCTTCGGCCTGGGTGAACGCATTGGCGTAGTAGTACCAGCTGCACCATACCAGCGGCCGCGAAGGAATGTCTGAACAGCCCGGACGCGCGCCCCCGGCGGCCGCGGCCAGGGCCTGGACGTACGCCTCCACCGCGGCGAACAGGTCGGCATTCAAGTCGACCACAACCCACTGGCTCCTCAGGGTGCCGTCGGGCCGAAGCAGCTGGCCGTCGCACAGACAGTCCACCCGAAAACTCTCCAGCCGGCGTCGCTCCTCATCCAGTTCCAGGCGACACCGGACCAGCTGGCGATCCACCGGCAGCAAGCCCACCATCATCCCGGCATCACCGGCCCGCAGCAGGGTCAGCTCGGAACTGCTGAAAGCCCGGGGCCAATCTCCCGTGCCCGGCGCCGGCGCAAAACCACCGGTCTCCTGCGTGCCTCGAACCGCGTCCCAGACGCCCGGATCGCAGGATCCCAGCCGCACCGAAGCCGGCATGTCGTTCTTGTACCGCGGCTGGCGCACCAGAATCCAGTCGCCGGCCGGTCGTCCGTCCAGATCGACACCATCCGGACCAGCCCACAGCGGTGTCATCATGTCCACCGGAACGTCCGTGTCGCGTTCGTTGTGCAGACACAGGCGCACCGCGGTCCTGCCCGGCGGCTCCGGCTCGGTGTAGAGCTCGCGCTCCAGCCGCAGTCCGCCGATGTCCGCGGTGTGCACCTCGACCCCGCCTTCTCCCAGACCGCTGATGGCCTCCTGCCGCATTCCGGCGGCAGTGAATTCAGGCTGGAGGTCGGCAACACCATCCAGACTCAAGCGGCTCGTGGCGTGCACGGCGGTGTTGCCGCGCCGAACGGTGTACTCCTGGTCCATGTTTTGCTCCTCATCAGTGCGTATGCGCCCCCACAGGCTCTGCTTTCAGAGCCGGCGCGTGCCCTCGAATCCGGACCGGACCGAGCCGCTCTCCAGCCCCTGGCCGGCACCCATGGTAGACGACCGTCGAGCGCTCATGACCGGCGACCGCAGGCCGGCGACGGCAGGTTGCCATCCGCCTGTTCCAACACCGTTGCCGTAGGCATACGACTCATAGCGACAGGGGGACGACTCAGTCAGCCGCCCCCCTGTCGTTCATTCCGATGGTACCTCAGTTGCGTCGGTTCCGTCTCCGGCCGGAAGACCCCGACCGCCGGCCGGATTTCTTGTTGTCGCCGGAATCCGTTTCCTCCGGAGGTTCGTCGTTCTCCAGACGGAACAGCAGGCGCTCCAGGTTGGTGAAGGCGGTGTTGATCATCGCATCATCCCAATCGCCATCGATATTGATCCGCAACACCCGCCTCAGTGTGTCCAGTTTCTCTCGTTGTGTACCGGTCAGCACCTCCTGCTCATCGTTCTGAGGTCTATCCTCCATACCGATGCCATCCTATCTGGCGGAGCCGAGACCTGCCTTCTTCTTCAGCACATCCGCCTTGTCCGTGTTTTCCCAGAGGAAGTCTTTGTCTTTCCGCCCGAAGTGTCCGTAGTTGGCTGTCTTCCGGTAGATCGGCCGGCGCAGATTCAGGGCCTCGATGATACCCGCCGGCTTCAGCTGGAAGACCTCGCGCACCAGATCCGCGATCTCGTCATCCGGCAGCTTGCCCGTACCGTAGGTCTCCGCCAGTACGGACACGGGTTCGGCCACGCCGATGGCGTAGGCCAGCTGAATCTGGCATCTGTCCGCCAGACGCGCGGCGACGATATTTTTGGCGACGTAGCGAGCCATGTAGTGCGCGCTGCGGTCCACTTTACTCGGGTCCTTACCGGAGAACGCCCCGCCGCCGTGCGGGCACATCCCGCCGTACGTGTCCACGATGATCTTGCGACCCGTCAGTCCGCAGTCCCCGTGAGGACCACCGACGACGAAGCGTCCGGTGGGATTGACGAAGAACTTCGTCGAATCGTCAAGGTATTTGTCCGGGATGATCTTCTTGACCACCAGGTTGATCATGTCCCGCTCGATCCGTGCCTGGTTTACCTGCGCCGTATGCTGGGTGGATATGACCACCGCATCCACACGCTGTGGAACGCCGTCCACATATTCCACCGTGACCTGCGACTTGGAGTCCGGCAGCACATAGTTCAGCTTGTTGCGCCGGCGCAGCCGGGCCAGTTCCTGGAGCAGTTTGTGCGCCAGGGTGATCGGCAAGGGCATCAGCTGGGAGGTTTCACGACAGGCATATCCGAACATCATACCCTGGTCGCCGGCACCCTGTTCGTGATCCTTGCTCTCGTCCACCCCCATGGCGATGTCCGGCGACTGCTTGTCCAGCGCCACCATGACGCCGCAGGACCGGGCATCGAAGCCGAATTCCGAGTCCGTGTAACCAATCCCCGCGATGGTCTCGCGCACCAGGTGCGGGATCTCGACCACTGCCTTGGAGGTCACTTCACCGGCAACCACCACCTGGCCCGTGGTCACCATCGTCTCACACGCCACCCGCGACGCCGGATCCTGCTCCAGCATCGCATCCAGCACTGCATCCGATACCAGATCCGCCACCTTGTCCGGATGGCCCTCCGATACCGATTCCGAAGTAAACAGATACCTCGACATGTCACTCCTTTATCCGTTAGCCGCGAACCGCACATGCCGTGGCGATCCACGGGATGAGTCAAGCCGCTCCGAAAATACCGGATGCATTCACTTGCCCGGATCCCACCTCCCCACCAGCTGCTCGAAGCCGGTGGCGGGAAAATGCTCCTTGAACAGGCGGTAGTAATGCAGTTCCTTGGGGGAGTTGAGCCGGTATCCCCCCACTGTCTGGCGAGCGGACTCGGTGAACTCGCCCGGGGGAATCATTTCATCGGAGATCGACTCGATCAGATGGTCCGTTCCTGACCCCCCCGAGAAGCGATGCTTCTCACGTCGGTGGATCTGCTCGGGCAGCATATCGCGAAAGGCCTCACGCAACAGCCATTTCTCGATCAGCGTGCCGTCTGCGGCCGTGTGGATCTTCCATTGGACCGGCAGCTGCAGGCACAAAGCCACCACTTCGGCGTCCAGAAACGGAGTACGATAATTCATGGAATGGCCCAGCATGGCTCGATCCAGGCGTTGCAGCGCCGTATTGTACGAGATTTCCAGCAATCGCGCCATGACACGCCGGCGGGCCTCGTCGTCCGGCAGCTCCTTGAGCAGCAGGTAACCGCCGTTCAGTTCGTCGGCGCCTTCGCCGCTGAGGATGCAGTTCGTCCAGCCTCCGGCCCACTCCGACGCCAACAGGTTGATGATGGCGCCGCTGACGCAGTCCTCGTCGAACGACTCCAGCGTGTATACCGCCTTGGGAATGGTGGCGCGGATGTCGTCCGCACCGATTTCCCGCACATGGTGCTCGATCCCGAGGTGTTCGGCCATCACCCTGGCATTGAGCACATCCGGAGCTCCACTCACCCCCACGGTGAAGGCCGGCAGACCGGGCTTGATCTGGTTGGCGATAGCCGCGATGATGGAGCTGTCCAGGCCGCCGCTGAGCAGCATGCCGCCAACGGCGCCATCCCGCAGCCGGCGCTCCGTTGCCCGGAACAGGGCCTCACGCAACGCCTCTCGAGCCGCCTCCATGCCGTCAGGAACCGGCACGAAGGGATGGATGGGCAAGTATCCCTGCACCCCCGCCTGCGTCGAGAACACGGTAGCCGGTCCCATCTCGTGTATCTCGTCCACAAGCCCGACCATGGCCTTCATCTCCGAAGCGAAGACGAGCGTGCCGTCCGTGGCGCGCCCCCAGTACAGGGGGCGTATACCGATCGGGTCACGGACCAGGATGATCTCACCCCGGGCATACACCGCTCCGGCGAACGCGCCGTGCATATGCGCCGCGAAAGTACGCCCGTACTGCCGGTACGCAGCCGCCATGCTTTCCACCTCCGAGGTGGTCTGCGCACCATTGTAGATTTCTCCGTCCAACAGGACGACCAGCCCCTCCTTGCTCACATGGCTCCGCGCCGGGGTGGCAGCCAGGGCCGGCGTACACACCCCCATGGCCCAGTTCTGCCCGCTGGTGCTCCACTGTTCGTCCGGCCCCCGATGGGCGAGCTTGTCGAGCATCCGATCCACGGCCTCCTGCGTCGCTCCCGCGCCCAGCATCCCTGCTATGCCTGCCATTGCTCCTTTCCTTTCGGTATCGATGCCTCGGTTGTCCTGATGCCTCCGGTGAATCCGGTCAAGGTTTTCAAACGCAGATCAGTTCGTCAAAGTTGCTCAGGATCTGCTGCCGTATCTCCGGCTGCATACAGGAAACCGGTTCCTGGCCGCGGATTTGACTCACGAAGGCACGAGCGCGGTTGAAGGCACTATGCTGCGGATCATAGGCGTCCCGCTTGTCGCGGTTGCCGACAGTCGGCGTGAAAAACTCGTTGCGCATGTACTCCACCGTGTGCATTTCCGCCAGGAAGTCCTCTCCCGGCTTCTTCTGTTTCAACAGCTCCACGGCGAGGGTCTCATCCGTGACCTCGATGCCGCGCAGTACCCGCTGGCACATCCCAAGGATCTCATCGTCGATGGCAAGCTTTTCATAGGATACGGTTAGATCCGCTTCCATCAACCCCGCGGCGTCATGGATGTAGTTGGCGCCCGACATGGCCACCAGCAGACTCATCATCGCACTCTCGTATCCGCCCTGAACATCCACCTCCTTGGTGTCCGAACAACCGCTGGTGGAGTACAGCGGCAATTCGAAGTGCTGCGCCATCTGGGAGACGGCCGCATGGATCATACCCCGCTCGATCGCCCCGCCGACGTGGTCCATGTTCGACAGGTTGGTGATGGAACCCACGCTGCCGCAGATCCCGGGAGCGCCACGGTTCACCGCCTGCACCATGGTGATGCCGCCCAGAGTTTCGGCGATATGTGTCAGCACGTTGCCGGCCAGCGTGATCGGCGAAGTGGTACCGCATATGGGCTCGGTCGGCACCACCACGGGCAGCCCCTTGCCGGCCAGGTAACAGGTCATCTCGCCGTAATGCGCGTCGATCTTGAACGGACTGATGATCAAGGTTATGAAGGAGACAAAAGGCGCCCGGCGCAATGCCTCCTCCCCGCCCGCCAGCATCTCGGCCATTTCCACCACGCGCTTACAGCCGTCCAGTGAATATATTCCACCCATGACGTGCTTGGTAGTGTTGTCCAGGGCATGGAAGAACCGGTTGGGATCGATGGCGTTCTGGTCCTTCACATCATGGGGGAAGACGTTGATCGTAAACACGTGGACGTTATCCAGCGTCTGCACCATGCGGGCGTTCAGGATCACGTCATCGATGGTGGACGGACGGCGCTCGTGCGTGTCCGGATCCAGCACGTAGATGGCCGTGCCGCCCGTGCCGTAGTGCACCCTGTTCTTCTCCAGGACCGCATGGAAGCGTTCCTCGCGCCCATGCAGCGTCACCGAGGAAGGGTTGGACGCGATGGCATCTTCCACCATGGACCGGGGCATGCGGACGATCCGGGTGGCCTCGTCCGCCTGGGCGCCGGCGCGCTTGAGCGCGTCATAACCGGTAGGCGTGTACACCACCATGCCGTTGGTCTCGAGAAGGTGCATTGCCGCCTCCGCAATACGCTGGACATCAGAGTCCTTCAACGGTTTGTAGTAGGATGCCGCCAACCCGGGGTGCAGATGGGCCGGCCCTGCCTGTTGCAGTGACATTGTAGTTATCTCCTTGGCTGTATTTTTCAGGAATCGCCAGATGCACCGGTCGATGGTTGATCCGAAGCGCTTCCCGGCAAAGCCAGGGCCGCAGGATCGAACGGTGGCATCCCTTGCAGCTCCTCAAGGGGGAGCCCGAGGTTCAGCTTGAGCTCGTCGTGGGATATACCGCGCACCTGTCCGGTGGGAACGATCACCTGTCGCCGCCGACGCCACACGCCCAGCGCGACGACGATGCTGGTGATTGTCCACACGCGGCAGTCCACCAGCAGATCATCCACCTGGCCGGCATCGCCGTCCGGCGCGGCCACCTGGTAGCCGCTGATATCGCGCGTTCCCAGCAGGTGCGGCGCTACCGGGGTCCCGGTGTCCGTATCCGCATCCTCCATGGGCGCCTGGTCCGGCATCAGTCCGGAGACCATGGGATTGCCTGCCGTCCAGAGAACCGGCCAGTCGTGATGGGCGTGCAGTTCGGCTTCGCGGTGCAGGGTCGCGGGGGGGTGCGAACTGACGGTGGAGGCCGCGGCGACCTCGTCTCGCGTCAAACCTACCTTGAGCGACGGCGTGACGACGTCCAGTTCCTCGATGACATTCGTCCCCAGCAACACCAGGCGGCCGACAGGCCAGTTGCCGTTGTCGATGACCACGGCGTTGACCTGCCAGGTCGTCTCGTCCACGTAGAGCTCGTGGACGCGGCCTGCTTCGCCGTCACGGGCCAGCAGGCTGGTGCCGCGTAGGGCTCTTTCGCTGCAAAGCAATCAACCGTCTCCGGCTCGAGGTGCTACAGATCCCGCTGCGCCCAGCGTGCCACGTGCCCGGCAAGCAGATGCGGTTGTTCGAACACCTCATGGAAAATCTTGTGGTAAAAACACTCCTCGACGGTACGCAGGTCCTCCTGAGGAAAACGACTCCGATAGGCATCCAGCTGGATGCCGGCAGTCGCCGTCCGCATCACCGCCTGGAGCAGATCCACGGTGCCGCTGCCCTCGTCGAACTGCTCCTTGTCGCGCCAGACGATCTCCGCCGGCAGCAGATCCTGGACGGCGCGCCGCAGGATCCACTTCTCCACCCGCCGGCCGCCGCCGTCATCGTGCAGCTTCAGTTCCGGCGGGATGGTCTGGCCCAGCTCGATCATGGTCAGATCCAGAAACGGAACCCGTCCCTCCAGTCCATGGGCCATGGTCAGACGATCGACGCGCTGGAGGTTGATGTTGTGCAGGCTGGCTACCGAGCGATGCAGCTCCCGGTGCAAAACCTCGGCATCCGGAATACCGTCATAGTACGCGTAACCGGCGAAAAGTTCGTCGGCGCCTTCTCCGGTCAGGATGACCTTGACATAATCCGCGGCCAGGCGCGAACAGAAGAAGCACGGTATGGCGCTGCGTACCAGATCCTGATCGAAGGATTCCAGGTGGTAGATGATCTGCGGCAGTTTCTCCAGCACCTCCTCCGCCGTAATGGTATACTCGTGGTGGATCGTGCCCAGATGCCGCGCGACGAGGCGGGCAGCCTCCAGATCCCTGGACCCGGGGGTTCCCACGGAGAAGGTGTGCAATTCTTCTACCTGCGGCCGTATGAGCGCGGCGATGATGCTGCTGTCCAGTCCTCCGGAAAGGAAAGCGCCCACCGGAACGTCGCTCATCAACCGCTTGCCTACGGCAGCCTCCAGCGTGCGCCGCACACGTGCCACGTGTTCATCGACAGGATCCGGCGTGGGCCGCAGATGCGGCACTTCGTAAAAGGTGGAAAAACCCTCTGCAGTGGTATACACACTACCCGGAGGAAACTCAGCCATCTCGTCGACGTGTCCCACCAGGGCCTTGATCTCCGAGGCGAACACCGTGCTGGCATGTCCGCCTGGCTGCCGGCGGCGGCCGTAATACAGCGGTTTGATACCGATGGGATCCCGTGCCAGCATCAACCCGCGGCCGGTGGTGGCGGCAAAGGCGAACATGCCGTCAAGCGCGGCTGCGGCATCGACGCCCTGATCCTCAACCAGGTGCAGTACGGCCTCGCTGTCGTTACCGGTACGGAAAGTGTGCCGGGGCAGAAGGCGCGCGCGCAGCTCCGGAAAATTGTACACCTCGCCATTGGCCACGATGGCGTGCGTCCGGTCTTCGTTGTAGATCGGCTGATCTCCCCCCTCAGGGTCCATGATCGACAGACGCCGGTGTCCCAGCACTCCCACATCCGGCTGGATATGCACACCGCTGGCGTCGGGACCCCGATGGGCCAGCCGATCCATCATCTGCCGCACCATGTCTTCTTCCTGCTGGCCCCATACTCCCGCTATGCCGCACACGTATTACCGCCTTTCCGCTTCGATAAAGCCGCGGGTGACCAGAAACTCCCGGGCCACGTCCGCGGGGTCACGCTGCATTTCGTCAACTTCATGATTGAGACGCTGCATGGTGCTGTCGCTCAGGCTGCCGGCCAAGGGGCGCAAAACCTGCCTGAGCTCCGGATACGCGATCAGCGTGGCATTGCGCACCACCGGTGCCGCATAATAGGGCGGGAAGTATCCCGCGTCGTCTTCCAGCGGCTGCAGATCGTAGGTGGGAATCCGGCCGTCCGTGGCAAAAGCGCAGATGACATCCACCTCGCCTCGCTGGATGGCACGGTACATCAGTCCCGGATCCAGGTCGCGCACATCGGCGAACTCCAATCCATAGGCATCGCGAAGCCCGGGATAGCCATCGGCGCGTTCGACGAATTCCGCCGTGAATCCCGCCCGCAGATCCGTGGCCCGATCGCCCAGATCACTGATCCGGGACCAGTTGTTACGGCTGGCATCCTCGGCGCGCACGGTGATGGCGTACGTGTTGTTGAACCCCAGCGGTTCCAGCCAGGTGGCGTCGAACTGTTGCTGATAGGCCTCCTGCACCACCCGGTAGGCCGAATCAGGATCCGCGATCACGGGCTGGTTGAGGACGGCGGTCAACGCCGTGCCGGTATATTCGGGGTACAGGTCGATCTCTCCGGCGACTAGCGCGCCATGGCAGATCATGGTACCCCCCAGGTTGAAACGCGGAATCACGCGCAACTCCGTCTGCTCCGTGATGAGCTGACTGATCATCTCTCCGAGGATGAGCTGCTCGGTGAAGTTCTTGGTGCCGACCCGAATGATCCCATCGACCTCCCGATCGGTTCCACACGACATCACCACCACCGTCAAGGATACAACAGCAATCCAGCCAGTCATACGCATCCAGTCAGTTTTACGCATCAGGACGAACCTCCTTCCAACGATCCCGCAGGCCTCAGAGCCGCCTCGACCAGACCGATCAGGTAGTCCAGGACGAGGGCCAGGACAGCAGCAGGCACCGCGCCCAGCAGGATCAGCCGAGTGTTGTTCAGCGCCAGTCCGCGCACGATAAAATCACCCAGGCCTCCGGCTCCGATAAAAGCCGACAGCGTGGCTATGCCGACGCAGATGGTCGTGGATGTCCGGATACCGGCGATGATTACCGGCACAGCCAGCGGTACTTCCACCATCCACAGACGCTGGTGATTGGTGAACCCCATGCCCTGAGCCGCCTCCAGAATGGACGATGATATGCCACTGAGCCCGGTATACGTGTTGCGCACGATGGGCAGCAGGGCGTAGAGGATGAGCGCGGCGATGGCCGGCGCCGTGCCGATGCCCAGCAATGGCAGAAAAAAGGCCAGCAGGGCCAGGCTGGGAATGGTCTGCACGATCCCTGCCAGACTCAAAATGATATTGCGCAGAAATGGCTGACGCGTGATCAAAACGCCGAGCGGTACGCCCACGATCACGGCCACGCCGATGGACGCACCGGTGAGCATGAGGTGTTCGACGGTCTTGGACCACAGATCCGGCGCCCGTTGGATGATAAAATCCGTTAGTGTCACATTCATTCCATATGCTCCCGGAACGCGGCCAGCTGTTTAGCCGGTTTCTCGAACAGTTCCCGCACGAACGGCGTGGCCGGATTGCCCAGGATTTCCTCCTGGGTTCCCACCTGCTCCAGGCGTCCCTCATGCATGATCGCGACACGATCGGCCAGCGCCAGTGCCTCGAAGATGTCATGCGTGACGAAGACGATGGTCTTGCGCAGCCGCTCCTTCAACTTCAATACTTCCTGCTGCAAGGTGTCCCGGGTGAGCGCGTCCAGGGCCCCGAAGGGTTCGTCCATGAGCATGTAGGCCGGATCCGCGGCCAGCGCGCGGGCGACGCCGATACGTTGCTGTTGCCCGCCGGAGAGCTCGCCGGGCATGCGCTGGGCATATTCGGCCGGATCCAGCTGTACCAGTTCGAGCAGCTCGTGGGCGCGCTGGCGACGCTCGGAGCTGGAACGCCCCAGCAGCCGCAGCACGATGGCGACGTTGTCCTCTATGGTCATATGCGGGAACAACCCAATGCCTTGAAACACGTAACCGATGGAGCGACGTAACTCGACCGGATCCTGCTCCATGACGTTACGCCCGTCGACCTCTATGGTACCGCTGGAAGGATCTATCAGACGGTTGATCATCTTCATAGTGGTCGTCTTGCCGGAACCCGAGGAACCCAGCAAGACCACGGTCTCGCCTTCGGCCACTTCCAGAGAGACGTCCTCGACGACGTAAGTCGCGCCGTCATTGAACGACTTGTACAGATTGCGTATGACGATCATATCCTGTTCTTGGCTATGAGGGCGATCCAGGAGTGGACTTGTTCAACCTGCGCCGAATGCAACCCGACGATTCAACACCGTGCGGCGTGGCCGCATCCCGATGCATCCTGGTATCGATGCCGTCAAACCGCGCCCGCCCAGCATTGCCCGTCCGGCA
>SLHA01000069.1 GCA_007136405.1 Candidatus Latescibacterota bacterium
AGTGGGCGTCCCCTCCGGCAGCGTCCCCTCCGGCAGCGCCGCCGCCGGAGCCTTCCTGACCTGCCGCGTTGTCCGGTCGCAGCGCCACCGGTCGAATCCCACCAGTCGCCGCGCCCGGACCCCGGTCCGGAGACGCCGTGTTGCCGGTTGTTGGCGGCGGCGCCGGCGCGGACGGTGCCAGACCAGATCGCCTCAGGGCGGATCCACGGGCACCGGCTGACGCTTCGGAACCAGCGGATCGTATTCGAAAGCCCGCGTCCGGCGTTCGAATTCCATTCTGACCTGGCGCAGCAGTTTGGTGTCCGCGCACAATTCGACGGCGGTCGCCGCAAAGATTTTGGCGGCCTGGAGCATGGCCCGCTGGGCAAAGGGCAACGCCGCCTGTGCCGCCAGATCGCGGTGATGACCGGAGGTGCCCCTGGCGTGGCTGGCTACCTGGAAACGACCCATGGGAGCCAGCCAGGAGACATTGTCCTCGTCGCTGGAGCCGCGACCCTGATCACGGCTTCCCGGAGCGATGGCCCGGTTGAAATCCGCATCCTTGCCCAGCACCTCTCCGGCGCGGCGCCGGTCGTCTGCCGTCGCCCGGGGAGTACCGAAAAGTTCCACGTTGGCTTGCACGGCGGTACACAGGGTGTCGTTGGGCAGGCGCGGGTACACACCCGTCAGGCGATGCCATTTGACCTGGGTCTCCGTAGCCATGGCGGCTCCGCGCGCGCAGGCATTCAGGCGTTCGCGCACGCTGTCGACCTCGGCCCGGTCTTTGCCACGCACGTAATACCAGGATCTGGCGTAGGCCGGCACCACGTTGGGGGCGTCGCCGCCGTGGCGGATCACCGCATGGATGCGGACGTTCTCCGGCACGTGTTCGCGCAGATAGTTGGCCGCCACGTCCATCAGCATGGCGCCGTCCAGCGCGCTGCGGCCGTTGTGGGCGCTGGCACCGTGGGCGGTGCGGCCGAAAAACTCGTAAACCAGCGAGTCCAGCGACGAGCCCCCGGTGTTGGACACGCCGGTATCGGTGCCGGGATGCCAGGCCAGGCAAGCGTCCATATCGCGGAAGGCGCCATCTCTCGCCATGTACACCTTGCCGGCCAGCGTCTCCTCGGCCGGACAGCCGTAATAGACGATGCGCCCGCCAAGCCCGGCAGCTTCGAGCACCCGGGCCGCACTGACCGCACCCACCGCAGCGCCGGTACCCAGCAAGTTGTGGCCGCAACCGTGCCCCCAGTCTCCCTCTTTTTCGCCGCAGTCGGGCAGGGCATCGTATTCGCCCAGCATGCCAATGGCAGGCTTGCCGTCACCCCAGGTGGCGCGGAAGGCAGTGGGCATGTGGCGCCAGGGAAACTCCACCTCGAAACCCTGGTCGGTGAGATACTCCGCCAGCAGGCTCGATGACTCGAATTCCTTGAAAGCCGGTTCGGCCAGCGCATGGATCGCCAACGCAATCCGGCAGCCGCTGTGGCTCTGGGCACGGACCGCCTGATCGACGTTTTTCTTGCGAATACCGGGTTCCATAGACTCCCCGTTGCATGGGTTCAGGTGTTGCCGCCTTTCCCTGGCTGCGCCACCGATGTCATCCGCTACCTCTCAGGGTGTTGTACGCTCCCTGGCAGGAGGGATGGCTTGTCCGGCTGAAAGCTCCGGATGCCGGCGCCGGGCTGTCGATGTCTGCTGTTGCCTGGCTGACGGCGCGGCCGGTGCAACAGCGCGGGTGCGGCCGTTGCAGCAGCGCTGTTGCGGAGCATGCGCACGGTCGACAGTTGACAGTGATCTCGTACAATGCATTCTTGCCTTCCTGTCAAGTCCGGCCGTCTGGCCGGATCACCGGAGAACCGCCGGTAAGTACAGCCCTGAACAGGAGAGCATCATGGCCAAGGACAAGCAGCGGGAGGAACTGGCCGGACGCGCGGAAAACGCCATCAACACGTTTTCGCGGCCGTCCGAACTGAAGATCACGGACATGCGCCTGGCGGTGGTCTGCAGCAATTACGACTACCCGATCATCCGTTTGGACACCAACCAGGACGTGTACGGCATCGGTGAGGTGCGCGATGCGGGCCATCGGGAGAATGCCCTGCAGTACAAGAGCATGCTGCTGGGTCAGAATCCCTGCAATGTGGACATGATCTTCCGGGCCATCAAGCCGTTCGGCAACTGGGGGCGCGAGGGCGGCGGCGTCTCCGGCCTGGAACTGGCTCTGTGGGACCTGGTGGGCAAAGTGTACGGAGTGCCGTGTTACCAGTTTCTGGGGGGCAAATACCGGGATCGGATCCGTCTTTACGCCGATACGCCGGAACCCGAGGAACCCACGCCGGAGGCCTTTGCCCAGCGGGTAAAGCAGCGGCTGGATCTGGGGTTGACCTTCATCAAGTTCGACATGCGGATGCCGCGTTATGATCAGCGGGGAGATCAGCTCATCGGTACTCCCACCCGGCACGAGTATCCGCTGGGTCGCCGCTGGCGGGCTCCCGGCGACGGCCAGGTGACCAAGATCAACGACGCCGGTCTGGCGCAGATGGTCGCGGTGGTGGCCGCCATCCGCGCCGCCGTCGGCTGGGAAGTGTCCCTGTGCACGGATCACTTCGGCCATGGCATGATGACGGCCAAGGAGGTGATACGGCTGGGGCATGCGGTGGAACCGTATGGTCTGGCGTGGCTGGAGGATCCCATGCCCTGGTGGGATATCGCCGGACACAAGCAGGTCACGGATGCCATCAGCACGCCCACGGCGGCCGGCGAGGACCTGTACCTGCTGGACGGTTTCCGCGAGATGATCGAGACGCGCGCGGTCGATATTCTGCATCCCGATCTGCTGAGCGCCGGGGGCATGCTGGAAACCAAGCGGATCGCCGACTACGGCGAACGCTTCGGTCTGCCCACCGCCCTGCATTTCGCCGGTTCACCCATCGCCTTCATGGCCAATCTGCACACTGCCGCGGCCATTCCCAGCTTCGTGGCGCTGGAACACCACGGTCTGGATCTGCCGTTCTGGGAGAGCCTGGTCACCGGGCTGCCGGACAACTACATCGAAGACGGGTACGTCCGGGTTCCGGAAAAACCCGGACTGGGCGTGGACCTCAACTACGAAGCGATCGAAGCCAACCTGCGCCGGCCCGGACTGTTCGAGCCCACAGAGGAGTGGAACACTCCCAAGCTGGGTTTCTACAAGCCGGATACTCGCTGGGGTAGTTGATCAGATTTTTCCGCCGCCGGGGCACCGGGTGTAGCGGCGCCGCGGCGGCTTTCATGCATACTTGACCTGGGAGGTTTGAATGCGTGTTACCCATGCGTGGACCGACGATGCCGCGACGATTCACCTGTCAGGCCTGCAGCGGCCGGTCCGCATGCTGCATGTGACCGACGTTCATTGCGCGTTGCTGGATGAGCGTGATGCCCGGCACGAAGACGCCTGTCGCGACTACTGCCAGCGGTTCGCCGGCAACGAACGGATCCTGGCCGAGAGGTTCAACGAAGCCCGCGAGCTGGGCGTGGACCTGGTGGCATTGACTGGAGACATCATGCATTTTCCGTCGCGCGCCCTGGTCGACTATCTTGCCAGGCAGATGGAGCAACTGCAGGTGCCGGTACTGTTCACCTGCGGGAATCACGACTGGCGCTTCCCTGGTCTGTCCGATGAGGAAGCGGTGCGCGAGCAATGGTGGCCCAGGCTCGATCCGCTGCACCCGGGACGGGCGGGCTGCGCCGCCTGCGAGGTGAACGGCATCCAGTTTCTGCAAGTGGACGATTCGACCTACCAGGTCGACGACGAGCAACTGGCTTGGGTGCGGGAGCGGCTGGCCACGGGCCGCCCGACCGTGGTCCTGAGCCATATACCCCTGAGTCTTCCTACCCTGCGGGCGCCGACGATCGACAGGTGGAAGGCGCCCATTCTGATCGGTGATCCAGACTGGGACCAGGAGAGCCGGGAACGGTGGAAGGCGGGAGCGGATCGGCCGACCACCCTGCAATACGTCCAACTGCTCGCCGGCGCGGAGAACCTGGTGGCGGTCTTCTGCGGTCATGTGCACTTCCCCCATGCCGACGCGGTGAACCCGCGGGTGGTGCAGTATGTGGGCGGTCTGGGGATCGAGGGCGCCCGGCGCTTGGTGGAATTCCGGCCATTGTAAGGCGCGGCCTACGGTGCAGCGAGCCAGTTGGGGGCAACGCGCACGGATCAGCGATCACCCGACAGAAGAGACGATCATGACCCAGCCGTCACTACCGGCCAGGAGCTACTGACCTATGAGCCAGAGAGCCTTTCGCGGCGTATTCACCATACCGTCCACACCCTTCACGGCCGACGGCAGCATCGACTGGGCCGATATGCGCCGGGTCATCGACTTCTGCGTCGGTTGCGGCGCGCACGGCATCGTCTGGCCGGTCAATGCCAGCAGCTTCTTCGCCCTGACGGACGCCGAACGCCTGGCCGGCATGCGGGTGATGGTGGAGCACACCGCCGGGCGCGTCCCGGTGATTCTGGGTGTTCAGGGAGTCAGTGATGCGCACGCGGCCATGTTCAGCGCCCGGGCCGCCGAACTGGGCGCTGACGGAGTCATCGCCATGGCGCCTTATGTGCAGGAGCTGGAAGATGACGCGGCGGTATTGCGCTATTTTCGCGCCATCGACGCCGCGGTCGAGCAGCCCATCATCGTGCAGAATCACACCCGCGGCATGGTCTTCGACGCAGCCATGCTGGCGCGTCTGGTGGATCAGATCGAGCACGTGGAATACATCAAGGAGGAGGCGTTTCCGGCCACGCACCGGCTCACCGCGGCGTTGGCGGCCTGTGGACCCAAGCTCAAGGGCGTGTTTGGCGGCGCCGGTGGACGTTACCTGCTGCTGGAACATCGTCGAGGCGTAGCCGGGCAGATGCCTGGATGCCACGTCACGGACGTGGTGGTACGCCTGTGGAACGCCCTGGAGGCGGGTGACCGGCGCGAAGCCAAGCGTATCTACGGACGGCTGGCGCCGCTGTTCGCCCTGGAGACGCTCAAGGGGACCTATTATCCGGAGGTGTTGCGCCGGCGTCAGGTGATCACCAGCGCCTGCAGTCGCCAGACGGTGAACCACCCCAGTCGAGACGCCGCCGACGACGAGGCCCTGGACGACATCCTGCAGGATCTGGAGGTTCTGTTTACCTGGCGGGAAAAACCGCTACTCTACGGTTCGGCGGCGCACCTGAAGTAATGTGACCAACCGGCTCGGCGTGACTGCAGCACAATGCGGAGATGATCGGATGCGCATCACCGAAGTGAAGACCATCGTCGTCGGCAATCCCTGGAAGAACTGGATCTTCGTCAAGGTTATGACCGACGCCGGGATCTCCGGACTGGGCGAAGCCACCGGCGGCCTGGTCACGAAGCCCAACGTCGGCGACGTGGAGGAACTGGCGCGCTTCGTCATCGGCGAAGATCCGCGGCATCCGGACCGCCTGTGGCAGCGGATGTACCAGGGCCGTTTTGCCAGCGGCAGCACCGGTATGAGCGGTATCGAGCTGGCCTGCTGGGACATTCTGGGCAAGGCGCTCGGCGTACCGGTGTGGCAGTTGCTGGGCGGCCGGCACCGGGACCGGCTGCGGGTCTATGCCAACGGCTGGTACCAGGGGCCACGGGATCCCGTGTTCTTTGCCGAGCGCGCCGCCGTCATGGTCCAGGCCGGTTACACGGCACTCAAATTCGATCCGTTCGGTGGCGCCTTCCGCCAGATTGACCGCTCGAGCGAGCGTCTCTCCATCGACATCGTTCGCGCCGTGCGCGACGCGGTGGGTCCGGAGGTGGACATCCTGATCGAGGGGCATGACCGTTTCACCGTGTCCCATGCCATCCGCATCGGCCGCAAGCTGG
>SLHA01000011.1 GCA_007136405.1 Candidatus Latescibacterota bacterium
AAAGGGCTTGGTGAAATGAACCCGGAGCAGCTTTGGGAGACGACAATGAACCCGGAAACTCGAACATTGCTTCATGTTAGTATGGAGGACGCGGTAGAAGCCGAGCACATGTTCAGCCTACTGATGGGCGATGAAGTACAACCACGGCGCGAGTTCATAGAAGTCCATGCCCTGGACGTTCGTAATATCGACATGCACGCTTGAACATCAATGAGCATCTTTGTTGTACATATCGACATTGTTTGGATTTTTTGTATATAGGCGCTTTTTCTTTATCAAAACACAAAACATTCGAATGGTGATATGTCACAGTCCGATAGGCAGAAGATAGTACAGGTAAAAATAGAGGACGAACTCAAGGTATCGTATCTTGACTACGCTATGAGCAGCATTCTGGCTCGCGCGTTACCGGATGTCAGGGACGGTCTCAAGCCTTCACAACGACGGATTCTCGTCGCTATGAACGACCTTAGTTTGGCCCCTAATCGTGGTTTTCGTAAGTGTGCAAAGATCGCTGGGGACACATCGGGTAATTACCATCCACATGGTGAAGCCATCGTGTACCCTACCCTGGTCCATCTAGCCCAGCCGTTCCGTTTACGATATCCGTTGGTACAAGGGCAGGGAAACTTCGGTTCAATCGACGGATATCCACCAGCGGCGATGCGATATACCGAAGCACGTCTGAGCTGGCCATCTATGGCCATGCTCGATGATCTTGAAAAGGACACAGTAAATCTTGCAGCCAACTATGACGAGACACGGAGTGAGCCACAGGTTCTACCGGCAAAATTTCCTAACCTGCTGTGTAATGGATCCATGGGCATCGCGGTTGGGATGGCTACCAAGATTCCTCCCCACAATCTGCGCGAAATCGCCCAGGGGCTCAATGCACTGATAGACAATCCAGATATCAGCGTTGACGAGCTGATGGAATACGTCAAGGCTCCCGATTTCCCCACCGGTGGTGTCATTTATGGAATGAGTGGCGTCCGCCAGGCCTATCGTACCGGCCGAGGGACCGTCCAAGTTCGTGCACGCGCTGAAGTGGAGACGCAAAGCAACGGTCGTGAGCGCATTGTCGTCACGGAAATACCTTTCCTGGTAAACAAGTCGACCTTATTAGAGAGAATAGCCGAGTTGGTCCGCAGCAAGGTCATTGACGGTATATCCAATATACGCGATGAATCCGGGCGGAAGGGGTTGCGAATCGTCTTCGATATCAAGAAAGAGGCTTACGCCGAGGTCGTTCTAAATCAGCTGTACCAACACAGTATGCTACAGAACACATTCGGCATCATGCTTCTTGCCATAGTCAGCAGCCGGCCAGAGCTGAACACGCTGAAAGATATGCTCCGCCATTATGTCGACCATAGGCATGAGGTGATACTACGGCGGACTCGTTTTGAACTCGGTAAGGCTGCGGCACGGGCGCATATTCTGGAAGCTTTGAGAATTGCACTGGATAATATCGATGAGGTTATTCGCATAATCCGGGCTTCAAAAAATCCTGAAGCGGCTCGTGATAGTTTGATGGAAGCATTCGACCTCAGCGAGACGCAGAGTCAGGCTATTCTGAGCATGCCGCTCCAACGCCTCACCAGCCTTGAGCATGAGAAAATCGTTATCGAGTATAGATCTGTGGTTGAGCAGATAGAGGAACTGACCGGTATTCTAACCAACCGTGATCGGCAACTGACCATCATCAAAGACGAAATTGCTGATGTTAACCAACGATTCGGCGATGATCGGCGCACGGAGTTGGTATATTCTGCCGATGAGTTCGACATGGAGAGCCTCATAGCAAATGAAGACATGGTAGTCACCATTTCGCGGGCCGGTTATATCAAACGCATGTCGCCACGTGCATACCGCGTCCAGCAACGTGGTGGGCGAGGCATCACGGGCATGAAGACCCGGGACGAGGACCTTGTCGAGCATTTGTTCATAGCGTCCTCCCATGCATACCTCCTTTTTTTGACCACCGAAGGAAAGTGCCACTGGCTGAAGGTGTACCGAATTCCGGAAGGAGACCGTACTTCCCGAGGGCGGCCAGTTGTCAACCTTCTTCAACTCGGTCCTGAAGACACCATTGCAGCGGTGGTCCCGGTGGCAGAATTCGATGCAGATCACTTTCTGTTTACCGCTACACGTAACGGGGTAGTAAAGCGGACAGTATTGTCTGCATACCAAAATGTCAGGCGTGATGGCATTATTGCCTTGAACATCCTGGAAGGCGATCAGCTCATAGGCGCCGCCATAACTGATGGTAAGCGTGACATCGGCATGGTCACAAGCAATGGTTACATGATGCGCTTCGCCGAAGAGGAAGTGCGCCCTGTAGGTCGCGTGGCAACCGGCGTAAAGGGCATGGATCTCCGCCAGAGCGACCATGTTGTCGCTATGGTGATCGTGGACGATGACGATAGTCTGTTGACGATATGCGAATACGGATACGGCAAGCGGACAGCTCAGCACTGTTATCCTGCCAAGCACCGCGGTGGTCTAGGGGTCATTGATATCAAGGCTAATGCACGTAACGGAAGAGTGGTCGACTGTAAAGCGGTGAAGGATGGCGACGAAATCATGGTGATCACTCAAAGAGGTATAGTCATACGTATGCCAGTGTCGGATGTCTCTCAGGTAGGTCGCAACACCCAGGGTGTCAGGGTGATCAACCTGGATGATGGTGATCAAGTGATTGCTATGACGAGGGTTGACGCCCAAGAAGAGGAGATCATAGAGGCGGCAGAAGAGGCTTCCGAACCGCTGGCCATAGACAAAGACACAGAAGACTCGGCTTCGTCGTTAGCAAACGCCGAGGCGGATAGTGAAATTACGGACCCAGTGGTTGATCCGGATATCGGTACAGAGACAGAAAACGGAGAACTGGAGGAGTAGCCTGCGCGAGAAGTCCCGAATCTGCTGCATTGGCCTCTTATTTACATAGGAACCGCTTCCGACGACCAGGGCGGTCTCCGGCGTAGCCTCGCCAGCTTTTTCCGAACATGGCTGGATGACCCGGCCTCGCTTCCAGTGATCGGACTTGACGTCAATGCACGCCTGTTGTACCTTTATCCCTTCCAATTGGGAGGGTTAGACCTAATTGGTAAGGCAGCGGTCTTGAAAACCGCCGGGCTTACGCCCTTGAGGGTTCGAGTCCCTCACCCTCCGCCAACAAGGATTTGTTGTTTCTGTGCGAGTTCTCAGCTCCCGCGCCTTTCTTGATGGGAGAGGTGACCGAGTGGCCGAAGGTGGCAGCCTGCTAAGCTGTTGTATGGGGTAACCCGTACCGAGGGTTCGAATCCCTCCCTCTCCGCCATATACCGTGCTGCGCCCTCGTTCAATGGTAGGACACGTGACTCTGGATCACGTTATCGGGGTTCGAATCCCTGGGGCGCAGCCATTTTATGCCTTCCCGATGACATTGAGCCGGGCAACGCTGCTTGGGCTATGACGCCAGCTGTCTGCAAGTGAAGTGTGCCGAAAGACCTGCCCGCTGATCTGGCTGCACCACCCTCAGCATACCAGAGACTCACGCGGGAGTACCAGGCACAAAACCCCTGTGTGTCATCCAAATACGGTGTTGACAGCATATACGCTCACTCCTATCGTTGTCTGCTGGTTCTTTACTGGTTACAGCAGGGCTCAATCCTGGCGCGTTCTTAAGTCTGCCAGGAGCGCGCTGCGAGTCTCCACCCTCTCGCTGGAACCCGCCGCTCATTATGACCAACAGAATCACTGAAACGCTTACCGCGTGGATATTCCTGGCACCGGCACTGTTGGTGCTTACGACCTTCGGGCTCTTTCCAATCGGCTATGCTGTCTTTGTCAGTATGCACCAATGGCGGATCAGAAAAGGCATCTTTATCGGCTTGGAACACTACCAACGCGCCCTGGGAGACCCTCAGGCGTTGGTGTGGTTAGCGTTCGGTTGCCTGTTTTTGTGGTTGACGGTTCGTTACCGTGCAAGAATACGCCAGGTCCTGTCAGGCTCACCTATTGGGCTGGTTGTATACCTGTTACTGCTGACCGGGTCTTTGTGGATCGTGTTCGCCAAGGGCCTGACCGTGATGGTAGAAACCGGAGATCATCGTCTCTACAATGGGTTAAGGGTGACGGCATTCTACGCGATAGGTACCATTCCCGTGCAACTAACTGTAGCCATGTTGCTGGCGTACTTGCTCTTCATGAGCCTGTGGGGAAAAGGTGCGTTCCGCTTACTGTTGTTTCTGCCTTACGTAACTCCGGTCATCGCATCGGCAGTGGTCTTTCGCGCTATCTTCAGTCCCCATCCCGCTTCCATGGCAAACCGAATACGAGCCCTGTTGGGGCTTGCGCCATCTCGCTGGTTGTATGAAAGCACATCAGTGGTCGGGTTGCTTCTGGAAAGTTTGGGGTGGAGTCAATACCCCTCTTGGATAGATGCGGCTTTTCCCAGTCTCGCATTGGTTTCTATAATAATGTATAACATCTGGGTATATATCGGCTACGCGACCGTAATATTGCTCGCAGGCTTGAGCGCTATTCCCAAGCAATACTACGAGGCAGCCGAGATTGACGGTGCCAACTCATGGCAGGTATTCCGCAATGTAACACTGCCATTGGTGTCACCCACCCTCTTTTTCTTGTCTATGGTGGCGGTGATAGGGACCTTCAAGGCATTCAACCATATCTATATCATGCGTACACCAGGCGCTCGTGAAAGTGTGGATGTTATCAGCATCGCTATCTTCGACCTGATCTTCGAATACCACAATGCCGGTTACGCTTCAGCCATCGCATTCATCCTGTTCGCGGTCATTACCTTCTTGACGCTGATGCAGAACAGACTGTTAGGGAGGCGAGTCTTCTATGGCTAAGGGAGTCAGGCAACATCGGATCAGGACGTTCGTGGTATATGGTGGCCTTATATCTTGGGTGCTCGTTTCGTGCTTCCCGTTCGTCTGGATGATTCTGGCGTCACTCATGACTCGCGGCGAGACGCTGAGAAGAGTCCTCCTGCCAGCCAATATTCAGTGGGGTAACTACGTCCGAGCCTGGCAAGATGCCGGTTTCGGCTTGTATTTCCAGAACTCGATGATCATCGCCTTGCTACAGGTCACCGGTACGCTGGTGTTCTCGTTGCTGGCTGCCTACTCTCTGGCGCGAATTGAGTTCAGGGGGCGCGGAGTGATATTCGCCTGCATTCTGGCGACGCTGATGATCCCGGACAGCGTCACTATGGTACCCAATTTCCTGACGATCTCCTGGCTTCACCGGAACACGCCCATGACTTGGCTGAATAATTGGCCAGCACTGACGATACCGTTCATGGGCAATGCCTTCAGCATTTTCCTTCTGCGCCAGTTTCTGCGTGGCCTACCCGGAGAGCTTTGGGAAGCTGCCCGCATCGATGGCGCAACCCACTTCAGGTTCCTGTTCCAGATCGTATTACCGTTGTGCCGGGCCCCACTATTGACTGTTGGTATGTTTACCTTTATCGGCGCCTGGAACGCATTGGCTTGGCCGTTATTGGTGACCAATCGGCCGGACTGGCGTCCCATTTCCGTAGGTCTGCAGAAATTCGTGACTGAAGCCGGCGCGGAAATACATCTGCAGATGGCAGGCGCGGTAATCGCAACCGCTCCAGTATTACTGGCCTATTTTCTCATCCAACGTGAATTTACCGAGGGCATTTCCATGTCCGGCCTGAAGGGATGACCATGACAACGATGAAGATTGTACCATGCGTGAGTCTGATGCTCATCTTGGTTCAACTGGGCTGTGGTGGACCCGGAGAGCGCGACTCTTGGTTGACCGATGATCCTGTAGAACTGGAAACCATCGATCCGCAAGGCCAGGAGGTGACGTTCTGGTACCAACACAGTCGCGAACGGGAAACAGAACTACTGGCTTTGATCGGTGAATTCAATCGTACGAATCCACACGGGATACGAGTCCGGGGCGAATATGCAGGTGGGTACAATGACATATACAACAAGATGGTCGTAGCCATACAATCAGGTACTGTCCCTGACCTTTTGGTGGCGTACCAGAACCAGGCTCGGGCATATTACCAGGCAGAAGGAATCGTGGATCTGTCTCCGTATATGGAATCCGAACGATGGGGCTTGACTCAAGAGGAATTGGACGATTTCTATCCTGCATTCCTGCAGCAGGATCGGTATGGCGATGCTCAGATATGCTTTCCTCCCAACCGTTCTCTGGAGGTTCTATACTACAACAAAGACTGGTTGGCGGAAATGGGTTTTGAGGGTCCTCCGTCAACCTGGCAGGAATTCGCCACTATGTGTCGTGCCGCAAGGGACAATCCATTCAGTAAATCCCCCCGCCCCAGCAGAAGTCTTGGATTCATGCTCGATATTGATGCCAGCCGCATAGCGTCTATGGTTTTTGGCCGGGCAGGTGATCTGTACTGTCCGGAGGAGCAAAGGTACACGCTGGACACGGAAGAAATGCGCACCACTCTGCGGCTGATGTTGGAGCTGATGAGGGAAGGCGCTGTCGAGATAGTGGGTGATGATCACGGAGATCAGGCCGAGTTCAGTGTGGGGCAGGTGCTGTTTACGCTGCGCTCCTCATCAGGCCTGCCTTTCTACCGAAGCGCGGTAGAGCAAGACGGCGTGGGATTCCGCTGGAACGTAACCAATCCTCCATACAGTGGCGACCAACCAGTGGTCAACGTATATGGTGCCAGTCTGGCCGTGGGCCGAACCAACCCATCGCGTCAGTTGGCAGCGTGGATTTTCCTGAAGTGGTTTACACAGCCGGAGCAGCAGGCACGGTGGGTCACCGCCAGCAATTATTTTCCCGTTAGGAAGAGCACGGCTGTTAAGCTCGATGAGCTTTTCGAACGCAGTCCCCAGTACCGTTCTGCATACCAACTGCTGCAATATGGTAAAAGCGAGCCTGCGGCCGCAGGATATCAACAGGTGCGCAGGCTGATACAAAATTCGGTGGTAGCCATTCTGGACGGGGAAAATATGGATCGGGTCCTCCGTCAGCTCGAAGAGCGGGCCAATCGTACCTTGCTGGATGAACTGTACTGATCCACCCGGTTCCAAGATTGTTTCTACACAACAGCGCATGGAGCAAAACGGCCATGCCTACGGAACGGAGCCCGCTACCGCCCGGATGGCTGGCACAAGGAGCTGATGGTATGGGAGTACCTTACAAACGTAGTGAACTGGCTGGCGAACCGAGTCAAAACGTTTACAAGGGCGATCACCTTCAGCAGATCGCCTTTCCTTTGGGCGGTCTGGGCGCCGGCTGTCTGCACCTGGGAGGAGCGAGTAACTTTCAGGATTTCTGCCTGTTCAACACTCCAGCCTTCGGCCATAGTCCCATGACTTTCGCAGCGGCGTACTGTGAGGAACAGGAACGCCAGACTGGCGTTATGCGCGTTCTGGAGGGTCCGGTTCAAAATCCACATGTTTTCAACCAGGCAAGGTTCGGCAATGGTGCGTTGGCATCAGGGCACGAAGGTCTGCCCCACATGGAATGCGCTGAATTCAGGGGCGAGTTCCCCTTCGCGTGGGTGCAGTTGGAGGACCAGGCTCTTCCGCTTCAGGTATCGCTAGAGGCGTTCTCTCCGTTGATCCCCGGAGACGATATCAGTTCGGGTTTGCCAGCCGCGTTCCTGTCTTACCGACTGCGTAGCAGAGCCAAGAGAACAATGCGGGTACAGTTCTCCTTCAATGTGCAGTATCCAGCTCCTGCCAATCTTCACGGCCACGACAATCGGGATATGCAGGGACACTGCGTATACCATCGTCACGACACGCATTTTGCCGGTCTTTACTTCGAGAATGACCTAGTGGCAGATGATCCTCGCAAGGTGAGCATTGCCGTAGTGTCTGCCCTTAATGGTCAGCGGGCGAACTGTGCCTGGTTCCGTGGCGGCTGGTTTGATGCCCTGACTGTGCTAACCAATCAACTCATCAGTGGCACGCTCCCCGATGAGCCCACATCACGCCCTGTTTTGCCTGTTGGTCGTGCGCGCTTCGGGGCAACCCTGTTCTGGAACCTGAACCTCAATCCAGGCGACCAGGTAGAGATCCCACTGGTATACTGCTGGTATGCACCCAATAGTTCGCTGAATTATGGGAGTTTGGATAAGGGCGATGAGACCACCCAGGAAAACCGCGGCTACAAACCTTTCTATACCACATTGTATGAAGATGCGTGGAGCGTTGCCCATGCAGCGACAACCAGGCAGACAGAGCTGACACAGCGAACCAGGGAGTTTCACCGGGCCCTTTTTCAGTCCTCGCTTCCTGACTATGTACTTGAAGCAGTTTCGGCCAATCTGGCCATTCTGAAGTCACCGACCGTGTTACGCCAGCAGGATGGCTCCCTCTGGAACTGGGAAGGTTGCTCATACGGGAGCGGATGTTGTGCCGGATCCTGTACTCACGTTTGGAACTACGCTCAGGCCATTCCGTACTTGTTTCCAGCGTTGGAAAGAACCCTTCGTGACCAGGAACTGAAGTGGTCCATGGACCACCGAGGTCATGTTACGTTTCGTTCCGCCCTACCTTCTGGCCCTGTCCAGCATGACTTCCATGCCGCGGCTGATGGGCAACTAGGCGGAGTGATGAAAGTCTACCGCGACTGGCAGATCAGCGGTGACGACACATGGCTCCGAGAACGCTATCCCTTGGTGCGCCGCAGCATGGAGTATTGCATGTCCGTATGGGATCCTGACGCTTTGGGTGTTTTGATCGAACCCCACCACAATACATATGATATCGAGTTCTGGGGCGCTGATGTGATGTGTTCCAGCTTTTATCTGGGCGCGCTACGCGCCCTGGCCATGATGGCCAATGCCCTGGGGCACACAGATGATGCGGTGAGGTACGGCGAACTCGCGGACAAGGGAACGGAATACTGTGACGCGCACCTGTGGAATGGAGAATACTTCTTTCAACAGGTCGAATGGAAGAAGCTCCGGGCATCGGCAGAAATGGCTACATGGACCGATTCCTATTCGGAAGAGGCAGTGGAACTGCTGAAGGCGGAAGGACCGAAATACCAATACGGAACGGGATGTCTGTCCGATGGTGTCATCGGACAATGGTATGCTGAAATGTTGGCACTCCCATCAGTTCTGGATACAGCCAAGACTCGTGAGCATCTCAAGTCGGTATTTAGATATAACTTCAAAAACTCTCTACAAGGGCATGCCAATCCGCAGAGACCTGGATTTGCCCTCAATGATGAACCAGGACTTCTGCTGTGTACATGGCCCCATGGAGGCAAGCCAGCGCTGCCTTTTGTCTATTCGGACGAAGTATGGACAGGCATTGAATACCAGGTAGCCAGCCACATGATCTATACGGGCTTGGTGGAAGAGGGCTTGACCCTGGTAAGTGCTGTGCGGAAGCGGTATGATGGTAAGGTTCGCAATCCGTGGAATGAGTATGAGTGCGGTAGTTATTACGCCCGGGCCCTGGCTTCCTATGCCGTCTTGCTGGCTCTGACCGGCTTCAAATACAGTGCGGTAGAACGGCATCTGGAGGTGGCTCCCCGCCTATCCTCCGAAAAGGGCCGGTTTCTTTTTTCGGTAGATTCCTGCTGGGGTAGCATCCACTATGAGAAGCGGGTCGAAGGTGTAGAAATTCGTATAGCTCCGGTGGAGGGAGAGTTGCAGATCGCCAGAATCAGCGTGGACGGTACCCTGGTTGGCGAGCGCACTGACAGACATCTGGAACAACCTGCTATTTCCCTACCAGACAAACCCGTTACGATTCTGGTGTGATTGTGGCATCCTTCCGATTTCCTGCTGCGCTCGGGGAAACAGCACCCGGAGCGCAAGCATCGCAGGTCTGAGGACCTCTCCAAAAAAACCGACTGTCCAACCCCTTCACCTGAGGATAAGTTCGTCAAAAGTTGTCAACAGTCGCCAATGGATCGGTCGATATGGACCGGTTGCTGGTTTGCCCCCTGCCCCTGCAGTGAGCGGACCTTGGCGGCCAGCACTTCGATGTCCATCAGCCGCTTCAGGATAAACGAAATGGGTTGGCTGACGTTCCGCAGCAGGGTCACAGTATCCTCAACCCGTATGGTCTGCTCGGCCGCAATACCCATGGACAGGGTCCCCTGGGGAAAGGGAATGTCAAGCAGAAGGTCCGGATGATACGTATCCTCCATGCTACTGGCCTCGATTAAACGCCTGTAATCCTCATCAACCTCGCGTTCCCACACCTTCTGTCTTCTCCAGTGGCTCTGCAGACTCCTTAGTGTCGGGTATTGTTCAAGGGCGTCCTTCAGAGCATACTGGTCCTGAAAACTCCGGTATGAGCGGGATTCCGGATAAGTCATGTAAACTAACAGGCGGTCCCGGGTTTCATCGATCACGTTGATGCCCACACCCTCGAACGCAAGACCCATGTCTTCCAGTTCGTCCGCCATGACACGGACAACCCGTACCATGTCCTCCAGTCTGTCAGTCTCCAACCCGGCTGCCTGAACTCGAGCAACGGTTTGCTGGCACCGCTTTTCCGTGTTATCACGCATCACGGCAAGTCGGGTGTTTTCGTTGATGCTGCTGCCGGTAAACTCAGCCGGGAACATGGATCCATCCTTGCGCACCAGGAGCAGTTCATACGACTCCGACGAAACCGTGGTGACAAGGCGCTGGCAGGCGCTGCGACTACGGGGCGCGCTGACCAGTTCAATGCCGTTTTTTCCCAACAGCTCCTCTTTACGATAACCCACGGCATCGGCGAACGTTTGATTCACGTAGAGGATGCGACCCTGTTCGTGTACTACGAATGCATTCAGGGCATCAGCAATCTGTCGGAAACGGTCCTCCCGCACACCAGGAATGGTGCTGGCGGGTTCAACTCCAGCTGCAGGAATGGAGGCGAAAACCTCGTTATCGCCCATGAGAAAATCAACCGAAACTCCTAAAGCATCGGCTAGATGCTTGAGCGCCGAAGAGCGGAGCTGGCGTACGCGTCCTGTCTCTATTCGCGATATGGTGGCTTGAGAGACACCGGAAAGCGTAGACAGCGCCTTCTGGTTCAGACTCTGCTTTTGCCGCAATGCCTTTAACGTTTTGCCCAAAGGCATGGCTACCTTCCTGATTGTGGGGGTGGGGACTTAAAATGCCAGACGCCTGAACGCCAGGATTCCGGCCTGGTTTGTCTATCAGGAGCCCGAACCCAGAATATAACCCACAAAAGATGCTATGACAATCAGCTATCTGCATACTGTATCCCAAACATAACGAAGGTTGCGGATGCTGGTGACTGGCGGTGCTGCCCAACACTGATGAGCGACTCGATCGCTCCACAGAAACCGACCACTGGGCGTGCAGTTTCCCACGGAACAGTCTGGACCGCGGCCGGCGGAATAGCCTGACCGATACCGGGTCGTTTTCCAGGAAGCCTAGCGGACCGTTGAGGATAAGACTCTCTGCTCAGATCCGGGCCAATTGCGAGTACCGCGTTCGCCCTTGATATTACTGCCTGTGAAGGCCGAACGCGTTCTCGGAATCCTGAATTGGCCGGAGCCATACAGAGCATATCCAGGCACCAGGCAACCCGGAACGGAATGAGGGCGCTCTGCAGGTGCGTGTCGAGACCTATCACCCATAGCAGACAACGACTGCTTCATCAAGAAGATCAAGTACAGAAACCCACGATCAATCGACCATAACCTACGATCAATCGACCAAGCTGATTCCATCACCGAAAAAAGGCCATCGCCCGGGCTCAGGGGAATATGTCATGAACAGCGACCATGTCGTCCGTGCCGTCCATTGCGAACACACTGCTGGCGAACAGGAAATCTACGATCGGTTAAGCCAGGCAACGGAGCCCTTGACAGAGGCCTGGGACCGGATAGCCAGGGCCCGTCAGGTCGTCATCAAGGTAAACATGATGGAATCGCGTATCTACTACCATGCCGGTCGCCGGCAAGAACTGGTGGACGATGCAGTGGCCAGAGCGTTGTTCCGGTTGCTGCGCGAACGCACCGGAGCAAAGCTCGTAGCTGTCGATACCTTTATCTATGGGAATGAGCAGATCACACCGGACAATTTCAACTACGCCTACCTTCTCCAGGAATACGGTGTCCGTTACGTTGATGTTAACAGGCCCCCTTTCGTCAGCTGCAAGGTACCGGGCGGAGGATCCATGTTCGAGCAGTACACGCTCAGCCGCACAATCCAGGATGCTGACGAAATCATCTCCGTGGCTACTCTCAAGAACCATCTATACATGGGCGTTACCCTGTGTACCAAGAATCTATTCGGTCTGCCCCCCACTATACCTCCCGAAGGCCGTACCCGGTCGTATTATCACCACCTGATACGCTTGCCTTATGTCCTGGTCGATCTGGGTTTGATCACCCGGCCCTGTCTCAATATCGTCGATGGTCTGGTCGGGCAGACGGGACGCGAATGGCGGGGTAGACCGGTGATCAGTGACACGTTGATTGCCGGCAACCAGGTGATTAGTACAGACGCTTGCGCTGCCTTTTTGATGGGTCACGATCCTCGCGCGGACTGGCCTGTACCACCGTTTCGCCGTGACCACAACCACCTGCTGATGGCTGCAGAACGTGGATTTGGAACCGTTGATTTGGAGCACATCGACTTCGACACAGAGGTTGATCCTCCCCTGGGTGACTACGGGGCGGATGAACTGGATGCACCGGAAACGGTGCGCAGCTGGCGCAGGACAGCCTGTGAGCAAGGTCTGTACTACCGCGACCATCAGGCCCATCTGACTGATGCATACGCCGGGCAGTTCATCTATCTCCAGGACGGTCAGGTCGTGTGGAACGGAGATGATCCTCGACATCTCGGCAGCAGGCGCCAACTGGCCGGAAACCGTACAAACAGCGCACTTTGGTTGAAATATGTGGATCCCGAGGAACGAGAAGGCGAATATTTCGCACGGTACCAGGAATGTCTGGATCACATGGGGAGTGTGGTATGACTGTGGAGAATACATCATCTGCTCACCGCCCATGCATAGGCCTGACCATCGGAGACCCCGCCGGTATCGGTCCGGAGATCGTCGTCCGGGCCTTGTGTGAACCGGATCTGTATCAGCAACTACACCCGCTGGTATACGCCGATCGGGTCATTCTCGAGCAGACCATCGAACAACTGGGCTGCCCCATTTCTCTGAACGCGGTATCCACTGCTGCAGGCGGGCGATATGAAAACGGCGTGATCGACTATGTCGACGTCGGTTCTCTGTCTCACCCGGTCTGTATGGGCCGGGTGAGTGCCGAGGGTGGAAAGGCTGGCATGGCCTACCTGGAGTGCGCCGTGAATGCGGCACTGTCCGGAGAGATCACCGGACTGGCAACAGCACCGCTGAACAAGGAATCGCTGCAGGCAGCCAACATCCCCTATATCGATCATACGGCGTATCTGCAGGCGCGAGCGGCACGCCGGCAACCTATGACCCTGTTCATGGTGCGAGCGCTGCGCATTTTCTTCCTGACCCGTCATATCTCATTCCGGCAGATTCCGGATGCGCTGGACCAGAAATCCATCCTCAGCGCCCTGCCCTTGTGTGAACTCTACTTACGCCAGCTGGGTGTCGATGCACCCCGGCTGGCGGTGGCAGCGCTCAATCCGCACGGTGGCGAAGACGGGTTGTTTGGCCGCGAGGAGATCGAGGTGTTGATCCCGGCCGTGGAGCGAGCCCGGGCTTCCGGATGCAATGTGCATGGACCCGTACCGGCAGATTCGGTCTTTCATCAGTGTTTAGCCGGGAAGTATGACGGGGTTCTGTCACTGTATCACGATCAAGGCCACATTGCGGCCAAGACACTGGATTTCCATGGCACGGTGAGTCTGAGCATGGGTCTGGAGTTTCTACGCACTTCGGTGGATCACGGAACGGCATTCGATATTGCTGGACAGGGAGTTGCCGACGCCCGCGGTATGGTGGCCGCGGTGATGGCTGCTGCCCGATATGCCGCCATGGTCCGCCACAACCTCGATCTGGAGCCGTAGGTATGACCCGTGGCCGTGGTGCGTATCTCGCTCCGGTCACCTCTCGCCTTAGGACTCAATTCTCCAGTGGGAGGAGCTGCTCGTCATACGCCATCCCGTAGCCATAAGCTGTTCGGGCGGCATGAGCTCGTTAGCGGCGACATCCTCCGCTGACCACCCTGCAAACCACGGGAGAGCACCATGCACGGCAAGGTGATCCGCCCATCCAAGGAGGCAGTCAAAGAAGAGGATTCCCGCCAGGCGACACCGGTGGAACTGGCTGCGGTACTGATGGATGCCGTGTGTCGTACGACGGTCCAGGAAAAAGACTCGATCGAGCAGCTTGCTTTGACGTTGGACGCCGACGCCGGGCGGATCGTATCGGAGCTCATGTACCTTCGGGCCTTCGCAGTGGACCTGGCCCTGGAGGTGGAGCTGGGCGACGATTCAATCCGGGACCACATCATGGGGCACTACAGCTCGCACTGGGCCCGGATAGACGATCAGGTGCCCGGAACGTTAACCGAATTGTCCTGGCATCTGGATAGGTACTGCGAGGCCGTGCGCCATCCAGCCGGACGAGGCGTGTTGGCGGAGTTGGTTGGGGCAATCTTTGCCGACCAGTGCGGGGCCGCATCCGGCAGATCGGATCTGGCCTTGTTCGGCGCGGCTATGTTCAAGTCGCTGTACGATGAGGTCGCACGCCTTTTGGCCGATGTAGAACTCGTCCTCGAATGAAGTCGGCGACCCTCATGCCTTCACGGCCATGGCTACGATGTGGGTCTTTCCTTGTTTGAGCTTGGTATAGTTCCCAAAGATCTGCTGGAAATTACGCTTGATATAACTTTTCAGTCCCGCAATCGTGACCACACAAAAACGTCCACCTGGTGCGAGTGCCGAACAGGCATCGTGAAGGATCAACGAGAGCATCTCGTTACCTACCTTGGCGGGAAGGTTCGAGGTAATGCAGTCGAACGGCACGTCCGGAACGTGACTGAAGGCATTGCTCAGGTAGACGCGGGTATTCCGGAGGCCGTTGTTCCGGGCATTCCGGCGAGCGTACTCTACCGCGACAAAATCCTTGTCTACCATGTGTGTTTCCCCGGGAGCGCTCAAACTGGCCAGAACAAGGCCGATGCTCCCATATCCGCAGCCCAGGTCGAGGCAGGTATCACCGGACTGCACCTGAAGATGCTCGACCAGAAGACGCGAACCCGGATCGATACGCCTGGGGTTGAACAGTCCCCAGGTCGAATGGAAGGTGAACACGCGACCGCGCAGCGTATCGGTGAAGACGATGTCCTCGCGGAGGTGTTGCACGGTTTGTGACCGTTCAGCTGACGGTTCGGTACGCTGCTTCATCGTTCCAATATCCCTGTTACCCAGTGGTTGCCGATGCGCTCCGATCAACCCGTGCCGCCGGTGTTTGTGGACTACCGGATCAGAGTAAGCAGGCGGATCCGCACTGCACCCGACACACAGCCCTGGACTTGATCGACCCTCTGTGCTACTCTCTACTCTCCGCATATTACCGCACCAAGGCCATGGCTGGTTCCCGCGCAAACTGCTGACGGGCGCCGTTCCCGAAGCTAAAGGAAGTCTCCGGCCAGACAAGAAGACGCAGGCGATGGCACATATGCGAATATCCGGTCACCGGCTGCATGGGGAACGGGTAACCTACCGGTCCTCACCCAATCATGGCGACCTCTTCACTCCGCCCAATCCGGACACGGTGATCATACACTACACGGCTTGTCCGGATGCGGCTTCCGCCATTGCCACGCTATGTGATCCGGAACGCCGTGTCTCGGCGCATGTAGTCGTTGGGCGTCAGGGTGACGTGACTCAGCTGGTCCCGTTCGATCGCGTCGCCTGGCACGCGGGAGTCAGCCGCTGGGGTGAACGTGAGAGCCTTAACCAGTACTCTCTGGGTATAGAGATCGACAATGCCGGCCAGCTAAAACTGGAGGAGGGACGTCTTGTTGCGTGGTTCGGCCAGCAATACCCGCAGGATGAAGTGATCCAGGCCGTTCATCGCCACCAGACCCAGCTGACGTCGTGGCACCGTTATACGGATACACAGACAGGGGTCGTGATGCAACTGTGCCGGCTGTTGATGGACGCCTACGGGATCAGGCACATCCTGGGACATGATGAAATCGCACCCATGCGGAAAGTAGACCCTGGTCCTGCCTTTCCCCTTGATGCCATGCGCGGGCAACTACTCGGCCAGGCGCTGCCGGCCCTGTCGCCTGAAGCGGCGCGTCGCAGGACGGTGTCCTGAGGATATCGCTTGAAGGGGTACCAGATCTAATCCCGCACGAGGTAGCTGAACAAGCCGCGCGGCTTCCCCGTGCGATATCCATCGTGAGCAAGCCTATTCGCCCCGCCGGCACCTGGCTCGCCGTGATCGAGCGGCTCGTATTACAGGAGAGGCGAGAAGTGCATAGACTGATTCGAGATTTGACCGCCCGCGTTCCGGTCGTGACCGACGGCGCCTGGGCCACCCAGCTCCAGGCCCGGGGCTTGCAGCTGGGCGAATGCGCGGAAGCCTGGAACATCACGCATCCAGACCAGGTAGTGCAGGTGGGCAGTGCTTACGTCGCAGCCGGCAGCCGGGTGATCCTCAGCAACACTTTTGGAGGCAATCGCCTGGCGCTGGCAAAGCACGGGCTGGCAGACCGCATGGCTGATATCAACCGCAACGGTGTGCAGCTATCCCTGGCTGCTGCCAACGGAAAAGCCTGCGTGTTTGCCTCGGTTGGGCCAAGCGGCAAGATGCTGATGATGAACGAGGTAGACGCCACGGAGCTGGAGGAGGTCTTTACCGGGCAGGTGACTGTGCTGGCGGAAGCGGGAGCCGAGGGCATCGTAGTCGAAACGATGATCGATCTGGAGGAAGCCGTCATCGCCGCGAGTGCAGCGCTTCGCACCGGTCTGCCGGTGGTTGCCTGCCTGGTTTTCGACAGTGGTCCGCAACGAGACCGGACGATCATGGGTGTCGGTCCGGAAGAAGCCGCCAAGGCCCTGGCCGGGGCTGGGGTGGATGTCATCGGCGCCAATTGCGGCCAGGGTATAGAAGGTTTCGTTCCGTTGGCCTCAAGGCTTGTCAAGGCTACCAGCAAGCCTGTCTGGATCAAGGCAAACGCCGGACTGCCCCAGGTCGAAGGCGGGCAGGTGGCCTACCATACGACGCCGGCGCAATTCGCGGCCAGTGTGCCTGCGTTGCGCGATGCGGGTGTCGGTTTTATCGGTGGCTGCTGCGGAACCACCCCTGCTTACATCAGCGAGGTCTGCCGGGTGCTGGAACGATCTTCGTAGACTCCGTAGAGATTTTCTCGACGCACCCTGTGGAGTGTGCCGCCTGGACGGGTCGCCGCCAGGTGATCCGTGGGTCTGCAACCGGCCGGCCTGCAGGCAGGCGCTTCCCTCCTATCCGGCAGGTCTGGCGGTGCTGGTGATGACCATCACCGGACCCATGCACGGCCCCGGAATACGCGCATCAAGGCGGCGCCCTGTCATCAGATCGCAGATCATGTCAGCATCCTCCACCAGTTCAAGGGGCACCTCGATCGGTAGTTCCACCTCGTCGCGCGGCACCAGCAGCCGGATCACGGTGCACGCGTTGCCGATGCTCAGCAGGCGCCAAGCCGCCGTTTCCGGGGAACGAACCGGGCTCCAGGGATGCCGGCTTGCGGATGACCGATCCCGCAGAAGCGCATGGGCGCAACGCATAACCTGGAAGGCGGGGCGCGGGTTGCACAGTGTATCGAGCAGTCCATGACGCACATCCATGGTGCGATCCAGGTCGAGTAGAGGGTCGATCCACAGACAGGCCTGCGGCAAAAGGGCTATGGCCAGCCGGGCCTCCGCCACCATCTGAGCGTTGCGCTGTGTGTCTGTGGTTGGCAAGGCCACGATTCCCTGCATGGATGGAATACCCTGCCAGGTGCTGCTGCCGGCCAGCTGCCGGGCACTTTGCCAGGGCCCGGGAATGTCCAGACGGCATAGAGCGCTCAGGCGCAGATCGGCCCCCACCAGGGTGTCGTTTACCGCCGGCAGTTCCTCGGGAACATAGCCCACGCGAGTCCGTGGGTGCTGCTTGCCGGGCAACCTGTGGTTGGGCAGAACGGGAGCCAACACCAGCCGCATGTCAGGATAGGTGCGCGTCATCCAGCGGAGATGATCCAGCATCGCATCATCCGGCAGCACCTTTCCTGCCAGCTGGATTTCCACGTCCGCACCCCAGCCTGAGGCCTGATCCAATCCTGGGCGGAGCTCCGTACCCACGTCCACCGGAACGAACGCCTGTATCCGTACCCCTTCATCAACCAGCAACTGCAGCCGTTGGCGCTGATCCGAGTCCAGCAGGTCGGACCACGGTACGCGCACACGATCCACGCCCAGCTCCATACAGGCGAGCAGGGGGTAGTCATTACGGACCCGCTGGCGCACGACCGACGGCCAGGTCACGGGTACTTCGGCTACATTCGAAAGAGGATGGGCCAGAGACACCCCCAGCGAAGCGCCATGGTCAACCGTGTCATCCGTGGCTCCCCCAGACCGTTCCCATGCCACCGGTACCGGCGCTGCTGCGTTTGGCGCCGTGTCGTGCCGGCGAGCGGACCCTGCTCCCCGCCCGCCCGGTGGCGGGTCTGGTCTTTGACCATCCCGCTGGTGTTCCGTCAGCGTCTGTCCGCCTACCGAGGCCTGCGAAATCTGGCCACGCTTCCAGCCGCCCCAACCTCCGGGGGTCAACAGAACAGTTCTATCGGGCACCGCGGTGAGCCCGTCCGTCCGTATCCAGTGCAATACCGTGCGTTGGGGGAAAACCCGGCACCAGTAGAAGCCCAGTTTCGGCGCATCGTCCCGTCCCTGTTCCGGCGGCGGTCCTGAGGTGAACAGGTGCCCGAAGCCCGGACGCGTGAAACTCGTGGAAGGGACGACGACCATATGAGTGGGGCCGCGGAGACCATAGAAGCCGAAATGAACATGCCCGGAAAAAAGAAGTTCAGGCCGGCTGCGGTCGACCCAATCCAGCAACCAGCTGCGAGCCGGCTCCCCCAGGTTGTCGTAGTGTCCCAGGTGCGGTTCATCGGCAGACAGCAGGTACGGAGGCATGTGGAGGAACACCACCAGCCGCCCGACTGGTGTCTCATCCAACAATGACTCCATCCATTCCTGCTGCTCCGCTGCCTGGCGCAGGCCCGTGTTGAACAACTGCGCATTCAATACTACATGGCGGACTTCACCGTGATCGAAAAAGTAATACGATCGCCCGTACCGTCGTTCATAGGCATCCAGGCTGGCGGCGGTCACCGGGTGCACCGGCATGGTCGGATCCGGTTTGTCGCCGACATCGTGATTGCCGGGAACAAAGCGCCACTCCAGTCCGGTCGAGCGCAGTTGGCCAAGGGCCTCCTCAAGAGCAGGCTCGAAATCGGCAGTGTCCGGATACTCCTGCACCAGGTCGCCCAGGTGGACCACGAAGTCCGGCTCCAGAGCGGTGAGCAGCCGCACCGCTATCTGCGTCCGGGCGGTCTGCAATCGTCTGGATGCAAATTCCAGCCGACGCGATCCCGGAGGTCGCATGAAGTGGGTGTCGGCGACGACTACGTACTCGCAATGGGCACGGGGTATCAGCGATCGATCGATCAGAGTATGCATAACCTCCCCGGGTATCTTGCTGTTACGTCCATCCGGTTGTATCATGTCAACCAGAGCCCGCTCCGCCAGCGACAACGCGGCGGTTCGGCCTTGCGTGTCAGGGCTCTTGTCGTCGACCAGTAAGTCGACCAATAATAGGGACGTATCGCCGCACCCCCAAATCAGGGAGCAGTAGTATGGACTGGGATATCCGCCAGCGCGGCCGCGTGACGTACTACCGTAAGAAGACCAACAACCATTTCTCCGATCTGGTCGTGGAAGAATTGGACAACGGTGATCTCAAGATACGTTTCGTAGGCATGACAGGAGCTCGCGCGGCTACCAACGAACTGGCCCTGAAGGACACGGCTGTCATGGATCCGGAACGCGAGATCCCCCGAGTTTTCGATACCTGGGAGCACTATGTCCGGACCGCGGGCATCTGCGACTCCCTGGCCGATCTGGATTTCCTGGAAGTGCACTCGTTCGGTGCCGCGCCCAAGTCTCCGGATTCGCGGGTGGATCCGGAAGGCTATGCTCGGGAGAAAAAGCGTATACGAGCGGCATATGGCGAGGCCTACGCCCGGTACTGGGCCCAGAAGATGCCGGAGAATGGTCTGCCTGCCCGGTTTACCGTCTATCTGGAAGAACTGCCTGATACAGATGCCAGCTATGAACTCTGTGCCACCGCGCTTCTGCAGAAAAACGGGCAGAGCCGGTCCTGAATGTTGCCATCTACTTCCGCCACGGCTCAGTTTCCGGCCCTGGCAAAGCTGGCTGGTTCTAGCGCGCTGCTGGTGTGCCTGACCATGTTGTTGTTGTCAGCCTTGCCGGTTGACGGACAGTCGTCTCACCGCGATCTGGAGGCGCGCATCAACCGGCTTGCCGGAGATGCGTCGCTTCAGCCTGACAGCGTGGCCGCCGTCATGCTGGAGTTCATGGACCAGCAGCGGCGCACGCAGCGCACGCTGCGCACTCTACGCTGGACGCTTCGGCTGACGGTTGCCGTGTTCGGCGTGGCCTTGCTGGTTTTCCTGCGCCGGCGCGGCTTTCGTCAACGGCAGCTGGTGCTGCACGACCGGTCCGGGCGGCGCCGCCTTGTTCTGGATGCGGAAGCGGATGATGGTGATGGGCCCAGGGTGGTGTTGCTCGACGAACGGGGACAAAGCCGGGCGCAGTTCGGCCTGACCGCAGACCCAATGCCCGGTATATGCTTGCGGGATGCTGAAGGCACTGTGCGGACAGTTTGGGGGATTGGCGACGATGGCGCGTCATTCCTGGAGCTCTACGATGAGAATGGAGTAACACGAGCAGGCCTGGGCATGACGGAGGATGGTGGCGCCGGATTGGGCCTGCATGGCCACAACGGCACTCCCCGGCTGGCGCTGGGACTGGCGGCCGAAGGAGACATGGGCCGTGTAAGCATCCTCGGCAGCGATGGCCGTGTCCGCCTTGAGCTGGGTGCAGGACCTGACGAGAACCCGCAGATTATCTTGCGCGATGACAGAAACAACATGCGGGCGTGTCTGAGTCTGCGGCAGGACGGTATGGCCCTGCTCGAGTTGCATGACGAGGAAGGGCGCACCCGTAGCATGCTGGGAGTGCTGGAAGAGGGTCTGGCCTGGCTGGGTCTGTTGGATCCACACCAGCGGTTTCGGGTTGGTCTTGGAGTGCGCCAGGACGGACGCCCACGCCTCGATCTGTATGACCAGGAAGGCAGAACCCGGGCATCCTTGCGGCTGCGCGACGATGGCAGCCCTGATCTGGAATTGACCGACGCGGGTTGACCGAGGCGAGCGGGAGCCTGCTCTGCAGCGCTCCATGTACTCCGGCCGGCTCCACGCGCCTGTAATAACCGGGTAATCCGGCCGGCAGCCGCTCCCGGAAACCGCCATACGAAGAGGAAACCAGGAGCTTGATACGCGGCCGATCTCCACTTTGCCAAGCGTGTTGATCGTCTTTGCATGGGCCGCAATGAATACAGGAGGGGAGGCGATGGATAAAGCGGTGATCCTGGCTCGGGGGCTGGGGACGCGCATGCGCACGAAGGACGAAACGGTGCATCTCACTCACGAGCAGCAGGCCGTTGCCGCCAGAGGCATCAAGGCCCTGATGCCTATCGAACGTCCTTTTCTGGACTATGTGCTCTCCGCGCTTGCTGATGCGGGATATCGCCGGATCTGCCTCGTCATCGGGCCAGAGCACCATGAACTGCGCGAGTACTACGGTCGGATCCTGCAGTACCAGCGGCTGACCGTGGATTTCGCCGTGCAACAGGAACCGCTGGGCACGGCTGATGCGGTACTGGCCGCGGCCGAGTTCGCGGCTGACGGACCTTTTCTCATGGTCAATTCAGACAACTACTATCCGGTCGAATCCTTGTGCGCCATGCGGCAGCTCTCCGGGCCGGGACTGCCGGTGTATACGCGTGCAGGCATGCTCAAGGGCAGCAATATTCCAGCGGAACGCCTGCTGCGTTTCGCCGTGGTGGATATCGGACCTGACGGTCTGATGCGCCGGATCATAGAGAAACCGGACCAGAGCGTAGTCGACGCCCTGCCGGAACCGGTGGGAGTCAGCATGAACTGCTGGCGTTTCGATGCACGAATATTCCCAGCCTGTCGAGCTATTAGTCCTTCACCTCGCGGTGAACTGGAGATCCCCGATGCCGTACAGTATGCCATAGACACCCTGAATGTCGGATTCCGTGCCGTGATGTTCGATGCCGCCGTGCTCGATCTATCCAGTCGTCGGGATGTGGAGGGTGTGGCGCGACGGCTGGCAGGAATGGAGGTGAGGTTGTGAAGCTGGCACGAGTTCTGGACCGTGACTGGCGCGAGCAGGTACTGTGCACCCGGGGACTGCACGCCGGCGGTGTAGCGGCCAAAGCCGGGTTATTCGGCCGGGCTGCCGCCGCTCTGCAGGATATGGGGGTCGATGTGGGCTCTCCGGCCCAGGCCTGCTTTGTACCCGGACGCATAGAGGTGCTGGGTAAGCACACAGACTACGCCGGAGGGCACACGATCGTCAACGCCGTAGAGCAGGGTTTCTGTATGGTTGCCAGTCCGCGGGAGGACGCCACGGTCCGGCTCCGCGCCGTGGCCGGCGGTGAGACCGTGGAGTTCGCCATGCATCCTGAACTGCGGGCCGCGCACGGACACTGGTCCAACTACCCCATGACCGTCGCCCGGCGGTTGGCCAGAAACTTTGGAGCCGCGCGCAAGGGGGCTGATGCGGCATTCATCAGCGATCTTCCCCCGGCTTCGGGTATGAGCAGTTCCTCGGCCATGATGATCGCTACCTACCTGGTGCTGGCTCGTATAAACCGGCTCGACCAGACTCTTGAACACCGGCAGGTTATCGACAGTCCGCTGGCGCTGGCAGCATATCTGGGTACGGTCGAAAACGGGCAGACGTTCGGTAGTCTCCTTGGCGATCAGGGAGTAGGCACGTTTGGCGGCAGTGAAGACCATACCGCGATACTCTGCTCGCAACCCGGCCGGCTCGGTCAGTTCGGTTATTGCCCCGCTCGCTTCGAACGGTACATCCCCATGCCTTCCGGGTGCGTTTTCGCGCTGGCCTTCAGTGGTGTCGTGGCGGAAAAAACCGGTGCCGCCCAGGACCAGTACAACCGCGCTTCCCGGCTGGTGCAGACCATGGTCAAAATATGGCGCCAGCATACCGGCGGCGCTGAGGTCTATCTGGAGGAAATCCTGGCCGCCGAACCGTCACGCTCGGACCAGCTGCGCAACCTGTTGGCAAATACCACCATGGACGGCTTCAGTCCTGACGAACTGGTTCAGCGTTTCGATCACTACATGGAGGAAAATCACCACATCGTCGGGCCGGCGGGTGATGCGCTGGCCGACGGTGATCTGGCCACATTCGGCAAGCTGGTGGACCGTTCGCAGGAACTGACCGATACCCTGCTGGGCAACCAGGTCGAGGAGACCGTAGCGCTGGCCCGCATGGCCCGGGAATTGGGAGCGCATGCGGCCTCAGCCTTCGGGGCGGGTTTCGGCGGCAGCGTCTGGGCCATGATAGACGGAGAAAAGGCCGATGATTTTCTGACCGTCTGGTCGGAAAGGTACCGCGACGCTTTTCCGGCGGCCGCGTCCCGCGCGCGGTTCTTTACCACGCAAGCGGCGCCGGCTGCATTCGCGCTGGAGTGATGAATCCCCATGCTGCGCAAGTGGATCGGCCGGTTGTATGGTTTCGATCGAGAGCTGCGCAGACTGCGCCAGCAAGTGCGCGAACTCAGCTGGGATGACGCCTTCGGCATGTGGACGCGCCGTGCGTTTCTGCAGTTCTGTCAGGTTATGCCGCGCGGCCGGCGCGTCGTTTCATTCATCGACCTGAACCAGATTCGCATGCTCAATGAACGGCTGGGATATGTGGAGGTGGACCGCCGCGTCAAGGCGGCTTTCTCCATGCCTTTTCGCCGCAGCGATATCGTCGCCCGGTGGTATTCGGGAGACGAGATCGTCATCTTGTTCGACTCCGACCGCAGCGGCGCCGAGCGCAAGATCAGTCAGCTAAAGGACTCCGCCGCATCCCAGGGACTGACATTCCATCATGCCATCGGTGCATGGGAAGTAGGCAAGCGCAGCATCGAGGATGTGGTGGAGGGTTTGACGCAGGAAGTTACCGCCTGCAAGGCAAAGGCAGCAGGATCGCCGCATCCGGGCGGTCCGGTCATGATTTGAATACGAACGTACGCGCCTACCAGCTAGCTGGTGGGCAACCAGTCCGCGGCAGCCGGTGATGAAAGCGGGGTTTCGATCACCGGACATGGGACAACAACGCGAAAGGAGCTGCATCGTGAGCAAGCTGGCCCTTCTTGGTGGCGACAAGGCCCTGGCCCAAGATTACAGTGAATTTTTCAACTGGCCCATCGTAACCCCTGAGATGGAACAAGGGGTTCTCGAGGTTTTGCGCAGTGGCAACATGTCAGGCACCGACATCACTCGACAGTTTGAGCGCAAATTCGCCCAATGGCAGGGTACGGAATACGCGCTGGCGCACAATACGGGAACCGCCGCCCTGCTGGCGGCCATGTGGGCTTGTGGTCTGGGGCACGGCGATGAGCTGATCAGCCCCAGCATCACCTACTGGGCCAGCTGTATTCAGGCGTTGAGCCTGGGGGCTTCCGTGGTCTTCGCTGATATTCTGCCGGAAACCCTGAACGTCGATCCGGATGATCTCGAGCAGCGGATCACCGAGCGCACCAAGGCGGTGATGGTGGTTCATTACGTGGCGATGCCGGCCGACATGGACCGCATCATGGCGATTGCCCGGAAGCACGGTCTGAAGGTCATCGAGGACGTCTCCCATGCCCACGGCGCGCTATACAAAGGTCAAAAAGTCGGTACATTGGGAGATGTCGCGGCCATGTCGCTGATGTCGGGCAAATCCCTGGCCATCGGCGAGGGAGGGATACTGTGCACCAATGATCGTACGCTGTACGAACGTGCCCTGTTGTGGGGCCATTACGCCCGCCATGGCGAGATCGAGACCGAGGAACTGCGCCAAGCCGCCGGGCTGCCATGGGGCGGGTATAAAAACCGCATGCACCAGCTGTCCTCGATCGTGGGCCTGCACCAGGTTGACAAGTATGACAAAGAAATGGCCGAGATCGACCGGTCCATGAACTACTTCTGGGATCAGCTGGACGGTGTACCCGGTCTCGACAGCCACCGCCCCACCGATCCAGGGACGACTAAGGGCGGATGGTACGCCTGCAAAGGGATCTACAAGAGCGAGGAGCTGGGCGGCTTGTCGGTGTCGCGGTTCTGTGAAGCGGTCCGGGCCGAGGGTGTGGGCGGTTTCAGCCCCGGCTGCAACAAGGCACTGCATCTACATCCGCTGATGCACACGGTGGACATCTACGGTGTTGGCCGGCCGAGCAGTATCGCCAATCTACCGATCGGGGTGGACTGCCGTCAGGGTCCGGGATCTCTGCCCGTCTCTGAAGCCGTGCAGGAACGGGTGTATGGTATTCCGTGGTTCAAGCGGTTCGACAAGGAAGTCATCGAAGCCCATGCGGCTGCTGTGCGCAAGGTGGTGGAGCACCATGCCGATCTTTTATCCGGAGATCCCAGGACCCCGGTGGAGGGCAAACTGGGTCTCAGCCGGCGACGCAGCTGAACGGGAGCCAAGATGGACGTAACGTACACCTATCCGAACATCGCCCTGCACGTACCCATCGTATGGCTGCCACGGGACGGTATACCCTACCACCGGTTCGCAGTGGTAGCGTGCGATCAGTACACCTGGCAGCCTGAATACTGGGAAGAAGTGGACCGGTTCGTGGGAGACAGTCCTTCGGCCCTGCGCCTGATTTTCCCCGAGGTATACCTGGATGCGGACGATCGAGCCGAACGCATTGCCGGTATCCGCAATACGATGCGGGAATATCTGGACGAGGGTATTCTCTGCCCTCGTGAGCCGGGCTTCGTCGTCGTGGAGCGGCAGACCGCCCTGACGCCATCGCGGCACGGCCTTGTCGTAGCTCTGGACCTGGAGCAATATGACTACCGCACCGGCGCCTCCAGCCTGATACGTGCCAGTGAGGGAACGCTGGTCGATCGCCTACCAGCGCGCATCGAGATTCGTCAGGAGGCACCGTTGGAAGTGCCCCATATCATGGTGCTGATCGACGATCCTGACGGCACGGTGATAGAGCCTCTGTTGCAGGAGGATCTGCCCGTGTTGTACGATTTCGACCTGATGCAGGGAGGTGGGCACGTGCGCGGACGGCATGTGGCGCAGCCGGGATTGATCCGGCAGGTGGCCGATGCCCTGGGGCGGTTGCTCGAGTCACAGGTTGACGCCACCAGCAGCGCCCGTGCTCCGCTGCTTTATGCGATTGGTGACGGGAATCATTCGCTGGCAGCGGCGAAGGAAGTATGGGAGCGGCTCAAGGCTTCAGTATCGGATCCGGCCCGGCTGGCCTGTCATCCGGCCCGTCATGCCCTGGTGGAACTGGTCAACGTGCACGACGATGGGTTGCGTTTCGAGCCTATCCATCGCATCGTACTGGACGTGGATGTCCAGGATCTTCTGGCCTCCATGGAAGCGTATTACCGGGATCTGCACATCCCCTTCCAGCACCACGCCTTATCCTGCCCTCCGGAAAGCGGCGAGCTTCCCGATGACTCGAGCGGGATCCTGTTCCTGGCCGAAGGCACCTGCCGGGCGCTCGAAATGGAGGATCCCAGGCATCATCTGAAGGTAGCGTCCGTGCAGGCATTCCTGGACGCATACCTGGAGTCCCGTCCCGAGGTCCGGCTGGATTACATACATGGTGATGATACGCTCCTGGAACTGGCTTCCTCACCCCGCTCCGCCGGCCTCGTCTTCCCGGCCGTGACCAAACACGATCTGTTCCGCACCATCATGCTGGACGGAGCCTTCCCCCGCAAGACGTTCTCCATGGGCCAGGCGGACGAAAAACGTTTCTACATCGAGGCGCGCCGCATCCTTCCCTGACCACACCGGTTGGTGGTGTTTCCAGGCACTTCCAACCGATGCGTGCGGGAACCAGGCAGCGTCGTTCGAGCGTCGGCGGAGGCACTGCAGCAGCATGAATGTAGGGCAACCTGGTATGGACATGGTTACCCGTCAGCATCGGACAGGCCACAGGTTGAGATCATGAAGACGCCACCGTCGCCGCAACCGGTCGAAGTCCCCATAGACGGCACACTGGACCTGCATACATTTCACCCGAAAGATGCAGGCCGGCTCATCCCGGACTACCTGGAGGCGTGCCGGGAGCGCAGCATACTGCAGGTGCGGATCGTACATGGTAAGGGAACCGGCACTCTTGGACAGCGCGTTCATGCCGTGCTTCGCCGTCTTCCCTATGTGAGGGGGTTCCGGTTGGGCGGTATGGGAGAAGGGGGCTGGGGGGCAACACTGGTATTCCTGGAAGCCGCATCTTCAGCAAACGAACAGTCAAGAGACTGAGCTTTAGGAGACAGTTGATGGGAGAAGATCCACCCCACATCGCCACGGCCATCGCTCTGGATCCGGTTCAGGTAAGGGTGCTGGGCGCGCTGGTCGAGAAACAGCACACCACTCCGGAGTACTATCCTTTGACCCTCAACGCACTGGTTGCGGCCTGCAACCAGAAATCCAACCGCAACCCGGTAGTCCAGTACGACGAGAAGACGGTCACACAGGCCCTCCAGGGTTTGCGCGATCGGGGACTGGCACGCACTGTGAGCGGCGCCGATATGAGGGTGCCGAAGCACTATCATCTGCTGGCCGGCAAGCTGGAGTTGACGCCGCCTCAGACGGCGGTATTGTGTGTCCTGATGTTGCGCGGTGCACAGACAGCCGGCGAGATTCGCGGGCGTACCGGCAGGCTGTACACGTTTGCCGACCTGAACGAGGTACAGCGTACGCTGGACGAGTTGACGAACCGCCAGACAGGCCCACTGGTGGTTCTACTACCCCGGGTACCTGGCCAGAAGGAACAGCGGTACACGCACACCTTTACACCGCCGCCTGAGGTCGACTCCGAATCACCGGAAACCGCGATCACCATCAGTCCCCCGGATGACGACCGTGTCACCGGTCTCGAAAAGGAAATGGAGGCGGTACGGGCCGAACTGTATTCGTTGCGGGAGCAGTTCGATCGATTTCGCCAACAGTTCGAGTAATCCTTGCCGGCGCGGCCGCAAAGGGTCGCCCGGCTCCCAGTGGACGTGCGGGGATCGATACCGCTTGCCAGGAGACGAACACGCCGATGGACGCTCGAGAGACCACGCTGCTACAGACTGTGCGTGACCTGGAGCAACAGCAACTGGAATGGACCTGTCAGTTGATCGCCATACCCACCGTAAACCCGTACTCGGGCGATGCATCGGCCGGTAGCGAGGCCGCCGGGCAGTCGTGGTTGGAACAGCGTTTGCAGGAACTGGGGGCGAGGGTCAGACGCATACCGGTTCCACAGGATGTATACGAGCGCGGCGGTCTGATCGGTCCCGTCGACCGGTGCTGGAATGATCGGGAGAACGTGGTCGCCGAGTGGGTGCTGGGAACCGGAGACGGTCCCACCATACTGCTGAACAACCACATGGATACGGTGGGCACAGCCGGTATGGAGTTCGACCCTTTCGACCCCGTCGTGGCAGACGGCCGCCTGTTCGGACGCGGCAGTTCGGACAGCAAGGGTAATACGATCATGGGACTGATCGCCGTGGCCGCTCTGCTGGACAACGCCAGCGGCTTGAACGGCCGCATTATTTTCGAATCCGTGGTCGACGAGGAGTGCAACGGTGCCGGCGCCGGAACGCTGGCCTGCTGCCTGGCCGGAGTCACCGGCGACATCGCGCTGTGTCTGGACGGAGACCGGACGAATGTCAGTATAGGATGCAACGGCGTGGCCACGGCCCGTATACTGGTGCACGGCCAATCGGGACATGGCTCGGTTGGCGGGGCGGTCAGCGCGCTGGACAAAGCTATCGTCGTCAAGGAAGCCGTGGATGCATTCGCACGCGAGCACACGGAGCGTTTTCCTCACTGTCCGGTGAACATAGGCGTGTTTCGCGCTGGTACCTTGCCGGCCATCGTGCCCGGCCAGGCGGAGTTGCAGATCAACTTGAACTACGATGCCCAGGACGCAAGCCGGGCCGAACAGCAGGAGGGTCACTGGGACGGTCGCCTGTTTCGGTCCCGTTTCGAGCATGCCATGGGTAGATTGGACACCCGCGATGAGTGGTTCGCCCGGCACCCGGTAGACGTCAGCTGGATCAAGGATGTGTATCCATATTGGTGCGATCCGGGTGATGCGCGCCTCAGAAATCTGGTGGCAGTCGCCTCGGAGGTGCGCGGCCAGCCCGTACAAGCCCGTCCCCTGCAGGCCTGGTTCGATGCAGCCCATCTGGCTCGTCAGTTAGGTATTCCCGCGGTGGGTATTGGCGCTGGATCGCCCGGCACGGCTCACGGTGCCGGTGAGTACGCCATCCTGGATGATCTTTACGCCGGAACCCGAGTCGTGGCCCTGGGGATCTACCGCCTGCTGCAGCGCTGATCCGACACGTGACGCCGTTGAGCCAACGGAGCCCTGGCCCGGGCCGCCGGTGTACGAGGCTGACGAGGTTGACGCGGGGTGGCCGGTGTGTATTTTCCCACTTCCATACCCACGCCAACTCACGGCGCTAAGGAAAAACCAGCAAGAGGTGCGGCATGCTCAAGATTACGGACAACGCGAAGGCCAAAATCGTCGAACTCATCGAGGAGAATGACGCGGCCATCACTGGCCTGCGCGTAGGGGCGCGCGCCAAGTCTCCTTTCAAGGTGGACTACCGTCTGGCCTTCATGGGAGATGATCAGATCGGACCGGATGACACCAGGTTGTCGCTGGACGGACTGGATGTGTACGTGGATGCTGAGAGTGCTCCCCTGCTTGAAGAGGCAACGGTAGACTATGTGGATGGGATGATGGGCAGTGGTTTCAAGGTCGAGACTCCTTCTCGTCTGCCGGAGGAACTCAAGGGGACGCTGGCGGAGAAGGTGGTTGCGGTGATCGAGGAACAGGTGAACCCGGCGCTGGCCAGTCACAACGGGTACGTCACGCTGATGGACGTACAGGATAACAAGGTCTACGTGGAGCTGGGTGGCGGCTGCCAGGGATGCGCTATGGCCAGAGTGACCTTGAAAGAAGGTATCGAGCGCATGGTCAAGGAAGCCGTTCCAGAGGTGGTGGAAGTGGTTGATGTCACAGAGCACGGCCAGGGTGACAACCCCTTCTACGGGCAATCTACCGAATAGAGCGTTCCTGCCGGCGCCACCGCTGCGCGGCAGCCGCAGCCGCGCTCCAGGGCTGTTCTTGCCGGGAGCCTGTAGTTTACGTGTGAAACCAGGGCGCGCCGCGGAACTATGCTGCGCGCCCTTCGTCATGTGCCCTGGCGTGCAGACTAATACGCGCTTCGCGGTCTGGGCGGGCCGAACCCGTGTTGTCGGTAGACGGAAGGAGAATGAAGTGAGCGAACCAGTGCAAGCGGTGATCTTCGACATGGACGGACTGCTGGTGGACTCCGAGCCGTTCTGGCGGCAGGCGGAGCAGGCAGTCTTTCCCCGGGTGGGTATTCATCTCACAGATGCCATGTGCATGCAGACCATGGGAACGCGGGTAGACGAGGTGGTGCGCCACTGGCATTCGGTGAAGCCCTGGAACCATCCCAGCCTGGAGGCAGTCCAGCGAGACATCGTGGACGTGGTGGTGGGGCTGGTGCAGGAAAAGGCCAGGCCCATGGAGGGGGTAGATCACATCCTGAATTTTTTCCAGGCACGGGATACACCCATGGCCATCGCTTCGTCATCATCGCAGCGCCTTATCGACGCGGTGGTGAACAAGCTGGACATCGCCCATTACTTCGCACTACTGCAGTCGGCCGAGGACGAACCTTACGGAAAACCGCATCCCGGCGTATTTCTGCGCACGGCGGAGCGGCTGGGCGCGGATCCAGCCAGGTGCCTGGTCTTCGAAGACTCGTTTGCCGGTATGATCGCGGCGTTGGCAGCCCGCATGCGGGTGGTTGCGGTACCGGATGCGCATTACTATGACCAGGTCCAGTTCGGCGCGGCGCACATCAAGCTGCGTTCGCTGAACGCCTTTGACGAGTTGAGCCTGGCGACGCTGGAATCTCCAGACTGAGCCCAGCGCATACCGCCCGGTGACGCTGGAATCTCCAGACTGAGCCCAGCGCATACCGCCCGGCGCCGGCTTCCCGGTTGACACGATTCCATTTCCGCTGCAATTTTCTCCTGCACATAGTGGTGATTTGCGGCCTGTTGCGGCCACTATAACCAATCTGCTAAAAGGCCATCTGGACGAGCTTTGGCGGGCCCGAGCCGCATGGTATCGGGCCTTTTTGCGTTCGGTCTCATGCCTCAGCTGTTGCGAACGACCATGGGTCTCCGGTTGGCGAAGGGAGGACAACGTGACTACCATGCGTGCGCTGGTCAAGAGCAGACCGGAACCCGGCCTGTGGATGGAGGAGGTTCCGGTAATGGAACCCGGCCTGAACGATGTACTCATCGCCATCCGTAAAGTCTCTATCTGTGGAACAGATGTCCACATCTACAACTGGGATGCCTGGTCGCAGAGGACCATCCCCGTGCCTATGGTCATAGGTCACGAATTCGTCGGAACCGTGGCCGCTACCGGTGCCAACGTGCACGACTTTCAGATCGGAGATATCGTCACCGGCGAGGGTCACCTGGTCTGCGGACGCTGTCGCAACTGTCTGGCGGGACGCCGGCATCTGTGCAAGGATACCAGCGGTGTCGGGGTCAACCGGTCCGGCGCCTTTGCGGACTATCTCTGCATTCCCGTGACCAATGTCTGGCACTGTGATCCGGCTATTCCTCTGAACGTGCTTACCTGCTTTGATCCGTTTGGCAATGCCACGCACTCTGCCTTGTCTTACGACGTTCTGGGCGAAGACGTGCTGATCACGGGTGCCGGACCCATCGGTTGCATGGCCGCGGCCATCGTCCGGCATGCCGGAGCCCGGCATGTGGTTGTCACAGACGTCAACCCCTACCGCCTCGACCTGGCCCGCCGCATGGGAGCCACGGTTGCCCTGGACGTCCGGAATCACAAACTCGCCGAAGTGATGCAGCAGTTGGGCATGAAGGAAGGATTCGACGTGGGACTGGAAATGTCCGGGAATCCCTCCGCATTTCGCGACATGCTCTCCGTCATGTGTCACGGAGGCAAGATCGCACTGCTGGGCATACCCGCAGACAATACCGCTATCGACTGGGATAAAGTGGTGTTCAACAGCTTGACCATACAGGGCATATACGGCCGGGAGATGTATGAAACCTGGTACAAAATGACGGTTATGGTGCAAAGCGGGCTGGATATCACGCCAGTCATCACCCATAGATTTCAACAAGAGCAGTTCCAAGATGCTTTTGACGTCATGCGGTCCGGCCAGTCAGGCAAGGTGATCATAGACTGGCTCAGCGACAACCATGAAAGGAACGACTGATGCTGACAGCCTCCATGCTGGAATATATCAACGCACAACTGGACGATATCCGTGCCGCCAGTCTGTATAAAGACGAGCGCATCATCACCACGCCGCAGCAGGCGTCGATCCGGCTGGCGGGAGGCCGCGAGGTCCTCAACATGTGCGCCAATAATTACCTGGGCATGGCCAACCATCCGGAGGTGGTGGTAGCGGCGCGGGACAGCTACGAGCATTGGGGCTACGGGTTGTCCTCGGTGCGTTTCATATGCGGAACGCAGCAGATCCATCATCAGCTGGAGGAGCGCATCAGCGACTTCCTGGGAACGGAAGACACCATTCTGTACACCTCCTGTTTCGACGCCAACGGCGGTCTGTTCGAAACGTTGCTCGGGGCGGAGGATGCCGTGTTCAGCGACGCGCTGAACCATGCCAGCATCATCGACGGCATCCGGCTGTGCAAGGCGCAGCGGTTCCGGTACCGCAATTCGGACATGGAGGATCTGGAGGCACAGCTGCACCAGGCCGAGGGGGCCCGGTTTCGTATGATTGCCACGGACGGGGTGTTTTCCATGGATGGCTACTACGCCGACCTGCAGGGTATCTGTGACCTGGCGGAGCGTTACCAGGCACTGGTCATGGTCGACGACTCGCACGCCGTGGGCTTCGTCGGACCCACGGGTCGGGGTACGCCCGAACACTGCGGTGTTCAGTCGCGCGTCGACCTGATCACCGGAACGCTGGGCAAGGCGCTGGGCGGCGCTAGTGGCGGGTACACCAGCGGCCGCGCCGAACTCATCGCCATGCTGCGGCAACGCTCGCGGCCGTACCTGTTCTCGAATACCCTGGCACCCAGCATTGCCGCGGCGTCGATCAAGGCATTGGAGATCGCCGCGGCGGCGGACGATCTGCGCCACCGGCTCCGGGACAACACGGCATACTTCCGCCAGCAACTGAACGATATGGGCTTCCGGATCCTCCCGGGAGATCATCCCATCGTGCCCATCATGCTGGGCGAGGCGGAGCTCGCTCAGGACATGGCGGCGCGTATGCTGGAGAAGGGTGTGTATGTCATCGGTTTCTTCTATCCGGTCGTGCCCCAAGGGCAGGCGCGGATCCGCACACAGGTTTCGGCGGCACACTCTCGCGAGGATCTGGATTACGCGCTGCAGCAGTTTGCCGCGGTCCGGGATGACATGGGGCTGTGAACGGCAGACTGCAGGATGGGGCGCAGCCGCGCAGTCCGAACCACGCATGAGTTGATCCGTGCGATACACCCAGCGATGCCGCATACTGCGGGTTCTGCCAATCCCTTATTGGTACCGTACACAGCCGTATTTCGCCTAATCGAGGATGTGGCGGCAGCTTCAAGCGTCGTCCACAGGTTGCTGGACGACCGTGCCGGCCACATCCAGCCTCAAGCGTGCTGCGTACCGGCGCCCGTCTTCAGCGCGGAAGCCGCGGATGATGCGCGTGCGGCCTGTACCGATCAGAGTGCGGACCTGGTTCTCGGTGAGTTTCTTCCCCGCTATCACCTTCCACACCACAAAGCTGCACCCTTCGCGGTAGCGACTGCAGCCGTATCCGCGCTGACCTTCGATGATGGTGGCATGACCACAGCGGGGACACGGCGGCCATATGGCCCGTGTCGGCGCAGTCGCACCGGCGTCGGAGTCGGTGCGACTGCCGGCCGGCGGGGCCGCTGGCGATACCCTGCCATCGCGTGTTGACGACGGCTTGGAGGTGGAGAGGCCGGATCCGCCGGCACGGCCTCTTGGCGATCCAGCCACTGGCACAGCCGGGTGGGGGGGGGCCGGGTCGCGCGTTACGGCTGGGTCCGGGCGTCTAGACGCGGCATTCGGGTCGCTGGATTCGCCGCTGGATTCGCCGCTGGATTTTTTAGAGGGCGACGTGGGCAAGGTGGCCGAGGGGCGCGCGTGGCCCTCGAAGACAAACTCCACCTTGCCGTTCGAGTCCAACCGCAGCCGCGCACTGAACGCCTTGCCGCTTCTGGCGGTGAATCCCTCCATCGGCCCGGCGCTTCCGGTCTGGATCAGCTGCTGAACGGTTTTTCGCGGCAGCTGGCGTTGGGCCATGCTCTTCCATATGGTGAAACCACAGCCCTCCCGGTAGCGACTGCAGCCATAGGCCCTGGGCGTCTCCACGACATCGCCCTGCTGACACACCGGGCATTTCCCCAGATCCGTGGCCCGCGGAACGCTGCCGCGTCTTCCCCGCTTTCTGCCCCGCTGCGGCGTGCCGGGTTGCTGCTGTCGCGCGGCGGCCACCTGCGCGGCGGACATGGCCTGGCCGGCCGCTACCTGCGGAACCAGATTCTGCACGAATGCGGTGATCCGCTGGTAGTACTCACTTGCCGCCAGTTTGCCTTCTTCCACGTCCTGCAGTTGCTGCTCCCACGTAGCCGTCAGTTCCGGACTGCGCAGCGGTTCGGCCACCATGGCGATCAGCGCCCTGCCTTTATCTGTGGATCGCAGTTGGCGGCGTTCGCGGCGCACATATCCTGAACGGATCAACTTCTCGATGGTCTCGGCGCGGGTGGCCGGCGTGCCCAGACCGGAGTGCTTCATGGCCGCGGCCAGTTCCTCATCCTCGATCTGGCGGCCGGCATTGCGCATGGCCAGTAGCAATGTGGCATCCGTATGGGGCCGGGGTGGACGCGTTTCCTTCTCCAGGACCTCCAAGCCGTCCACATGCACCTCCTGCCCGGCGCGCAGCGCCGCCAGCACCATCGCTTCCCGGTCATCCGCTTCCGATGCGATCCCATCAGGAACACCGGTGTGTGTCCGGTCCGCCCCGCTTCCCCCGCCTCCGCCGCTTACGGCCTGTTCTGTTGCAGCGGATGCGCCGCTCCGGGGCTGCCGTTCGACCACGGTCCATCCGGCCTGTCGCACGATGCTGCCGCGGGCCACGAATGTCGCGCCGCCGATGTCCAGCTCGACAGCCGTCTCCCGAACGATCTGGTCCGGGAGGAAAACGGCCACGAAACGGGCGCAAACCAGGTCGTAAATCCGCTTCAGCTCCGGGGCCAGCCGGGTTCCGGCTTTCTGACCAGTGGGTATGATGGCGTGGTGATCCGTGAGCCGCGTGCGGTCCACGAACCCTTTTCCCGGACGATGTCCCTGGCGCAGACGCCGTAGCGCGGTCTCCGCCTGCGGATGCTCCAGGTTCTGCAGAATCCCGGGAAGCTCGGGTACCATGTCTTCCGGAATATGCCGGCTTTCCGTCCGCGGGTAGGAGATCAGTTTGTGGGTCTCGTACAGAGCCTGAGCGTGCTTGAGCGTTGCTGCGGCGGTGAATCCAAACCGGCGGTTGGCTTCCCGTTGCAGGCTGTTCAGATCGAACAACGGAGGCGGATGATGGCGCCGGTCCTTGGAATCCGTGGTTTGGACGGTGCCTCGTGTGTGAACACTGAGAGTCCTGTGCAGTTGCTCGGCCTTCTCCCTGGAGTCAATGCGGGTCTCTCCGCCGGCACTGTACCGGGCCTTGAACCCCTCCCTCAGCCGGGCCACAAGCTCGTAGTAGAATTCCTTCCTGAAGCTGACGATCTGCTCGTCCCGCTGTACGAGCATGGCCAGCGCCGGCGTCTGCACCCTGCCGATGGTACACAGCACCTTGTTGTGCACGGTGTATGCCCGGGTCAGGTTCATGCCGACGAGCCAGTCCGCCTGCGCCCGGATCCGCGCCGCGGCGGCCAACGGGTCGAAATCCGTACTGTCCTGGAGCCGCTCGAAACCGGCACGGATGGCCGTATCCGTGAGACTGGAGATCCACAGGCGTTGCACCGGACGCGTGCAACGGGCGTGCTCGTACATCAGACGGAAAATGTTCTCGCCCTCCCGGCCGGCATCCGTGGCGCAGATGATCCGGGAGGTATCGGCGGCATTGATGAGCTTCTTGACGATGGTATACTGAGCGGCTGTACGGCGGACCAGACGCAGCTTCCAGGGGTCCGGAATGATGGGCAACTGAGCAAAGGACCAGCGTTCGTTCCAGGGGGCGCCGTATTCATCGGGTTCGGCGAATTCCACCAGGTGACCGAGGGCCCAGGTGATCACGTATCCTTGCCCTTCCAGGAATCCTTCACCCTTTCTTCGGGCACCCATTACGCGGGCAATGTCCCTGGCCACGCTGGGCTTTTCGGCGACGACGACGATGGGCATGGCAGGCTCCGCCGGTTGAGGACTGGACTGCATCGAATATGCCGATTAGTCGGCCTGGGATCAACAGGCCCCGTAAGTACCAGCTACCGGGACTTGACAGCGTGGCTGGTAACGCTGTCTGTTCGACTCGGTTCCGCGGATCCGGGTGCAACCCGCCGGTCCTGTGCAGAAGGAATCCGGTGTGCCCGCGGTTCGGGCGCACGGGCGCAGCCCGGACCGTAAAATTCTACCGGCACCCATGTTCATCCAAGCCACAGGAGGCCCCATGACGGTATTATTCCACGAGATGACCCGCGAACAGATCAACGCGGTGGCGCCCCGAGCCATCGCCGTGCTGCCCACCGCCGCCACCGAGCAGCACGGTCCTCACCTGGCCGTGGGGACGGACACCTTGCTCGTTACCACGGTTGCCGAACGGGCCGCCCGAGCCGCAGCCGACACGGTGCCGGTGGTGATCACGCCGCCCCTGCCCTTCGGCAGTTCGCATCACCACTATGCCTTTGGAGCCACCTTGTCGTTGACCAGCGAGGTGTTCTCCGGCGTGGTCCGGGATGTCTTAGCCGGACTGGTGCGGGACGGATTCCGGCACCTGGTGGTGCTCAACGGCCATGGCGGCAACAAAGATCTGATTGGCGCCGTCAGCCAGGATCTGGTCAATCGCCAGGGCGAGCCGGCCACGGTGGCATCGGCCAACTACTGGGACCTTGCCCGGCCGGCTCTGGCGGAGGCCGGCCTGATGCCTGGAGGCCGAATACCGGGCCATGCCGGCCAGTTCGAAACCTCGGCGGTGCTGGCACTGCGCGCCGATATGGTGGACGAGGAAGCGCGTGGCCAGACACAGGATCAATCCAGGGCGTCCATCGGCCTGGATGTGGACCTGACCGGCGCCGTCGTACAGACCTATGGCGCGTGGGCACGGAGTGCCGGACACACGGACAACCCGGCCGCCGCCAGCGCTGAACTGGGCCAGCAGATGCTGCAAGTCATCGTCGAGCAGGTTGCCCGGTTTTTCCGCGAGTTCAGTCGCACGCCAGGGCCGGTCGTCGATTGATGCGGTCCGTTGTGGACTCGCCTTGGGCTGCGGCCAGGTCACCAGCAGGCCGCCGGAAGAGAGGCGCGCGTCAGCAGGCCGCCGGAAGAGAGGCGCTTGCGTCGACTTCAATCGCCAGCAGCGTCGTATGGCATCACAAGGAGATGAGTGTATGAGCGATGATCGCGATGTGGTGAAGAAACTGGCGGCAGAGGTCGCAGAGATGGCGGCGCAACCCATACAGCAGGAAAAAAGAGAAGGCTGGAAGCGGCTCAACAGCCTGCAGGCGCAGCGCCCCATGCTATGGATAACGGAGATCCCCTGGGGTGAGTTCGAAGGAACCATGGACGAGTTGCGCTGCGTCTGCGCCGACGACCGGCTGCGGGCGGTGGAGAGCCGTCTGCGCCGGACCCTGTTCACGGCGAGGCACCTGCCCTGTGACGAGGTCATCGACTCCACCTGGTGGGTGCCCAAAGTCATACACGGCGCCGGGTATGGGCTGAGCGTTCAGGAGCAGCAGCTGCCCCAGGGCGGTTCCTATGTCTACTCGCATCACTACGAACCGGTCCTTCAGGACCTCGATGACATTGAGAAGATCCGGATGCCGGAGGTCTGGTTCGATGCGGAAGCCACGCACGAGCAGATCCGGTTCTACACGGATCTGCTGAGTGACAGTCTGCATGTGCGCGCCTGCGGACCGCGCCAGCATTTCTTCAATGCGTGGGATCAGCTGGTTCGATGGACCGGGGTGCAGCAAGCCCTGTTGGATCTGGCCGTACGGCCGGATTTCATCCATGCCATCATGCGGCGTATGACGGACTCGTTCCTGGCCCGAATGACTCAGTACGAGCAGCTGAACCTGCTCGACTACCCGCATCCGCTCAACCGAGTCGGTTCCGGCGCCGCCAGTTTTACCGACGAACTGCCTCAACCGGGATACGACCCGGAGCATATCACCACCATGGATCAGTGGGGCGGAGCGACACCGCAGATCTTCAGCGAGGTGTCACCGGCCATGCACGAAGAATTCGCCCTGCAGTACGAGATCCAGGTGATGGAGCGTTGCGGACTCAACTATTATGGATGTTGCGAGCCGGTCCACGCGAAGATGCACATCCTGGCCACGGTACCGCGGCTCAGGAAAATATCCATCAGTCCCTGGTGCGACGTCGCAAAGGCTGCGGCGAACGCGCACCAGGCCTATGTTTTCAGCCACAAACCGAGTCCCGCCCTGCTTGCTGAGGAACGGTTCGATGCGGGCCGTGCTGAAGCGGACATCAGGGACCGGCTGGCCCAGTCTCAGGGCATGCAGTGCGAGTTCATCATGAAAGACATCAGTACGGTTCGCGGTGATGTCGAACGGGTCATAGCCTGGTGCGAGACCGCGTACCGCGTGCTCACCGAGTGATACAGACAGGCGAGAGCCGCGGGCTGGGTTTAGACACCCGCGGCACCCTCGCGCAGGAAGCGCCTGGCCTGGCCCTGGCGCCACGCTGGAGCACAGCCGCATCGTTTCGTGTGCTCAGCCGGTTGGTATGCCACCGCCTGATGTATCCCGCATCAGGCGGTGGTCCTCGAGGGACTCAGCCAGCGCTCGTTCTCCACCGAAAAAAGTGCACGGTGCACCGCCACCACGCAGCATGATCCATAGGGCGGCGGATTCACCTGTCGAAACGCGGTTGGTCCGGCAGGCCTCTTTGCGGCGCTAGCAGTTTTTACGGCGCTGTCAATCTTCGCTGCGCCAGGGTATGGCATTGGCTCCGGTTGGGCGCGGCTGGGTCGGACGAATGGGCATCTTCTCATACGAACGGTAACTCACGTTCAGATGGGGTGTCTCCACCCGCACGTGACCGCGGTGGCGGGATTCCATCAGCGCTTCCAGTGCCCCGCTGATCAGCAGGGTCCGCTCCACCGGATACTGGGGTTGGCCGGTGACGAACAGCTCCTGAATGTTCAGGGTCAGGTACGAGAAGTGCGGATGCGGGTCGCCGTGCAGGTAGGTCTCCATGCCGTGCACCTGACCTCCGCTCCGCGCAGCGTAGCCCCAGCCGCTCAGGTGGCCGTTGAGCATCAAGGTGGCCGTCCGCAGGCCATCGGCATATTCCAGCAGGAAGACCGCGGGCCGCTCACAGTTGTCTTCCATGGAACCTTCCTTCCGGCGTTCTATATGCTGCTCGGCTGCAGCCGCCAGTTCCCCTGACCAGACCCCGCGATCCCGGGCCTTCCATACCTCGTCATCCTCCAGGCACTGGACGGCAACGATGCCCGTTTCACCTCCGGGCCGACGCTCGACCATGCACTGCAACAGCTCCAGGGCGTGGAAGCCGTAGGAATCCAGCCCCCCGAAGGCCATGGACAAGGCTTCGTCGACAGGAGTGTCCAGGTCGTATTCCAGCCACGGCCGCCGGTAGGCCACCGGCAGCGAGGAGCCGGCCATGAACGGGACGTGCAGTTCCCGGGCGCGGTCATACATCCAGCACGCCTGCTCCCAGCTCCAGGACAGATGCTTGTCGCTGAAGACGGGCACGGCGCGTCCGGAGGTGGCGAACACACCGCAGACCTGCTCGAAAAAGAACCGTCGCGGATACAGGTGTTGTTCCTTTTCGTTCCAGGCATAATCGCCGTGTTCTCCCACGATCAGCACGCCGTCCACGGCCAGTTCCTTCCCCCCCAGGGTCAACGCCTTGACGATGCTCGGGAGAACGGGTATCCCCTGCTCCTGAGCCAGAGGCAGGCAGACATCCTTCTCGTGGATCTGGTCCAGGTATATGGAGGCGACGTCCACCTTGGGTTCCATGATACCATCATCAGTGGGGATGCCCTTGATCAGCTTGGGTAAGATCACCTCGGCGTGGGAACGAACGAAGCAGGTAGTCAGAATGGCGGCGATCTTCTTGCGTTCGGTCACGATGCTATCTCCTCCGGTCGCTTGCCGGCGTCATGAAGCCGGGTGTGGGCAGGCTCGATCAGGCTGCGCGTTGATTGCCATGAATACGCAATCCGCGGACCGGGGTCAACACAACGGCGACCAGGTCCGGTCCGAAACCCAGCCCTGGAACCGACCGCAATCTCCTTCATGCCGGCGCCAGGTCCGGCGCCGCGCACCGCGAGACGCAATCGAAAGCCCGGAGGCCCGGCTGATGCGGCATGTGCAGCCGGGTTTACAGCAGGCTCACGCCGGCCCGCTGGACGGGCGAGTGTCACCCGGTATGCCTTCGACCGTTTGTTCCGGAACCGCGTCGGCGCTCTCCTGGATGATCTGCAGTACCATTTCGCCACTGAGCTCCTCCTGCTCGCGCAGGCTGGCAGCCAGCCGCTCCAGTGCCGGACGGTGCGCTTTCAGGGTCTCCAGGGCACGGTGCTGTGCACCGGTCAGGATGTCTCTAACTTCCTCGTCCACCTCCCGTGCGGTAGCTTCGCTGAATTCCCGCCGCTGCGCCAGCTCTCCGCCCAGAAAGACCTCGTCCCGGCCGCCGCTGCGTGTCATGGGCCCCAGTTTCTGGCCCATGCCCCAGTCCAGCACCATCTTGCGGGCGATCTGGGTAGCTTCACGGAAGTCGTTTTCCGCGCCGGTGCTGACAATCTGCAGTACCAGTTCCTCGGCGGCACGGCCGCTCATGATGACCGCCAGCCGGTCGTCCAGATACTGGCGGGGCCGCACGTACATATCCCGTTCGGGGACCTGCTGGGTCACTCCCATGCTTTCCGCGCGGGGTACGATGGAGACTTTGTACAAGGGATCGGCGTATTCCAGCACCGCTGCGGTTACAGCATGCCCGGCTTCGTGATAGGCGATCAACTGGCATTCCTGTTCGGACAGCACCATGGTCTCCCGCTTCATGCCAAGCAGAACCTTGTCCCGGGCGCGCTCGATATCCGCAGCACAGATTTTCTCGGCCTGGCGGCGCGCGGCTTCCATGGCCGCCTCGTTGACGATGTTCTCCAGATCAGCACCGGTGGCACCCGGCATGCCGCGCGCCACCTCCTCCAGATTCACGTCGTCGTCCAGGGGACGGTTACGAACATGGATCTGCAGAATGGCGACCCGGTCCGCCTGCGTGGGCAGGTCGACGGTGATGCGCCGGTCGAAACGGCCAGGGCGAAGCAGAGCCGGGTCCAGTGTGTCCGGCCGGTTGGTGGCGGCCATGACCAACACGTTTTCGCTGGGCTCGAATCCGTCCAGCTCGGAGAGCAGTTGATTGAGTGTCTGTTCACGCTCGTCGTGGCCTCCGCCCAGGCCGGCGCCGCGGCGCCGGCCGATGGAGTCCAACTCGTCGATGAAAATGATGCTCGGTGCCCGTTTCTTGGCCTCGCGGAACGTGTCCCGAACCCGCGAGGCGCCGACTCCGACGAACATCTCCATGAAATCCGAACCGGTGATGCTCAGGAACGGCACGCCAGCCTCGCCGGCTACGGCACGTGCCAGTAATGTTTTACCCGTTCCCGGCGCACCCACCAGCAGGATACCTTTGGGGGTTCGGGCGCCAACGCGTTGGAATCGTTGCGGGTCGTCCAGAAAGCCCACCATCTCCTGCAGTTCCGACTTGGCGCCGTGAGCGCCGGCGACATCGTCGAAACGTACGGTGGATTTGCTGGCGTCGAAGAGGCGCACGCGGGTTTTACCAATAGAGAACATGCTTTGCCCCTGGGCCTGCATGCGGCGCATGATCATGATGGCGATACCGATCATGAGAATCCAGGGCAGCGCCGCAATAAACACCTCATGGAGCCTGACGCCGGTATCCGGCTCAACCTGCATGGTGGTACCATGGCGTTCCAGCAAGCCCAGTAACTCGTCGTCACCAAAAGGGGGCAGGTAGGTCAGAAAATGGGTATATTCCACGCTTTCGTCGCCGACCTCGCGGGTGGCGGCAACGCTCAGTTCACCGGTTATCTCCTCTCCGGTGACGGTGATTCTGGCTACCTTTCCGTCTTTCAGGTGTCGCCGGAACGTGCTGTACTCGATCCGCACCCGGTCATCGAGGTCCCGTGTCAGTGCCTGGTATGCCAGCATGGCCATCAGGATACCCGCCATGATCCAGGCGGCTTGCCTGAAGCTAGGGCTGAATGAGCCGTTTGGTGCCTGTTCGTCTTTTTGTCCCCGATTCAAGGTCTCCTGCCCCCTGTCAAACGATGGATGGCCACCGGAGTACACAATACGTGGCCATATACATCGAGGCGCTGCGGACGATCTTCATCTGAGCCGCTGTTGTGCGCCACCCGGGCTCTTACTGTCGACTACCTTCAATTAAAAGATGAGCAACGCTAGCCGTAAGGGAAGCCCGCCTTGTCGCCGACGGCATAATCGTGCTCATTCTCGAATACAAGGTGCCGCCGGCCGGAAGGCCGTGATCGCAACTGAACTGCGCAGGTGGTACCAGAGGAACGGTTCGACATGCCAGCCAATCTGCCGCCGGAATATTATGCGGCCGAAGAGGACTTCCGGGCCGCCGAAACCCAGCAGGAGAAGATTGCCTGCCTGGAGAAACTCATCAGTACCGTACCTCGCCACAAGGGTACGGACCACTTGCGCGCCGACCTGCGCAAGCGACTGTCAAAGCTGCGTCAGGCAGACCAGCAGGGCAAAGCGGGCACACGTCACGAATCCGTCTTCCAGATTCCCCGTGAAGGTGCCGCCCGGGTTGTGGTCACGGGTCCGCCCAACGTGGGCAAGTCTGCCCTGGTGGCCGCTGTGACCAAGGCCAGTCCGGAGGTTTCCGCGGCACCGTTCAGCACCTGGCAACCCACGCCCGGCATGCTGCACGTCGACGACATCCAGCTCCAACTCATCGACACCCCGCCGTTGAATACGGAGCATATGGAACCCGAGCTGTTTGATCTGCTGCGCAGCGCTGACCTGCTCCTGCTGATGTTGGATCTGCAGGCCAACCCCGAAGAGACACTGGAGCAGGCACTGCATCTTCTGGCGGAGCACCGCGTGCCGGCTATTCTGGACTCCGGCGAGGACAACGCTCCGCCGCCGGAGCATGGGCGTCCGGCACTCGTGGTGGTGAACAAGACGGATCGCGGGTTCGACGAGGATTTCCATATCCTGTGCGACTTGCAGCCGTCGAACTACCGCCCGGTCCCGTTGTCCGTGACCGAGAACCGCTATATCGATGCGCTCAAGCGCGAATTGGTCCGGCAACTGCGGCTCATCCGCATCTATGCCAAACCGCCCAACAAGCCGGCGGACATGCATGCACCCTTCGTGCTGAGGCAAGGCGAGACCGTGGCGGATTTCGCCGCCAAAGTACATCAGGATTTCATCACCGGCCTCAAGTCGGCGCGGATCTGGGGCGCCGGCGTGTACGCGGGTCAGCAGGTGGGGCGCGACCATCCGCTGGAAGATGGCGACGTGGTCGAGTTGCACCTGTAGACGCTGTGGGGGCGCGGCGCGGGTGCGCGGGTGCGCGGTGTGGAGTCACGGCGGCATGCCGCGCCGCCGGGCGCGCCGCGCCGAGAGCACGGGGTGCTCGGTGTAGCGCAGCACGCACTCGCGCCACCTGAGTCGACAAGCTTTATGCGGTGCGTGGAACCCAACCGTAACCTATAACCGTAACCTCCATATTGTCCTGACGGTAATCCACCCAGTGCCGGTCGCTCCGGTGGCATGCATGGCACCGGCCGCTGTGTGTGGTCGCTGGCATTGCGGTCAGTTGGGGCGTCCGCTGTTGCGGTCACGGCAGTACGGCGTCGTTCTGGTGCAGGCCGCCGTCTGAGGTCGTCTGAGGTCGCTGGCATTGTGGTTCAGGTGGACCGTTCGCCTTTGCAGTCACGGGAGGACGGCGTCGTTCTGCCGCAAGGTCTTCTGCAGCTCGCTCCGGTCGATGCCGTGCACGCTGCTGCCGTGGCGGGTAGCCAGTGCCGCGGCGGTGCCCGCCGCCTGACCGATGGCCATGGCAATGGGTGTCACCCGCACGGCCGCCAGGGCTTCGTGTTCGGCGGCCAGGCAACGCCCGCTGACGATCAGGTTGTCCAGTGCTGCGGTGATGAGGCTGCGATACGGTATCTGGTAGGTCCGGCCCTGCGGTATGCTGTGTTCCTGTGTGGGAGCTGTCAAGGCACGGCGCTGATCGGCCGGCGTGGGTGGATGGATGTCCACCGGATACCCACCGATGGCGACCACGTCGTCGAAAGCCTGACCCTGGATCAGATCCTGCTGGCTGAGCCGGTAGCAGCCCTTTAACCGACGCGACTCCCGCACGCCGATCTGGAAACCGGTGCTCAGGAAAACCGCGTCCTGGAAGCCGGGTATCCATTTGCGCAGAAACTGGAAGACCACCCGGGCCTGCTGCCGGCCTTCGCTTTCGGCCCAGGAGAGCTGCTCCGGGTCCGTGGCGCTGCGTCCGAAGATGTGGGTCGTGTTGACGTTGACTTCGCCGGGCGTCTGGGTCTCGAAAAACAGGATGCCTTTGCGGTCTGTCGGAAAGTCGCCGGCCTCGCGGCCCTGCTGCACCAGGTCGTAGAAGCCACTGACTGACAGCCGCGGCGCCTGCGTCACCGCCTGCGGATCGCCCAGGTGAAACTGATCCGCATGCTCCAGGATATACTGGCGGATCCCGGGAATGTCGACATTGCCGACGCGGAAGTTGGTGGTCATGGGCTGGGTGGCGCCGTCGGCGTCGCGCCCCAATTCGTACGGTGCGCCTGCGTGGAACATCAGGTCGCCGTCGCCGGTAGCCTCCACGAAGACGCCGGCCGGAATCCAACGCAGCCCCGCCTTGGTGCACACCAGTACGCGGCGCACCTGGCGTTGGTCAACTTCCGCGGCGGCTAGCATGGTGTGAAACAGGATGTCCACACCCGCTTCCCGCAGCATCTCATCCAGAACGAGCTTCAGTCCCTCGGCATCGAACGGTGTGACGGAGGACGCGTAGCCGATGGCATCCTCTATGTGACCGGGCGAGGCCTGGGCGGCCACCAGCCGCTGCACGATTTCGTCCGGGATGCCCCGGACTACCTGGTGCCTGCCAGCGTGGAAGGTCATCATGGGATGCACGCCCTGGGCCGTGAGCGCTCCGCCAAGGAAGCCGTATTGTTCCACGACCAGCGTGCGCGCGCCCAGACGGCCGGCAGCCAGCGCCGCGGCGCATCCGGCCGGCCCACCGCCGCATACCACCACGTCATAGGCCTCCAGGGAGGTCAAATTGTCCAGATTCAGTGCGAGTCTCCTAGTCATGTTCACAGGCTCCAGTGTGGAGGGGATGGTTTGGCGTGGCATGATATGCCGGTGGCGCAGCTGCAATGGCGGCCGCCGGCGCGGTGTTCATTCCCGGGTTCTGTCCGGCACACAAACGTGAGCACCGAGAGCGTCAGGACACCAGATCCGCAAGTTGCTCGATCGAACAGTAACGCGCCAGGGTACGGCGAGCGAAGGCGGCACCAGCCGCCACCACTGCCTTGACCGTGTCCGGTAAACCGTCAAGTTTTGTCCGGTTGGATTGTGAACCCTGAGGCTCCAAGGCCATGGGAGCTCGGCACCATACATGGCATAATATAGGGAAGAAAAAGGTACGAACGATGAACGAAGAATGCCCTGGCCCGGAGTTTTCCGGGTTGTTGGAAGAGATGACGGTGGACCAGGTGCGGTCGCTGGAACCGGAGGTGGTGATGGTGCCGTTCGGTAGCACCGAGCCTCACGGACCCCACCTGCCTATGGGGACGGACACCTACCAGGTCACGGCGCTGGGCCGTCTGGCCACCCGGTGCGCCAACGCCCGCGGCGCCCGTGTGCTACTCTACCCCACCCTGCCGATCACCAACAACGTGAATTTCCGGCGTTTCCCCTTTGCGTTGCGCATCGGCGTCCGCACCCTGATGACGGTGATCGTGGACATCGTCACCCAGTGCCGCGATGAAGGTATTCGCAAGGTGGTGCTGCTCAACGGTCACGGCGGTAACCCGGCGGCCATCGACGGCGCGATGCGCGAGATCGCCGGCATGGACGATATGCCCTTTGTCTGCACCACCGGCGGTCTGGCACCGGCAGGTTTTACCAGTCCCATAGAGCATCGCAGCGATCACGGCGGCGAAAGCGAGACTTCCCGTCTGCTGTGGATCCGTCCAGACCTGGTGCATCAGGACAAGCTGACGGACAATCCGTTCGGCCGCCTGCGCGTGCCCGGTTTGGCGCGGACGCGTTTCGTGCGCCCCTGGCACCTGTATGTGCCGGCCAGCGCTGGCGGTGAGACGCGGGCGTCCTCCGCCGACAAGGGCCGGCGTCTGCTGGAGGCCAACGCCGAAGGCCTGGCTCAGCTGCTGGTGGAGTTGTCCACTGCCCCGTACGATGAACGCTTTCCGTATGAATAAGTTGTACATACGTAAAAGGCCATGCATAAAAAGACAGCCGTGGCGAAGGATACTACGCCGGGTCGGGAGGGTTGTTTTACGATAATAGTGTACTGGTTATTCCAATATACTTATATCGTCGTTCGAGATCCGCAGCCATTAAAAATTTTGAGTAAACTACTCGTAATATCTGCCTAAACGTAATATAAAATAGTACGATAACCTGGCTAGATCCCGCACAGCATCGACAGATTATATTCACCCCCTGCCGACCGAAAAGAAGACCGATACGATGAGCTGAGTATACCCTTTCAGACGATAAAAAAACATCCTGGGCATGGGCTTTCCTGGATATGTAATGGATCCAAGCAAATAATGCGTCGATGAACCGATCAGGTGGGTTGACAAGGCCCCCTTGCTGCCCTAGGCTACGCGCATTTCAGCACCCCCTCAAATCCATAGAAAGGACGGTGCGCATGAAAGCGAGAATCGTGCTTCCCGGCTGGAAGCTGCTGTTATGGCTGGCGCTATGCGCCGCCGGCTGTGCGCCGATGTCCGGCGGCCCCAGCTTGACTCTATTGTCAGCCGACCTGGACCGCACTTCGCCGCAGCTCGAGGTACTCGACGACAGGGTCACCGACAGCGACACCCAGACCTGGTCTCTGTTCTTCCTGCTGGCCGGGCCGATGCACCCCTCCCATGAAACGGTGCTGGATCGGATCCTGGAGCAGTATGAGGCCGACTTGCTGGTAGAGGCCGAGATGAAGAGTGTGACCAGGGGAATCCCCTATATCTTCATGCAGATCAAACAGGAAGTGAGCGGTTATCCGGCTCGGTTCGTGCAGGGAGGTCACTGACATGGGCACATCCACTGCCTGGCTAATTCACCAGTTCATACGTAATGGTATGTATCGTGCTACTCATGCGGCGCGCCTGGGGTCGTTCCGATCGAAGTGTGCAAGCCCATCGCCACAGATTTGCACGTCACCCAGTTTTCGACCATGGGTCCTGATCAGCGCGATGATCTGGGTGCTCATTACGGGCTGCACCACCCACGTCTTTCATCAACCCATGGCCATTTCCACCAAATCGAGTGTCTACCAGCAGGTGACCGAGACCGGTAACGTGGTGACGGCCACACAGCGTAACCGCCTGTTCGTGTTCATCCCGATCATTTCGGACCCCAGAAACACTTGGGACAAGGCGCTGGAAGACGCGCGGCAGCAGCACTATCCTGTTTTGCTAGACGTGCAGTACCGGTCCAAGCAGAACAATTTTGTCTGGATGTTCCCGCCGATTTTCTCCGCCGACATGGAGCTCAAGGGAACCGCGGCCCGCCTCCATTGAACCATGCGCATGCCCGTCCCATGCCTCGGCCCTTCCATTATTCGGCTGGTCAGGGCATGGGGACGGGTATGAGAGCATCCGGAGTGTGGCCGATGCCGGCGCCGGACAATCCCCTCTGGTTCTGCACTGTCGGCCAAAGCAGCACCCGGCGC
>SLHA01000103.1 GCA_007136405.1 Candidatus Latescibacterota bacterium
CGCCGGCTGTGAAGGGTCACCGGGTGCAGGACGCCGGAAATGGGGTGTGGCCGCGGCGGGGGTAAGCACGCCTGCTGGCCGGTGTGGAACGAGGGCCCCGCCGAAGGAGCGGGGGCCCTCGCCGCGTGGTGCGGTACGCCGCGCATGACCGGTCAGAAGCTGTATATGAACTCCCAGCGTACCCAGGTTGATGCATCATCCACAGTGTAGTAACTGCCGGGACGGACGGTCTCCAGCAGCAGATGCCCGGAAATCGCATCCCGCTCCAGCACCAGCCCCTCCGCCAGGTTGAAGCGGTTCCACCAGGTCAGCAACAATCCACGTGCACGGCCGGTGGGGTCAGGACCATCCTTCTCCATGGCGCTCATGTGCCCCACCAATGCCGTCGAGGTGATCTTGCCACCCAGAGGCGTGGAGCACTCCAGGTAGGGCAGTACCAGGTTCTGCCAGTCGGCCACTGAACTCCGGTCCGCGGCATATGCATAGATGTAGAGTTCACTGTTCTGCGGCCAGCGGGCAAACGGTGGTCTCCAGGCTTCGTCATCTGCGGTCGCCGGATCGTTCCCTGAGAGCACGTACAGTCCGGCACTGAGCCTGGGTTGCAGCCGGCCTACTGCGCCGAGTTCCATGTTCACCTTGGCATCCAGCATGTAACCGCTAAGATCCCTGTCCCCGCTGCTGCCCAACTGGTAGGCCATCTCCAGGTTGCCCGTGAGGCGCTCGGAGAAGCGGGGCATGATCCGAACGCCGAGGGTGCTGTACTCGACAGACGGATGCTTGTCGCCGCCAACTAAGGTGAACTCGGCTTCCTGTTTGAACAGGTAATAAGCCTCGAACGGCCAGTTGCCCTTCAGGCCCTCGTGCCGCAGGTAGACACCGACACCCAGCTCATCTGCCTCCATGTTCACGTCCTGACCGGTCAGATTTGTCAGATTGATGTCCTCTCCGTTGATCAGCAGGGGGTTCTCGGCAAAGCAGTACAGCCCGAGAAGGTCAAGGGTCATGTTCGAAAACCCTTTCCAGGTGGCTTTTACGGCGTCGAAATAAATCGTACGCGAGCCATCTCCCGGGGTGCCGTCCAGGATGATCTTGCCGGTGCCGTAGATCAGATCCTGTCGGCCGATGCGCAGGTCAAGACTGCCGCCTGCCATACCCCGAATATCCAGATAAAGGTTGTCGACCATGGTTTCGGAGGGGAATTCGTACTGGTCTCGGGCGGCCGGCCGGTACCATTTGCGGAACTCGTTGGTAAAGCGGGCCCGCACCAGCGTGTTGTCCGTGATCTGGTACTGCGCCCACAGACGTGGACGTGTACGCAGGAAACTCCAGTCCAAGGTGCCACCGTGTCGTAGCGGAACGTGGTCGAAGGTGGTCTGGCGGAAGCGCAAATCTCCACCGAAGCTGAGCTCTCCAGCCGAATCTGCTACACCGGCGGAGGCCATCGCCACGGTCAACAACAGAGAAATGGTCACGATGTGTTTCATGGTGCTCCTCTTTGAGGTGGGATCATCGGGGTGACCTTTGGAAAATCCTCGATGCAAGCATGCTGTGACGCCGGACTGCCCTGTGCCATCCTACCGCGCACAGGTGGTGAGCATGGAGCGACACCTGCTGATATCGGAGCCCTCCATGGAGCAGTCGACATCCTTGTGGGCATCGACACTGCGCACTGCGGTGTGGACTCGCCGGATCTGCGCCTGGTGCAGATCGTGTACGAGCACCGTGAATTTCTCCTCCATCGGCAGGCAGGTTGTCCTGGGCAGGAGGGCCGGCAGCAGCGACCGGTGGGGTTTCTCCCATCTGGAGCCACCGGTCAGCAGCATCGTCCGGACCACGGGACGGTAGGCTACCGTCCCACAGACACAATGTTACGACTTTTCACCGATTTCAGACAAGGGCTATTTTTGCCTGTCGCTGCGACCGAGTGCCAGCCAGCCGGCTACCGGCTGGACATTACCCACAGGAGAGGATGGTATCATGCGCCGGATACATGATTTTTTCAACAGGAGAGATCGTTTTGCCGCGCACAGCGGCGTCGAGCTGACGGAGGTTGGACAAGGCCGCGCGGTAGCGCGCCTGCGGTTGGATCAGAAGCACCTGAACGGCGTCGACACGGCGCATGGCGGCGCCATCTTCACGCTGGCCGACCTGGCCTTTGCCGCTGCCTGCAACTCCCATGGCACGGTGGCCGTGGCCATCAACGCCAGTATTTCCTACATGAAGGCCGCCGCATCGGGTACCTTGACCGCGGTGGCGGAGGAAACGGCCTGTAACCCGCGACTGGGCACGTATACCGTCAAGATCTCGGACGACAGCGGCGATCTGGTGGCCATCTTTCAGGGAATGGCCTATCGCAAAAGGGATCGGTTGCTGGAAACGGCAGATCCGGCAGATCCGGCAGATCCGGTCATGCCGGCAGAATCGGCAGGTCAGGCAGATCCGGCAGATGCTGCTGACCAGGCTCCGTCCGGATCATGACAAGCCCGGACGGGCTGACGGTTCCATACCGGAGGCGGGCCGCCGGCCTATTTCGGGCACAACCGATAGCACCTTGCGGTGGGGTAGACGCGGAGTACCTCGCGCCTTGCTACGGCACCCGCGCCGAGTACATTACAACTCCTGCCTCTGTAGGCTGGCTGCCGCATTCCCACGGACACGGAGGGTAAGCACCATGCGCCTGCAATTTCTCGGAGCCACCAGGCAAGTCACCGGTTCCCGCTATCTGCTGGAGGCCGGCGGCACCCGGTTGCTCATCGATTGCGGTCTCTTCCAGGAGCGCGAGTACCTGGGCCGGAACTGGGAAGACAGTCCGGTGCCACCGGGTGACATCGATCATGTGGTGCTGACCCACGCCCACCTGGACCACAGCGGTCTCATTCCGCGGCTGGTCAGCCAGGGTTTCAACGGCTCCGTCATCGGCACGCGGGCCACGGTTGAACTGGCCGGCATCGTGCTGCGCGACGCCGGCAAGATTCAGGAGGAAGACGCGGCGCACAAACGCCGGCGGCACCGCATGGAAGGCCGCCACGGGCCGCATCCGGAGATCCCGTTGTACACCCGCCAGGACGCGGAGGCGGCCTTGCCCTTGTTCCGCGGTGTGAGTTACGAAGAGAACGTGTACCTGACGGACGATGTGTGCCTGTGCTTTCGCGATGCCGGCCATATTCTGGGTTCGTCCATGCTGGAAGTCACCGTCAAGGAGAGCGGCCGGCTGCGCCGTATCGTGTTTTCCGGGGATGTGGGGCAGTGGAACAAACCGCTGTTGCAGGATCCGTCCATGGTGACGGGTGCGGACTATGTAGTGGTCGAATCCACCTACGGCGACAGCAACCACCGGGATGACGGCGATGTGGAGGAAGCGCTCCGGGATGCGGTCAACCGGGCCGTGGAACGCGGCGGCAACCTCATCGTGCCGACGTTCGCGATCGAGCGCGCGCAGGAAATTCTGTATTACCTGAGCCTGCTGGTCCGCAAGGACCACATACCGCATCTACTGGTGTTCCTGGACAGTCCCATGGCGGTCAACGTCACGGACGTTTTTCTGCGCTTCACCGAGTGTCTGGACGAAGAGACGCATCGTCTGCTGCGCAGCGACCAGGATCCTTTCGCTTTTCCTGGGCTGACCCTGGTGCGCTCGGTCGAGGAGTCCAAAGCGATCAACCGGATCCGCGGTACCTGCATCATCATGGCGGGTTCCGGCATGTGTACCGGCGGGCGCGTCAAGCACCATCTCGAGCATCAGATATCACGGCGCGGAACCACGGTGCTCTTCGTCGGCTACCAGGCTCGGGGCACCCTGGGGCGCCAGATTCTGGAGGGCCATGAAGAGGTGCGAATTCACGGCCGGATGCATCCGGTGCGGGCGGCCATAGAGCAGATCCACGGATTCTCCGCCCATGCGGACCGGGATGATCTGCTGCACTGGCTGGGAGGGATGGGGCGGGCGCCGCGCCAGACCTTCGTGACCCACGGGGAAGCCGAAGTCAGCGCCGCACTGGCGGGTACGGTGCGGGAACGACTGGGGTGGGAGGTGCAGGTACCGGAGTACGGACAGAGCTTCCAGCTGGATTGAGCGCCCGCCACCGGCTCACTCGCGGCTGCTCGCCATTCGTCAACCGCGGTAATGATCCCGGCAGGTCTCCAGGGCGGCGCAGATGGCTTCCACGTTGGCCAGGGGAACGTCGTCGTTGACTCCTTGGTCCGGGGTTCAGCGGGGCAGCGGCGCGAGCCCGAAATACTCCCGGTACGTGTCCACGACTGTCCGGTAGTTGTCCGCCGGCATGTCCTCGTGCACCGAATGACTGGCATGCAGTATGTGTCCGCCCGGCGTGCGCCGGCCGTAGTCCAGACACTCCCGGACCTCGGCAGCTACCTGCGCGGGTGTGCCGTGGCAGAGGTTGTGACGCGCATCCAGGTTGCCGATGATGCAGATTTTTTCCGCTACACCTTCCTCCAGTAGACGGGGCCAGGTCATCCCGGCGGCCTTGTCCACCTCCTTGTACCCGTCGATGCGCGATTCGAAGAAAAACGCGTCCTTGATAGGCCAGTGGTTGCCATCCGAGGTGTACACGGCGTGGGCGCCCAGGGAATGGATCAGGTCCACGTGTTCCTGGATCACAGGGAGGATGAATTCGCGGTACAGCGCCGGCGAGATGAACGGACCCTTGTCGCAGCTCACATCGCCGCCCATGGCGATGACGGTGCAGCCGCTGGCCACCAAATGCCGGGTGGTCACCAGGGCGCGCGTTTTCTGCATGTCGATCCAGCGATGCACCAGGCCCGGCTCCTGCAGCATCCACATCAGCAGGAAAGGCGGGTAGAAGGCCACGCCGGTGCCGGCGCCGACCTCGCCCATGTACACCCAGTCCACCCCGTCCGCCGCAGCCAGGGCGCGCACGCCGGCGATGACGGGATCCGGTCGGTCGGGCATGGCCGGCACCTGTCCGTCCCAGGCCTCCAGTTGCTGTCGCACCGCCTGTTCGTCATACCGATGGGAGTAGCTGGCTTCCGCGGCGGGATCCTGCAGGACGACCAGGTCCGTCTTCGGGTCGCGATGGTACGCGACGCCGTTCAGCGTCCAGGTGTGGGCGCCGGTTTTCACCGGCCGGGTGTACTGGCGCGGAGGTCCGCCGTTGAGCCGTACCATGTCGACTTCGAAGAAACGGTTGATCGCATACTGCGCCCGGATGGTGGCTTCCAACCGTTCGTCGTACGATACGCCGGCGGCCATGGCGTCCCAGGCCAGGCTGGCGTCCGTGGCCGGATTGCGTCCGGCGATCGGCCAGTACAGCGGATGATAGGGCGAAAAAATCTCGAAGAGGGGGGTGCGGTCCGGCGCCTGGTGCGCAAAGGCGCGCTCGACGCGTTCGACAGAACCTTTCATGGTTCGACGTTCTCCTGGGTTGAAGAGCCGGAGGCGGGTGAACCGTTTGCCTGGGTCAGGGAACCGCAAGGGGTGCCGTGACCGATGTCGGCCGGGGGTACGGTAAGCCTTCAGGCATCGGCATACTCGGTGCGCAGGATGACTTCGGCCTGCATCTGGGGTGACAGACGGGTGAAGTAGTCGGTGTATCCGCCGATGCGGACGACAAGGTCGCGATATTGTTCCGGATGCTTCCGGGCATCGTGCAGGACCTGCGCGTCCACCACATTGACCTGGGTCTCGAAACCGCCGCGGCGCAGAAAGGCCAGAATCAAATCTCGAAGGCGGTCGTACCCCTGCGGTCCCTGCAGCAGCGAGTGGTTGAACTTCATGTTGAAGGCCAGCCCGCCGATCATCGGGCTGTGGTCCCAACTGGTGGTGGACAGGATGGCGGCGGTGGGGCCCTGGCTCTCGCGCCCCTGGGCGGGACCGCAGCCATCGGCAAACGGGAACCCGGCATGCCGGCCGTCCGGGGTGGCGCCGGTCTCACGGCCCAGGCGCTCGTGCATGATCCAGACAAAGGCGCCCGGCACGTACGGGCTGTCGTCCGGTTCCATCCGGAATCGCCGGCACAACGCCGTCAGCCAGGCGACGGTGGCGGCGACGCGCTTGTCCACCGCGGTCACACCCTGGCCATACTTGGGGTGGTCGTGGAGGAACCGCTGGCGCAGCGGTTCGGCGCCGGCGAAATCCGCGTCCAGCAGGTTCTTGAGTTGGTCGAAGCCGAGGGCGCCGCGCTGGTAGATCTCTGTCTCGATGACCTGCAGCGAGTCGGCCAGATTGGCCAGGCCGACGAAGGAGCACTCGACCCAGTTGTACCCGGCGCCGCCGTCGTCGATATCGCGGCCGCGCTCGAGGCAGTTCCGGGTGAAGACGCTTTGCAGCGGCTTGCGGCCGTACAGCCGCCGCCGCTGACGCAGCTGGTTCTGCTGGGCGACCCCGCCCTCCACGGCGCTGGCCAGACGCTCGCGGTAGTGGTGCTTGAAGGCGGCGAAGTCCGGCGCCGGATCCGGAACCTGCGCATCGATCTCATCCAGCAGCAACTGGCACAGGTTGTAATACGGCGAGGCCACCCAGACATTGCTGGCGCCTGCCGGGGTGATCTCCACGCAGGTGGAATTGACATACCGGCAGGTTTCTGGGGACGGGACACCCAGATCACGCAGTCCCTGCCGGATGGTGGCGTCACCGAAGAAGGCCGGGTTGGCATTGCCGTGGCCGATCAGGTCGACGGCCAGTTCGACCAGGGCCGCGGGGGTGTCCTCGTGCCAGCAGATCCCGACCGTGGGGTAGATCAGGGCGGTGCGCCGGAGAGCCTCCAGACACAGGTAGGAGAGTTCGTTGGTGACGTCCGCGTCTTGCTCGTCGCGGCCGCCCACCATGACGGAGATGGCCAGTCCATCCGGAATGTACGCGTTGATCTGCAGGTACAGGGACTCGATCAACAGGAGCGCCTCGGCATCGTCCAGGGTGCCGTTGTCTCGATCCCGCCGGTAGAACGGATACAGGGTGCGGTCCAGGTGTCCGGGAACCACCAGACCGACAGGCTCCCCGTGCATCACGCCCAGGATGGTGAGCCACAGCAGCTGTATGGCGTCCCGAAAGCTTGTTGGCGGCTGATGGGCGATGCGCCGGCAGGAATCGATCAACGTCCGCAGTTCCGCCTGCCGTGCCGGTGTGGCGCCGGACAGCGCCGCCACCGCAGGCGTGGCGGCGTTGGTGATCATGGCCGCTAGCCCGTCCAAACTGTCCAGGAACGAGTCGAGAGCGTCCGGCTCCGGTGTGTGCTCCTGTACCTCCGTGCCATCGGTCCTCTGCTGCCGGCCGGCCGGCAGCGAATCGCACCGTTCGCGCCTTGCCCGGATGCGCGCCGCCAGACCGTCGATGCCCAGTTGCATGAGGCTCTCCAGGTCCAGCTCGCAGTGCCCGGTCTGACCGCCCGGTTCTGGGTACTGCTGCAGATATCGGCGCGCCTCCTCCTGCGCCGCCGGGTCGCCTTCCTGCGAATATTCATCCACGCGTCCGGCCATCAGTTCCCATTCATCCAGGGCGAACCGGGTGGCGCGCAGGCGTTCGCCCACCACCGCGCCGCGGCGCCTCTGCCAGGACGGGACGGCTTCGGTCTGACGCAGTGCCCGGGCGGTGACCACCGGGTTGGCCTGCAGCGACCAGCCGCTGATGCCGCGGTCCTTGCGTTCCAGTGTTCGCCGCCGGATGGCGGCGATGCGTTCGTTGTCGCGGCCGGTATGCCGCGCAGTGGATGCAGCGATGATGGACATCCTGTTTCCTCCGGGCTAGGCGGGGACGAACAGGGATACCTCCAGCCCTTCGCCGTCGATGCACACATTGACGCTCTGGCGGAACCGGGCCGGATCGCGCACGGCGCCGAGATAGTCCGCCAGAGACGCGGCCGAGTTGATCGAGTTGTGCGCCAGCACCAGAGCCCCGTCAGCCAGGGCCGGATTCGCGGCCTCCAGCATGTCCAGGTAGATCGACTTACCCTTGCCGTCACGGCCGTTCGCGTCCAGATAGAGCAGATCGATGCGGCCGTCCAGTTGGCGCAGAAAGGGAATGCCGTCGGCAGCGACGATCTGCGCCCGTCCCTCCGGGTCCAGGTGGCGCACGTTGCGTTCGGCCCGCTGGGCTTCCTGGAGGTCTATTTCCACCCCGATCAACCGTTCGGCCTGGTAACAGGCTCCGGGACCGACGGCCGCGCCGGCGTTGGCGATGAACGTGTTGCCGCAGAATACGCCGGTGGCCACCATGGTGCGCGGCTGGCGGATGGCGTTGATCCCGTACAGTAGTCGCTGCATGCGCGGCGTGATGGCCGTCCAGGGAATGTCGAACCGCGCGGCTACCGCCTCGCGATGGGCCAGGAAGCGCTGATGGTCATACTGCGTGTGGGGCAGAATGCCGGCGGTAACCAGGGCTTGCAGGGCCGCCTCCACCCGCTCGGTTTCCTGCGCCGCCGGTTCCAGTTGGCGGTGCGGATCCCGCGTGTCCATCCGGTACTCTTTCCAGTCGGGGGCTTCGTATAGGTGCGCCAAGATCATGTCCTCTCAAGTAGAATGACGGCAGTCGCTGCCGGCAGAGATTGGAGCGCGTCAGCCGGTGCCTCACGGCCGGTCATGGCGATTCGTCAAACTCGTGCAACGCCTGGAACATGGCGGCCAGGTTTTCCGCCGGCGTGTTCATCTGCAGGTTGTGAATCGCGTTGAACACGAAACCGCCGTCGCGCCCGAAAATCTCGCAGCGGCGCAGCACCTGTTCACGCACCTCCTGCGGCGTGCCGAAAGGCAACGTTTTCTGCGTGTCCACTCCGCCGCCCCAGAAGACGAGGCGGTCGCCATAGCGGCTCTTCAGCGTGGCCGGATCCATGCCGGCCGCCGAACACTGCACCGGATTGAGAATGTCGAAGCCGCAGTCGGCGAACCGGCTGATGAACGGCTCGATGGCACCGCACGAATGCTTGAACGTCTTCCAGGTGGTGTGTTCGTGGACCCAGGCGTTGATCCGGGTGTAATACGGCGCGTACAGCGAGTCGAACGTGGCCGGCGAGCAGAAGGTGGACTGCTGAGTGCCGAAATCCGTGCCGCAGACGAAGAGTACATCGATCGCGTCACCCACCACCTGGTGGATGCGGGCCAGATTGCGCAGGGCCATCTCGGTTTGGGCCTGGAACACCTGATGCACATAGTCCGGCCGGCTGACCGTGGCCATATACCATTCCGCCACATCGCGGATGCCGCGGGGATGCTTGAGGAAAGGCGCCGGCACGAGCGCGATGTCGCCCAGACCCGTGCCGCCGAAGCTGCCGACGCGTGCCAGCGGCGACGAGGCGATGCGTTCCGCCGCCGCGGCGATGTGGCGCAGATCCGGCTCACTGATGGGGCCGAACTCCTCCAGGTTGTCGGCCGGATCCAGGGACGCCTCGTCAAGGGGCTCCTGGCGGATGATCGTGTCGAAGTAATAGCCGCCCACCGGCATGCGTCCCGACGGCGGCGCCTGCGGATCTCCGCCCGGGTGCAGCAGGAGGTCACCGTTGTGGTCCGTCGTCGTGCGGAAATGCTCCGACACGAGCACCTCCTGTCCCCAGGGCGTGTTGAATTCGCGCCAGTTTTCATTGGGGAAACCGAACAGCGTGTTGCGGGCGCCGATGCCCGTGACGTCGATACCCAGGGTCTGCATCAGGTCGTCGTCCAGCGCTCCCAGCATCTGGTACGGCTCCCAGACGCGCACGGGACGCTGCTCGAGGCCGTAATGCCGGCGTAGCGCGGCCACACAGGCGACGTGCATACCGGTCACCGCGGTGGAGCCGAAGTCCACGGGGATACGGTCCGGCTGGTGATGAGAAAGAGCGGCCTGGACTCGTTGGCGGGCATTCATGGCATGGTATTCCTCGGAGGGGAGGCTGGCGCCGTGGACCCGGCCACCTGGACGGGCTGGAGACCGGGACCTCCCACGGCGGTGTACACGAGCTCGGATTCGACGAAGACGCGACCGTCGCCGCCGTAGCCATCCGGCGCCGTCCGGTCCTCCCGGGTCACCTGAATCTCGGCATGAGCGGCGCCTGCCTGGCGCGCCAGCGAGCGCAAGTGCCGGGTGACGCTGGCTGTGGTGCGTTCGATGCCCTGTTCGATGTCGACGAAATCCTGGACGCCTTCGGGAAGGTGAAAACGGTAGAAGACGTCATGCGGGCGGATCAGCACCCGCAGGCGCTGCACGACGCCCTTGACCACGGCGCCGACGGCGTTGGCCACATCGGCGTGCTCCGGTATGGTCAGCCCGGTCCGCAGGTGTTCGGCCGTGCGGGGCAGGTACGCCTCCACCGGCGCCCCGACGGCCACGATGGGATCCTGTAGCTGCAGGGTGCAGTGAAGCATGGAGCCGGAGTCCGCATGCAGGGCCCGATGCAACAGCGCGCTGGCTGTGGTGTCGAGTTCCCAGTCCGGTACCGTGCCTTCGTCGGACAGTGCCTTGGTCGCCAGTTCGCGGACCAGACGGTGCGCAAAGGTCTCGACGACCAGGTGACAGAAGGCCTCGGCGCTGCAGCCGGCCTGCATGGCCAGCAGTTGAGCACCCAGACGGGCGGCCTCGGTGTTCCACCGGGAAAAACGTCCCAGAACGTGCAGCGCATCCGTGGGGGTGAAGCCGGCACGCTGCGCCAGCTGCCGGTACTCCAGACGGTCGATCTGGCGCAGGATGAGTAAGCCCTGGGGCAGCCGGTCCACCAGCCAGGCCAGTGACCGGGGACGGGAATCCAGGGCCTGCAACAGGTCGCGATCGCGCGGCGGCAGTGCGGGCGGTAGGCGGCGCGCCAGGGTGAACACGCCGCCAAGCTCCAGGTGTTGGCGCGCCTCCAGCTGGCGGCGGAGTTCGTTGGTGACATCCGGATGGATGGCGGCCAGCTGGCACAGCGGGATGGCGCGGCGGGGCCCAAGCACCGGCATGGCTGTGTCTCGCTCCACGCGCACATGACTGTCGCCTCCGAGTCCGGCGGTGTGCACGTCCACCGTCTCGATCATGGTGCGCCAGCGCCCCACCCTGGCGCCAGCCGCATCCAGGCGCGGGCGACCATGCCGCAATACGGCGATATCCGTGGTCGTGCCGCCGACATCGACGACCCAGCCGTCGCGCCGGCCGGCCAGATGCCAGGCGCCCACGACGCTGGCGGCCGGCCCCGAGAGAATGGTTTCGATGGGACGCTGCATGGCCCATTCGGCCTGCACCAGCGAACCGTCACCCTTGACGATCATCAAGGGGGCACGAATGCCGCGCTGCCGCAAGGTGGCGCGGACCGTCTGGATGAGTTCCCGCAACATGGGGATCAGCCGGGCGTTCAGGGCCGTGGTGGTGGCGCGGCGGACCGAATCCAACTGGCTGGTGAGTTCGTGCCCGCAGGTTACCGGCAGGCCGGTGCTGGATTCGATCAGCTCGCGGACGCGCAGCTCGTGAGCCGGATTGCGCACGCCGAAGTAGGCGGACACGGCGAACGCCTGCACCTGTCCGCTGCGCTCCTGGGCGACCTCGCGCACGGCGTCCTCGTCCAGCGGCGCCGTTTCTTCCCCCTGACCGTCGTGGCCACCGCGGATGTACACGACATCGCGGGTGACCAGGGCGTCTTGAAAACCGCGGTTCCTGATCAGGCCGGAATCGTACCCCACCAGAATGAGGCAGATTTCCGTGCCCTGGTCTTCGACGATGGCGTTGGTTGCCAGGGTGGTGGACAGGCCTACCAGGTCGATGGCCTCTGGCGCCGGCGCCTGGCCGCCGGCCGCGGCTGCGGCGAACGCTTCATCCATGGCGCCGGTGATGCCTGCCGCAAGGTCGTCGTGGGTAGTCAGCGATTTGGCGCCGGCCAGGATCGCACCGGTGGAATGGTCGACCAGCACGGCGTCGGTGTAGGTGCCTCCCGTATCTATGCCGAGTGCAACAGGCATGAACACTCCCCTCGAAAAGTCTGTGGCGAAAAGCCCGGTGATAAACCCTCGGTGATCGGTGATAAGATACGGTCGTGACATGGGTCCCGACAGGGTCGCGTTGAGACGGCCGCAGAAACCTCTCGTCGTGGATGCGAGGCAGCAGTTTGTGTTCGGCCCCGCCCGATGACGGCGTCATGCCGTGGTGCAAAACTCATCCATGGCTGACGTATGTGAATGGCATGCACATGAGCATGACATGGGTGAACGGAGGCCGGGCATCCGGTGACGGTTGCCTGCTAAGGTCAAAATGGCTGTATATACAGGATAGTTGTGCGTCAGACCCGCTTGCGGGAGATAGAGAACCCACCCGAGCGGGATCCTGACATGGTGACATGGTGGGGCACGCCGATACCATGGAATGCCCTCTGCTCTTTCGTTCTTTCCACCGCTTCTCATATTCAACGCCGTGAGCGGATGCGAGGATGATGAGGCGAATCGCGCTGCGAATCACGCAGAATATTTCCTTCAAACCTATTCCAGTCAGGAGCAGACCATGGTGACCACAAAGGCGGTGCGGCGAATCCAGTTCTGTTGCGGGCACCGGGTGTTGGGGCATGAAGGGCGCTGCGCGCACCTGCACGGTCACAATTACGTCGTATTCTTCCATGCCCAGGCGGATGGTCTGGACCAGGTGGGCCGGGTCATCGACTTCGGTGTACTCAAGGGTACGCTGGGTGCCTGGATAGACGAGCACTGGGACCACGCCTTCGTATACTGCCAGGAAGACACCCAACTGGCGGAGCTGTTCTCCGGCCCGGTCTCCGGACTCAGACATTTCGCCCTGCCGTACAATCCCACGGCTGAAAACATGGCACGGTACCTGTTGGAGGAGGTTGGACCCATACAGCTTCAGGGAACCGGTGTGCGGCTGGTCGAAGTCGTGCTCTGGGAGACGGAAAACTGCTATGCGGAAGTCAGCCTGACAGAGGAATGATGCGCATCGGCGGGCAACCCGGACGGTGGTGCGGCTCAGCAGGATCCGGACAGGGCAGGATCCGGACAGGATCGGTTGCGATGCTGCGAACACCGTTCGTGCGTCGTAGCCCGGCCGTGACAACCCGCCTTTCGGGCAGCGCTGATGGTCCGATCGCGCCGGAGACAAAAAATTCGTTTGACACAGGCTGGCGGATTACGGATTATTAGCGTTCGTACACGGGATTGTCCGGAACGGGGAGAGTTCCGGACGGTCCGGATTCGCCCTCAAGCGAAAGGAAAGGAACCCGCAATCATGCCTGCTCCGATAGCCCTTCAGCTCTACTCGGTCAGACAGGAGATGGCCCGCAATTTCAAGGCTACGGTCACGCGTATTGCCGACATGGGATATGTGGGAGTCGAACCCGCCGGTTTTCCTGCGGGTCTTTCGCCAGCGGATGCCGGCGAACTGTTTGCCGACCTGGGACTGGAGGTGTGCAGCATCCACGCGCAGCTGCCTTTTGGCAAGCAGAAGAACGAGGTGATCGAGACTGCTGCCGAACTGGAGGTCACTCGGGTCATCTCCAGCACACCGCGCGACAGTTTCAAGGACCTGGACAGTGTCAAGGCGCTGTGCGAAAAATGGAACCAGGCGCATGAAACGGCCACCGAGCATGGCCTGGAACTGGGCCTCCACAACCATTGGTGGGAGTTCACTCCCGTGGATGGCCGGCCCGGGTATCAGTGGCTGCTGGAACTGCTGGATCCGGGCATCTTTCTGCAGGTGGACACCTACTGGGTGAACACGGGAGGCGGTGACTCGGTTCAGGTGATCGAATCGCTGGGAGAACGGGCACCGCTGATCCACATCAAGGACGGTCCCTGTGATCCGGAGGCCAACATGACGGCGGTGGGTGCTGGCAAGATGGACTTTGGGCCCATCGTGGCGGCCACGCAAGGTTCCGCGGAATGGCTCATCGTGGAGATCGACCGGTGTGCTGGTGACATGCTTGACGCGGTGCAGGCCAGTTATCGATACCTCGTAAGCCAGGAGCTGGCGCGCGGCGCCTTATAGGACGTTTCTACTGACACTGCCCCGCAGGCATGCGGCACGTGGACAGGATTCCGGGAGAGGATCGGATATGTCAAAAAAAGCGTTGATGGTGTGGGGGGGATGGGAAGGTCATGAACCCAAGCAATGTGTCGATATCTTCGTCCCCATTCTGGAGAAGGAGGGCTTCCAGGTCATCCTCTCCGATACCATGGATTCGTACAAGGATACGGATCTGATGGCGGGATTGAGCTTGATCGTTCCGGTGTGGACCATGGGCACCATAGAAAACGAGCAGGCGCAGGGGCTGAGTCAGGCGGTGGCCGCGGGTGTCGGCCTCGCCGGCTGGCATGGCGGTATGGGAGATTCGTTCCGCGACAACACGTCCTACCAGTTCATGGTAGGCGGACAGTGGGTGGCCCATCCGGACGGCATCATAGACTATACGGTGAACATCGTCGACCATGATGATCCGGTCACGGCGGGGATCGCGGATTTCGCCATGCATTCAGAGCAGTATTACATGCATGTGGATCCAGGGAACAAGGTACTGGCCACCACCACGCTCAAGGGCATCCAGAGCGCGCCATGGGTCAACGGGACGGTCATGCCGGTGGTATGGAAAAGGATGTGGGGGGAGGGCAAGGTCTTCTACTCCTCCCTGGGACACGTTGCCGCGGATTTTCAGGTGCCGGAGGCCCGCGAGATTCAACGGCGGGGCATGCTCTGGGCGGCACGCTGACCAACGCCCAGTGATGACTGGATGACGGTACGGGACTGCGCCTCTCCGTTGGAGACGGTGCTGTCCCGTATTTTGTTCAAGCCTATCCACACTACACCATCGCGACAGAAGGAACAGGACGTATGGACAGGAAGAAAGTGCTCATCACCGGTGCTGCCGGAAGAATAGGATCGGTCATCCATCACGCTTTCCGGGATCGTTACCGCTTGCGGCTGATGTACCACAATACGGTGCCCCCGGTCGAGGGTGACGAAGAGGTGATGGTGGGCAGCATCGCTGATCTGGCTTTTCTCGAGGAGGCTGTGCAGGGTGTGGATGCCATCGTGCACATGGCCGGCAATCCCAGCGGCAAGGCCACCTGGGAAGCGGTGCTGGAGGCGAACATCCAGGGAACCTACTGCGTGTACGAGGCCGCCCGCCGGCAGGGCGTCAAGCGTATCGTCTTTGCCAGCACCAACCATGTGACCGGTTACTACGAGAAAGAAAAAATTTACACTACGCCGGACATGCCGGAACGACCGGACAGCTATTACGGTGCCAGCAAGGCCCTCGGCGAGGATCTGGCCCGTTACTACGTGGACGCGTTCGGACTGGAGATTTTCTGCCTGCGCATCGGTTCCTTCCAGCCGGACGAATCCGTGAAAAACCGCAAGTCGGACCGCATCCTATCCACCTGGCTCAGCCATCGGGACTGCGTCCAGCTGGTCCGGCGCTGCCTGGAAGTGGAAGGTCTGAATTACGGTATCTTCTACGGGATATCCGGCAACCAGCGTGCCTATTGGGACATCAGCAACGCCCGCCAGTTGCTCGGGTATGAGCCGGAAGACGATGCCGAGCGGTTCGCCTGAGCCGGGTCTACGGAGCGGTTCGCCTGATCGGGTGCATGCGCTGCGCTTCGGCGGTGCCGGTGTACGGCGCTGGGCTGCGGCGGTGCCGATCCGGCTGGTGCGCGCCGGCCGTGCCCCCGTGCCGATCAGGCGCTGCGCGCCGGCGGTACGGGCATTAGTGTGACAAGGCCTGGTTCAACGTGTTTGCCAGGCCTTTCATGCGGTTGACCTGTGCCGCACCCAGCACCAGGCGCGCGAATGCCGTCTTGTTGTGGAGCAGCGGTTCGTCCAGATCGATCCACCGGCGGCAGGCCTCGCCATCCGGTGTACCGGGCACCGGCGCGTACTCCGCCAGCATGATGCGCGCACCCAGGGCGTGCACGTAGTGCATGGAGGCCTCCAGCTCCTGCAGCTCGCATTGCGGATGCCCCAGCATGAGATACGCCGTGATGGAATCGGGCGGCACGCCGGCGGTACGCAGGTGGTCACACGCAGCGGCAAATTCGTCGGCGTCGACCTTGGCGCCGGTGCGGGCGTGCCATGCGGTTGAGTGACTCTCAAAGCCCAGGTAAAAGCTGCGGCAACCGGCGGCGACCATCGCCCGGGCCACGTCCGGTGACAGGCATCGGGCATGCAGGGCATTGGGCGTATGGAATTCCAGGCGGAGCCGGCGTCGCCGGATCTGTGCCAGAAACGGCAACAGCACGGTTTCGGACCGGACCAGCAGCGCGTCGTCATACAGCGCCACGCGGCGCGCTCCCAGGCGATAGAGCCACTCCGCTTCCTCCACCGCGGACTCCAACCGGGAACGGAAGCCCGGGTACAGCCTGGGTGCGGCGCAATACGTGCACTGGTACGGGCAGCCTTCGGTCAGTTTCAGCACTCCCGTGTCCAGCCGGGGATACAGCTCCCAGCAGGGAAGTGCATCCGCCGCCCAGTCCAGGCGCAACAAGCGGTGCAGCGGCTCGAGGTCTCCCGCTTTGACCACCAGATCGGCACCCAGGCCGCGGGCGTGTCCGGGACATAGAGTGGCATATACGCCACCCAGGACGAGGCGCGCGCGGGGGCAATACCGTCTGACATCCTCGATGATTTCCCGCACCCCGGGGTACCAGTAGGTCATGGTCGTTTGTACCAGCACGGTATCCCAGCAGCCTGTCTCGGCCAGAAAACGCTGGAAGACCTGGCGCGGTACGCCGAACCGATGGTACCTTCGTTCGACCTCCGCCAGGGCGGGTGGCCGCGGCAGCATTTCGGTGCGGTACGGTCCGCGTCCCCAGCGATCGTCCCGCGTCGGTCGGCGTCCGGCGGATCGAACCGGATGGTGCCGGTCCATGAAGTCGAAAAGAGACAGTTCGGCGTAACGGCGAAGACCCCCGGCCACGCGCAGCAAGCCGTACGGCCGAAGCCAGAAATCGTAGGCGGTGAAGTCGTGCACCGGAGGATTGACCAGGAGAATACGCGGTCGCATCGGGCAGGAGGGACCTATGGGCCGGTGGACAGCGGGAGCGCGCCGGTCACCGGCTGAAGCTCTGGCGCCCGGAGCGAGTACGCCGTGCGCTGGAAGCGGTGTGTTCGGCGATCCGCATAAGGGGCGAAAGGCGCAACCCGGTGCTCCCATGCCTGTGCAGCTCCGGCGCTGTCCCGGCCCCCGCGCAGGTGCTTCATGCCCGCCGGTACCCGGGACCGCTGCCGGCCTTTACGCTTGCGGATGCGCTGCCGCTGGAGGGCTGCAGGCTGCCGCAGGCATGCCGGGAAACTGCTGCCTGTACTGGTCAAGGATCCTTGCTCCAGGACATGCCCGACAGCTCCGTATGTCCGGATTCCATCTCCTCTTCGCCGTCCGCCCGTTCCCCGGAGAAGACGCCGTCCGCGAAGATCATGATGACCCGAATCACGTCCCGCAGGATATAGCATCCGAGGAGCACGGTGAGTACGGCGATGAGGCGTGAATTGGTATACAGCTCACGAATCAGTTCCCACATGCTGGCACCTCATCCATGACTGGACCTGCCAGGGCGGATCCGGGAACAATCGTCGTGTCCCGAGCGGTGATATGCCCGTTCTGTCCGGCCGTTGAACTCCGGCAAGCGAGTACCGGAACAACGGTGCGCGCGAAAGACCCTGATGGACCGGTGCGGCAGGTCTTTTCTGGTCTCATTTCTTATCTTAGTGGAGAATGGGATCGGATGCAATGGTTGTCCCGGTGCCGCATGACGACGAGGCTGCACCGGAGTGGGCGAAGCACAGCGGCGACCGCGCAGCGCACGCGCGCGAGCGCCAACATGCCAGGTAAGCGGCGGTACCACCGGCTGCCGTTGAGGGTGACCGAGGGCCGTGCCTGCGGCTTTGACAAGGCGCGGCCGCACGAATATACTAGCCGCGCCGTTGTCGTCGCTTCAGCCGGTTGCTGTTGCACGGGAACGCCGCAGATCCTCCCGCTTTTGTCGTCCCGGCAGAGGTGTATTCCGTGCGACGCTGACTCATGACCTGCTCCTGTTGATATATGAAGACAATGGAAAAGCTCATCTCTATATCCGATCTGCGCGTCGGTATGTTCGTGCGGGCCCGAACCGTCTCCGACCGGCGCGAAGGTGGCGCGCGCCACTACCTGGAAATCGTCAATGGTTTTTCCATCGGCAAGACCAACCGCCGGGCGCGGCTCACCGGCCGCATGCACCAGACAGTGGAGCAGAACGGCGGCTTGCTGGTCTCCTCGGAACACCAGATCGAACGCCTGCGGGAAACCGGTCTGGCAATGCTGACCATCGACACTGACAAGGGCACGGATCTGGGGTACATGGAGATGCCGCTCACGGATCCCGTGCGGCGGCCCCCGCCTCCGGGGCGTCTGGTGCATTTCGACGAGGAATTGTCCAGAGCGCAAGAGGCCCGCAGCGTGGCGACGGACACGCTAAGAGTCTCCCTGGAGAATGTAGCGGCCGGCAGGGAGCTGGATGTGGCCAGTATCACGCGGGCGGGAACGGTGATTTCCGAGAGCATTCTGCGCAACGTGGATGCCATGGTCAGTCTGATCCGGTTGAAGGAGCACGATGCCTACTCGGCCATGCATAGCATGAACGTATGTACTCTGGTCACGGCCATGGCGCTGCACGGCGGTGCTTCTGCCGCGGATCTGCCCATAGTGGCCGGGGCTGCGTTGCTGCACGATGTGGGCAAGACGCGTATACCGCTCGAGATTCTGAACAAACCGGGGCGCTTCGAGCCGCACGAGATGGCCGAGATGCGCCAGCACGCCATCCACAGTGGCGACATCATGCGGGAAACCGGCGGCTTTACCGCCGAATCGGTGGCCATCGCCACCCAGCATCACGAGATGATGGATGGCAGTGGTTACCCGCTGGGACTCGAGGGAGACGCAGTCCACCCGTACGCGCGGCTGAGTGCCGTGGCAGATGTGTACGACGCGTTGACAGCCAAACGAGTGTACAAACCGGCCATGCCCATGTACCAAGCCCTGCTGCGGATTCACCGGGACAAGGGCAGCCGGTTCGACGAGCAGGCCGTGGACCTGTTCATCAGGACCCTCGGCCTGTATCCGGTGGGCAGCCTGGTACAGCTGAACAGCAAGGAGCGGGCAGTGGTGTACCAGCCCAATCCGCGTAATTCCCGCAAACCCACGGTGAGCATCTACACGCTGCCCAACCGCCGCAGTCGAGGCGCACCGCTGATCGTCAACCTGGCCGTGCGTTCGGAGGCAGAGGGCCGGACTATCGAAAGCGTCCTGGATCCGGAGCGGGAGGGTGTGGACGTGGAGGGTATCATCCGGGAAACCGAGCGACGCGGGGAACACACCGAGCGCCGGCGCCGCTGATGCGTGGCGGCGCTCGCAGCTGTCGGAAGACGGCGTCAACGCCCGCCTTCGCGGCGGCAGGTATCGTGAGGGACCGGTGCCGGTAAACCCGGCTGGAGCTGTTCCGATTCCGTCCAGGCGCAGAGCACCTGAGGCCCTGGACGGGCAACCACGCACAATGGAGCTTGACGATGAAACTGCTACAGTTCGCGGATCCGGCAGATGGACAGCATGTAGGGTTGGTCGATGGCGATGACGTAGTCGATCTGACCCAGGTGTCGTACCAACCACGCAGCATTTTCGAGCTGTATTATGATCGGGGAGGCAACACCCAGGGGTTGGTGCCCGTGGTGGAGAAACTGCTGGAGGCAGCTGCCGGTGCCCGGCGCCTGCCTTGGGAAACCCTGATGCGCGCGCGTTCCACAGCCCGGCCGCACCTGCTCAAACCAGTCAGCGGCCCGCAGGGGCAGCCCCATGCCTTACGGATCTGGCTGGCCGGGGTAACCCATGAAGTCAGCGCCAAACTGCGCGACATCGAAGCCCGGCAGTCCACCGGTGAAGGGGTCAGTGTCTACGATCAGAAGTATCGCGAATGCGCGGCCGGTGGGCGTCCCGAACTGTTTCCCAAGAATGATCCGGATGCCGTGGTGGCGCACGGCAGACCGGTGACTCGGCCGGCCGACACCCTGCGGCTGGTACCGGAGACGGAGCTGGTGTCCGTCTACGGTCTGCGACAGGACGGCCAGGTAGAACGGCTCGGTTACACCGGCGGCAATGACGTCACCGACAACGGTATCGAGGCGAACAACCCGCTCAATCTGCCGCAGGCCAAGAACTGGGCGGACGGTTGTGCCAGTCTGGGGCCGGTGCTGGTCACCGCCGATGAGTACGATGACGGGGCGGTCCAGGTCTCGTGCGAGGTGATCCGTAACGGCAGTCGGGTGGCGTACAAAGACGGTGAAACCGGCCAGGACCGGCTCAACATGCCGGACCGGCTGTTGCATATGGAACGCACCCTGTTCAGCCGGCTGCCGTTGCGGCCAAGGGAGCTCCAGGTGCTGTACTGGGGCACCCCCATAGTGTTCGCCGAGCAGGATTTCGCCGGTGGCCTGCAGGCCGGTGACACCATGCGGCTGCATTTCTCCGGCGGCATCGGCGAGTTGGCCAACGAGGTCGTGGACCTGCCGGCCATCGACCAGTGGCGGCATCTGCAAGGATGAGTGTTGCCGCACGTTGTCCACCGGAACAACGCCGATCAGCAACCGCTTGCACGGACACGGCGTCGCCTCAGGCCGCCGGGACCGGTATAAGCGGCGCCCGTGGACACTGGACGCAGAGGCTGAAACAGGATACTAGAGCTGCTCCAGGGACAGGTTCTGCTCCTGGCCGGTGCTCAGATCCTTGACATGTACCTGCCCGGCCGCCCATTCATCCGGAGCGACCAGCACCATGCGCCGGGCGCCGGTCTGGTCCGCACGCCGGAATGCCCACTTGATGCGGCGTTCCTCCAGGATCAGATCAACCGAACGCCCCTGTTGGCGCAACCGTCGTGCCACCTGCATGGCGGCGCCGCGCAGTTCGGGTGCATAGGCGAAGACCACATCATCCACCTGCGGCCCGGGGTCGGGGAGCAGGTGGCGCTCTGCCAGCAGCTCGGTGATCACCGCGTCGCCAAAGCCGAATCCGCAAGCCGGGACATCCTTGCCTCCGAACGTGGACAGCAGATGGTCGTACCGGCCACCGCCGCACAGGGCGCGCAGAGATACGTCACGACTGAACGCCTCGAAGACCATGCCGGTATAATACGCCAGGCCGCGCACCAGCGAAGCATCGAACGACAGCCAGTCCTCGATGCCGTACTCCTCTGCCAGCGTCCAGAACCGGCGCAGTTCCCGGATCCCCTGGTGCTGGTCGCCAACGAAAGCCGCCAGGGGAGCCAGTGCACGGAATGAGGTCATTTCGACCACCCGGTCGACTTTGGCCTCATCCAGACCAAGAGCCGCCATGTCTGCCATGATGGCCTCGCGCGGCACCTTCTCCAGTTTGTCCACCAGGACGCAGACGGCAGCGAAGTGCTCGGCCGGTACGTGCAGGCGCTCCAGTACGGCCTGGAGGATCTTGCGGTTGGATACCTTGATGACCACGTCGGCAGCGCTCAGGCCCACCCGTTCGAAAAACGCGACCAGTGCGGCCAGCAGTTCCGCCTCCGCCGTGACGCTGTCGACGCCGACGATATCCATGTTCCATTGATAATGCTCGCGCCGCCTTCCTCGCGTCATGCGCTCGTAACGCCAGCACTGAGGCACGCTGTACCACTTCAACGGCAGGGCCAGCGAACCGCCCTTCTGCAGCACCATGCGTGCCAGTGAAGGGGTCATCTCCGGGCGCAGTGCCAGATGGCGTCCGCTCTTGTCGTTGAGCGTATAGAGCTGGTCGACGATCTCCTCACCCGCCTTGCGGATGAACAAGCCGGCGGATTCCAGCACGGGAGCGTCGTACGGTTCAAAGCCGAACAACCGGGCCACGTCATGGAAATGGGCGAAAAGCCAGTTGCGCCGGCGCATGTCCTGCGGGTAGAAATCACGGGTACCGCGAGGGGGTGCCAGATCCATTGGGGCTGTCCTTTTGTGCGCGCGCTCAGCCGAAGCGCTTCAGGGTTGGAATGAGGCTGTCCGGGGCGATGTGCATACTCCGTTGTCCGCTGTGTCCGCCGCTGTTCGCAGTTGTCCGCGCGGCCCGTCGCCGTTCGTCGCCGTCCGCCGCCGTTCGCCGGTGTCCGCCGCGGCCCGTCGCCGTTCGCCGGTGTCCGCCGCGGCCCGTCGCCGTCCGCCGCGGTCCGCCACCGTCCACCGTGGCCCGGGTGACCCGGTGCCCGGGTGTCTGCTGCCTGGACGGGACGCCGGGGTCACCAGTTGGTGAAGGAACCGTCATCCCGGCGCAACCGGGGTCCGTGAAGCCAGCGGAATTCGGTGTGAGAAGCGGCTTCTTCGTCGAATTCGATGCCCAGGCCGGGACGCTCTGGCGCCAGCAGGCAGCCATGGGCGTACGGTACTTGCACCGGAAACAGATCCTCCATGACCGGGTGTCCGATCAGACCGCCCTCCTGCACGGCGAAGTTGTCCGTGGCCAGGTCCAGATGCAGACAGGCGGCTGCCGACACCGGACCCAGCGGGTTGTGCGGAATGATTTTGATATAGTGAGTTTCGCACCAGTTGGCTATCTTGCGCGCTTCGGTCAGCCCGCCGACGATGCACAGGTCGATACGGGCGTAGTCCAGGAGCTCTTCTTCGATCAACTGGCGGAATTCCCATTTGCTGGCGAACTGTTCACCCACGGCCAGGGGTACGCTTACATGCTGCCGGACCAGACGGTAGGTCTGCGGGTTCTCGCAGCGCAACGGATCCTCGACAAAGAACGGGTCGTAGGCTTCGAGCTGGCGTCCCAGACGTATGGCGTCGGGTGGATCCAGACGCGTGTGCACGTCGATGCAGATCTCCACCTCCGAACCCACAGCCTCCCGAACTGCGGCAAAATGGGCCACCGAATCGCGCACGGCGGTGCGCGGTTCCAGCACACCGTCCCGGTCGGACACGGACAGCCGCAGGTATTTCCAGCCGGCGGCCACCTTTTCGAGCGCGGAACGGGCCGTGTCTGCCGGAGTCTTTCCGCCTATACCGGTGTAGCATGCGACGCGATCCCGCAGGCGTCCGCCGAGCAGCATGTGCACCGGCTGTTCCAGCGCTTTGCCCTTGATGTCCCACAACGCCATGTCGATGGCGCTGATGGCCGCGGTATTGATGCGGCCACCCGGGAAGAAATCGCCCCGGAACAGCACCTGCCAGATCATCTCCGTGTTGAGCGGATCCAGGCCGATCAACTGCCTTTTCATGTGTTCGATAGCGCCGATACCCGCCTGCTCCTTCCAGGTGATGCCGAATTCGCCCATGCCGTACAGACCCGTATCCGTCTCCACTTTGACGAATAAATAATTGCGCGAGCCGTGAAACACGGGAAAGGTCTTGATCGTTGCTATTCGCACGTCTGTCTCCTGTAGCTATCGGCGCCGTTGCGGCGCATGGGACGGATACGTTCACGCCGGAGCATCGGCGCCGCGTGATGCGGAAACCCCCGGCGCCGCGTGATGCGGGAGCCAATGGCGCCGCACCCAAGCCGGGGCGCGGTCCGGCGCGGCCCGGCCCCGGACTCGGTGGCTTGCTGCCGTGCCCAAGGCCGGAACGGCCCCGGTCCCGCCCGGTGGCTTGCCGCGGCGGTCCTGGCTCGAGTGCACCGGCCGTATAAGAACAGGTCAGCAGGGCGGTGCTGGCAAGGTGCTGCCAGACAGCGTTTCGGCACCGGGGCCACAACATGCCGTGTACGGCAGGTGGATCACCGGGATACCTCGCCGGCGACCACCGCGGCCAGTCCGAGCAGCATGCCCGCCTTGAGTTGCCGGCCAAGCCGTCCATCCTGCACGGCGCCCGGCTGGCGGTGGAGCTGCCACAATACGGACAACACCAGCACGTTCAACGCGCTTACCGGCAGCGCGTAACCCGCACCGTACGTGCCCAGTACCGCCGGCAGCGCCGTGAAGACCACGAGAACCAGTAACACGACAGTGGCCCACCAGCGCGCAGCAGCGGTGCCGCAACGCACAGGCAGCGTTCCGGCCCGGCCGGCCCGATCCCCCGTGATGTCCTCGATATCCTTGATGATCTCGCGACCGACATGAAACAGAAACGCCAGGCCTGCAGGGATCCAGCTGCGTCCAAAGGTGCCCGCAGCCATGGCGCCATAGGGAAAGACCACTGCGGCCATGCTGGCCACGGCCAGATTGCCCCAGAGAGGTGTGCGCTTCAGGCGCAGGCTGTACAGGATCAGCGTGGCGACAACCAGGAGGGCAACGATGGCGTGGATGCGACTCACCAGCAGGGCCAGAACGAGGCCCGTGAGGCTCAACAGGGCGGCCATGAAAGACGCGGCGACAGGAGAGATGAGCCCCGCAGGCAGGGGCCTGGCCGGACGGTTGATGCGATCGATGTCGATGTCGATGCGATCGTTGAAGGTGTTACCGGCAGCCGTGATCAGACCGGCGGACAGGGCGGCGGCACACAGGGCGGCGGCGAGTGGATCCGTGTTGCCGGTAAGGCCCCCGACTCCGGCAGAGGCCACCGTTATGACGCAGTTGAGCGGCCGGCAGAGCGTCAGCAAGGCGCGCAGGCGGGTTGCAGGCTTGTTGCCGCGCGGCCGGGTTGCGGGTGTTTCACCGGGGAAAGACACTCCGGATGTATCCGTGACCGCCATGCAGATCATCTTTCCTGACTCTTCCTGGAAACGACGCGGCTGCGTTTCTCCGAGGTGCGAGCCGGCCAACGGCCGGGGGGTGCTTGACACCATGCGAGGGTCCGAGTATTTTACCTAACATTATGATTCCAAACAACTAAAGCGTGCTGGCGCGGCTTCGGGCCGTTCAGCTGCCGGCTGTGCTGCAGACAGGAGAGACGGCGTTTTGGCAACGGTCACCAAGAGGGAACTGACCCTGCTGGTCAGCCAGAGTACGGGATGCAAAAAGAACCAGGCTGCACAGATGGTGGACTGCATTTTCACTGCCATGCGAGACAGTCTCTGCCGGGGAGATCGGATCGAGATCCGCGGCTTTGGCGTGTTCCAGGTCAAGGGCACACGCCCTAAACCCGCCGCCCGGAATCCCCGCACTGGCGAAGTCATCAGCGTTCCCGCCCGGCGTAAAACCCATTTCAAACCGGGGCGGTTGCTCCGGGAAGGCCTGCACCACCCGCCAAATTCCAGTCCGATAGACGCCACCGGCAAAGCCAGCAGTCCGGAAGCCAATACCGCGTCAAACGTGTAGACTCGGTACTCGCACCTTCCGTACCGGGTCAGGCATGCGGTGCCGCCGTATGTACCATGTGGCCCAGTTCTGGCAGGATGAGCTTCTCCATAGCCAGTCTGACCGCACCGGTGGATCCCGGTACGGATATCACGATGCGGCCACGCACGGTTCCCGCAACAGCGCGGGACATGATGGCGCTGGAGCCTATCTCCTGGTAGCTCAGATAACGAAAAATCTCGCCAAATCCGTCCAGCCTTTTGTCCAGCATGGCGCTTACGGTTTCGTAGGTGGTATCGCGCGGCGATATTCCAGTACCGCCGTTCAGCAGGACGGCCTGACATGATCGCTTCTCAAGCAGCGTGGCCAGTTCTCCCTTGATCTGCAGAGGCACGTCCTTCACGATGCCATAGTACACCACAAGGTGCCCGGCGGATTCCAGCAATTCCTTCATCAACTGCCCGCTGCGGTCTGTCTCCTGGCCGCGCGTGTCGCTGACTGTCAAGACCGCGCAGCCGATCTGTGCCGGTGCCTCATGCTTGTGTTGAACGTGCGACATGGCTGTCCTCTATGTCGGTTGACCCGCGCTGCCTGATGGCCTTGCCGCGCCTGCGGCCGTAGCGAGTGGGCGTCATGTAACAACTCGCGTGCGCCTGATCAGGTTCGCATAACGCTGTTGGGGAAGGGAACGATATTCGATGGGATATGCTCTATCCACCCATCCTGCCGCTACCCGGTCGCCCCGCAGATTACGGCACCCATGGAAGCCGCCTTCGACATAGGCGATGTCGGTGTACCCGGCACCGGCCAGTATCCTGGCTGCGTGCAAAGCGCGCGACCCCACGCCACCACCGACCATCAGGTGGGTATTCCGCGGAAAGCAGGCGGTGACCACGTGCAGGAAGTCGGTATTCGGCACCAGCTGATCACGACCCAGGTTGTACAGCGGAATATTGACGGCTTTCTCGGGATGTCCACGGTCATATTCCTCCGGAGTCCGGACATCGATGTAGACACTGGGATCCGGTCCGGTCATGGCCAGCCGGGCGGCATCGACATTCACCGTGGCAAAGGTGCCCGAATACACTTCATGATTGACCGGCGTGCCATCACGGGCAAACACTCCGGCCTGGGCCGCGCGATTCTCCTGAGCACGTGAACGAAGGTGCTCGAACCAGCAGCGGTATGAGCAGAACACGTGGCCCCGGCGTTCCAGAAATTGCGCGGTGCGGGGCCGTCCGCACACCAGACAGGATGAGCCGGCGGGCTCCTGGTGTCGTGCCGGCCGGGTGGCGACATCGATCAGCCGATTGGTATGGTATCCGCCGCGCCATCCGAGCAGCGTCAGTATTCCTGCCTGCAACAGGGAAGGCGCCAGCAGCAGAGCGCAGATCAGGCTGATCCAGAAGCACAGACAGTGCGGACATGAAAACAAGACGGCCATGACGGACGAACGGGCATGCAAGCGATCCCGCAGAGGGGCGCAGACACGACTGAGCCGCAGGAAACGAGTCAACCCTGCCGCCATGGCCACGGTTACGAGCAGTTGAGGAAACACAAACATGAGCGCCATCCATCCGGTCAGAAGACATGAACGCGCGGTGGTGCTGACCGCATGACCGTAACGCCTGCACCAGCGCCTGTACCGAGGTACAGGCGCGGTCTCCAGGGGCGCATATCCCGCGTGGCGTAAGGACGCGAGGACAGGCGCATGGCCTGCGTAGCGCATGGCCTGCGTGGCGTACATCAAGCGCGTGGCGGATATGCCGCGTGTTAAGGACACTTGGCAGGCGCCCATCTGGCCTGCGAGGCGCATGGCCTGCGTGGCGCATGGCCTGCGTGGCGCACGCCCGGTCGCAGCATCTGTCCTGGAGCAAATGTATACCGCGACGACCGTAACACAAGCGAGGTGTCAAGGCCCGTTCAGGGAATGCCGGAGTGGGGTTGCGCATACCAGAGCGTGGTTGCGCATGCTGGTGCGTTGATGCGCATGCTGGTGCGTTGATGCGCATGCTGGTGCGTTGATGGGCATGAAGGTGCGTGCCTGGCGTGCCGGAGCCCGGCGTATGCCGGTGCCGTTGCGTACCTGGCGGCCGCGTGTTCCGGCGCTAGACGCTGGCGGGTACCTGGGCAAACTGGCGCGTGCCTGCTGTCGACTGGGTGAGCGCAGATCCATGTGGCGGCTGCTGACAGCAGGGAATACTGCTGCAGTGTAGGGGGCGGGCGGGGTTGGCGGTGCGCTTCATTGACGCAGTATCTAGGTGACGCTATATTCTGACTTTTCCAGGGAAATCGCCCTGGCATAGCGGCTTTCGTAGAGCATAGCATGTCCGCCAGCGGCCACCGCCCTGGCATAGCGGCCTCAGGAGAGCATAGTATGTCCGAGGAGCAAGAGGATCTGATCAAGAACCTGCAGGAAAAAGACCTGGAATATCGGCTGTTCAAAGCGCGCAAGATATTCCTGTGGACAGAGGTCATGGAGGATACCGCGCGTGCTCTGGTCACGCGCCTGCTGACCCTGGATGTGGAAGATCCTGGCAAGGAAATCACCCTGTACATCAACAGCCCCGGCGGCACCATTCACGATGGCCTGGCCGTGTATGACGCCATAGAAGCCATCAAGTCACCGGTGTGCACGGTGTGCGTGGGCATGGCGGCCAGCATGGGTGCGGTGTTGCTGGCCTGCGGCGCCAAGGGGCGGCGGTTCGCCTGGCCGCATGCGCGCGTCATGATCCATCAGCCGCACATCATGGGCACCATTACCGGCACAGCCACGGATCTGGACATACGGGCCCGGGAGACGCTGCGGTACCGTGAGGAGCTCAACCGCATACTGGGCGAAAAAACCGGCAAGGATCCCGAAAAAATCGCTCAGGACACGGACAGAGACTATTTCATGTCTGCCCGGGAGGCCTGTGAATACGGTTTGATCGATGCTGTGATCAACACCATAGGTCCGGAGTAGGATCGGACCCCACCGCCTTGTCAGGTACCGCCCTACATGCAGGTATTCGTTGTGGGCGCAGGTGGTGTCGTAGGATCGGGCTCACCGCCTTGTCAGGTGCCAACCGGCGGGTGTGGCGCCGGTGCTGTCAACGCTGGCATCTCCGGCAGAAGTAGGTGTTGCGTCCGGCCATTACCTCGCTTTCGATCGGTCGTTCGCAGACCAGGCAGTTGGCGCCGGCCCGGCCATAAACTGCGAGGTTCTGCTGAAAACGGCCGCCGCCGCCGTGCCCCTGGTAGTCGCTGATGGTGGTGCCCCCAGCCTGTATGGACTCGTTGAGAACGTCCCTGATCGCCTGCACCAGGCGTTGGATGCGGCCGCGCCCAAGACGACCGGCCGGTGTGGAGGGCCGGATGCGGGCGCGGTGCAGCGCTTCGCTGGCATAGATGTTGCCCACGCCCGCGACGATGCGCGCATCCATGATCAGATTCTTGATGGGGCGCACGCGTCCTCGACACTGGCGCAGCAGATAGGCGGCATCGAACTGCTCTCCCAGCGGTTCTACGCCCAATTGGCTCAGGTGGGCACAGTCACTCAGCTCGGAGCGATTCAACACCATAACCATGCCAAAACGGCGCGGATCGGCGTAGACCAGCGGCGGACCATCGTCCAGTTCGAACACGATGTGATCGTGAAGCTGGGTTTCCTCCCGGAACAACAGGTTTCCCGTCATCCCCAGATGCACCAGCAGCACTCTGCCGTCACTGAGATCCAGCAGCAAAAACTTGGCGCGACGACGGGCACCGGTGAACCGGCAACCGCGTAGCGACAGCAGGTGCGACGGTGCCGGTGTGGCCCGCAGGGACAGGCCGCTGGAGCGCACGTTTTCTATACGCTTGCCTACCAGATGCATCGCCATGGCGTGGCGCACGGTCTCCACTTCCGGGAGTTCAGGCATGGCTACTCCTCACTGGGGCCCGAAGGCCGATTGGGGTGCGCCGGGGTAACCTCGACACGGCGCCAGGGGTTCCGCAAGCGGCCGCGGGCGAAACTCGTCTCCGAAGACGGTTGTCTACGGAAACGCTTGTCCGCAGGGACGTCCCCGCGTAGGTTACTCGCCAGGCTTTTCATCCACCGATACCGTCTCATCAGGAGCACTGACATGGATCTGACCAGACAACCTGCCCGGCGCCCTTCCAATGCTTCCATAGCGGGGATCGTCGGCTTGGCCCGGATGACGGACAAGGCCCGGGCATACAACGCCGAGTTGCTTGGTGAATTCAAGTACGGGGAAGACTCCGGTCTGGATGGCGAGGTTCTGGCATTCATCAACATGACTGCCGCGGAGTTCGCCCAGGCGGCCGAGGAGCTTACGGATGCGGAACTGGGGGACCGTGTCCTGGAACGCGCCCAGCTTTCGCCGGCCGAGATCGAAGCTTTCAACAAGGAACACCTGGAACGCGAGCCCCAGGACGAATTGCACCGGCGGCTGTTGCGGGAGCGGCTGGCTCGTTTTGCTCCCGGCCGCACCGATATCAAGACCGTGTTTGCGTCTATCGAACTGGATGATTGGGGCTCTTTCCGGGATCTGGACCTCACCCGGCAACCTCCCCGGACACCCTATCTGCGCACGGTTGGCGGGGTTGTCGCCGCGGCCAGGATGGCCGACAAGGCGCGAGCCACCCAGACCGGTACCAACGGAGCCTACAACTACGGTGATGAATCCGGAATAGACAAGCAGATTCTGGAGTTCTGGGGTATCGGTCACCAGGAATTCATGGACGCGGCTTACGCCAACCCGAACGATGCGGAGCTGACCGAATGGGTCTGCGAACACACCCGGCGCACGCCACCGGAGATCGCCGCATTCAACGCGGCGTTGGCCTCCCGGGGACTGTATCCCCCCGTGCGCGAACGCTTCCTGGAACGTCGCGCCGAAATCTGTCATGAATCCGACGGGGTGGAAACCTGGTTCGATCTGATCGATATCGACGATCAGCAGAGCTTCGGTGTGGTCGATTTGACCCGACGGCCGCCGCGCTCGCCGTATGACCGGTCCATCGGTGGCATCTACGCTCTGGCGCGACTGATCGACAAGGGAAGGGCACGCAATGCCGGCTTGCTGGGGTCATACTGGTATGGCGAGGATTCCGGCATCGACCGGCGCGTACTGGCTTTTCTGGAACTGGACGCGGCAGCCTTTGCTGCTGCCGTGCAGGAGCATGACACGGATGCAGCGGTGGTGACCTGGCTTGGCGGCCGGCTGGACCGGCCTGACGCGGACAAGGACGATTTCAACCGCACCATGCACACTGCCGGTCCGGCGAACGAGCAGGAAAGGGTCTTCCTGCGCCGGGAGGTGGCCAAGCTCGATCCGTCCCGCAAGGAGATCCAAAGCTGGTGCGCATGGATGCTTCTGGACGATCGCATCACGTTTGCGCGCCTGAAGGCAGGCGTCTAACCCTGTTCCCCGGGCTTGGTGCGGTGCCGGGGGGGGCGTCTGCCGGCGCCGGGTGCGGTGCGGAGGGCGCAACGGCGGGGCGGTTTACGGGCCCTGTGAAGCGGCGTGACCCACGGCCGAACCGGTGCTCCAGTACCCACCGGGTTGATGGCACGTTTCCTGTACGATGCGATCCTCTTCCAGCACGTAGGCACTGAGCTGATTGCCGTACACGCAGCCTGAATCCAGGCCGATCAGGTACGGGCGGTTCCGCGCGTCGCGCCGGACCACCAGACCTCCCGGTGCATCGTGCCCGAATATCAGCGGTCGCGCTTCCGGCGTGTACGCTTCGTGCCAGCGCTTGCCGGTCGTTCCCCTGGCTGGAGGCCACAAGCGGATCGCCAGAAACTCGTCCCGCGACGTGCCGCGGATGCCGTGTTCGGGATTGATTCCGGCATGCACCAGAACGAAGCGGTCTGCCTCGATGCAGAGCGGCCGTTCCTCCAGCCAGGGCAGCAGGCTGTCCGCAACCGGTGCCAGCGCAGTGAGGACGCGCCGGTGATCGGCTTGCTCACAGGCGGGCTGCCGGCCGGCGCACCAGTGGCGCAGGTGTTCCAGCAGTCGGGCGTCGTGGTTGCCCAGAACCATCTCCGCGCTACAGCGCTCGATGAGTTGCCAGACGCCGAGTGGATCCGGCCCCCGGGAAAAGGCGTCGCCGGTGAGCAACAGACGGTCGTTCTGCGGACGGAATTCCACCGCCTGCAACAGGGCGTCGAGTTCGGCCCTGCATCCGTGCACATCACCGACGAATATGGTGGCCATCGGCATCCTCCGCTGGTTACGTGGTGTGAGACTGGATATCCTGGCGGCGACGGGGGCCCCGCGCCGCCATTGCCATGTCCCGTCGTGCGCATACCGGCAAGCGTCTTGGATTGCGTCCCGGCGCCGGATCTCATATCATACCCACCGCGCCGCCAGCCGCCATGGCAGCGCCGGATTTTCCGGTCCCCCGGGTGCGGGTGTTGCCTGCGGTAACGGCCTGTCAGCGATCTGCATTGGTGTCTATTCGACGCGGAGCTTGCATGGGAGAAGTGGATCACAAGGCTCGGGAGGCACCTGCCGGCCGGTTGAAACAGGGTGCCGCATTCCATGTCATGGCCAAACCCAGCGGCCCGGTATGCAACCTGGACTGCCAGTACTGCTTTTACCTGGAAAAGGACAGATTGTACCCGGATCGGGCCCGTAACTGGCGCATGACGCCGGAAATCCAGGAACTCTACATCCGGCAATACATTGAAGCGCAGGATGTGCCTGTCGTCAATTTCGCCTGGCAGGGGGGTGAGCCTACCCTGATGGGCGTGGATTTTTTTCGTCGTGTGGTGCAGTTGCAGCAGCGGTATGCCGGCGGCAAGACGATCACCAATGCCTTCCAGACCAACGGTGTGTTGCTGGATGATGAATGGGGCGAATTCCTGGCCGCCAACCAGTTTCTGGTCGGGCTCTCCATCGACGGACCGCAACCCCTGCATGATCGATACCGGGTGGACAAACGCGGCAGGCCCAGCTTCGATCGGGTCTACGCGGGGCTGCAGATGCTCAGGAAGCACGGGGTGGAGTTCAACACGCTCACCGTCGTACAGGCGGACAACGCCACCCAACCGCTCCAGGTGTATGAATTCCTGCGCGCCGAGGGCAGCGGGTTCATGCAGTTCATCCCCATCGTGGAGCGGTTGACGCCATCTCCCCGGGAAGACGGTCTGACGTTGATCGATCCATCCTTCGAGGGCGGGGCGCATGTGACCCGGTGGTCGGTCAGCCCGCAACAATACGGTCGTTTCCTCAACACCATCTTCGACCAATGGGTGCGGCGGGACGTGGGGCAGGTCTTCGTCCAGCTGTTCGACGTGGCATTGAGTGCCTGGGTGGGGCACCAGCCCAGTCTGTGCATCTTTGCGCCCACCTGCGGTAATGCCATGGTCATCGAGCACAACGGGGATCTCTACTCCTGCGATCATTTCGTGTATCCGGAGTACCGCCTGGGCAATATTGCCCAACAAGACATCCGCGAGCTGGCCGCCACACCGTTGCAGGTACGCTTCGGCCAGGACAAGCGCGACACGCTACCGCAGGTCTGCCGTGAGTGCGCGTACCTGTTCGCGTGCAATGGAGGCTGTCCCAAGCACCGGTTCGGGCCTGCGAACGATGGCAACAACCGGCTGAATCACCTGTGCAGATCCTATCGGATGTTCTTCGGGCATGTGAGTCCGTACATTCGGATGATGGCGGATCTGCTGCAACAAGGCCGGCCGGCGGCACAGGTGATGGAGTGGGTGCTGCACCAGGACCGGCGCCGTATCGCGGCGGCGGATTCCCGGCGGCCGGGTAGAAACGATCCGTGTCCCTGTCAGAGCGGCAGGAAATACAAGAACTGCTGTGGCCGCTCCAATCCGGCGGCCGCGGCATCGTCCAGAGGACGCGCCAACACCTCCTAACGAAGGACGGGAATCGCCATGATCGAGATTACCTTGCAACCGCAGGACAGCAAGGCGGTAGTCACCGTTGATGGCCGGTTGTTTACCGAATACCGCTACGGGCACTACGTCTGCCGCCCCTTTTTCTACCCGGTTCTGACCCCGGACGGACAGCGTCTGACGCGCGGCTTCCCGGTGGACGACATAGACGGCGAAAGACAGGACCATCCGCACCATCGCAGTATCTACACGGCCCACGGGTTGGTCAACGGGTACAACCTGTGGGATGAGGGCCTCGGTCACGGCGCCATGCTGCAACGCGGCGAGCCCACCGTGGGGGTGGCGGAAGAACGGGCCGTCATCGACGGCACAGTGGACTGGTTCGGGCCGGAGGGCCAGAAACTGCTGGAGGAATGGCGTTGGTACCAAATCGGCGTGGAAGGGGATATGCGCGTCCTGGATCAGCGCAGCGAGTTTCGTGCCCTGTACGGTGACGTGGTCTTCGGAGACACCAAGGAGGGCGGTCTGTTCGCCATTCGGGTTCCTACAAGCATGGACGCGAAAGACCAGGGACGCATAGAGAATTCCGTCGGCGATGTCTATGACAGCGGTGCCGGCGAGGAAACGACCTGGGGCAAGCAGGCGGCCTGGGTGGACTATTCCGGACCGGTGGCCAATGGCGATCAGTGGGGGCACACGGTAGTCGATCATCAGGCCAATCCGCGGCATCCCACCTACTGGCACGTGCGCGGCTACGGTCTGTTCACGGCCAACCCCTTCGGCGTGCACGATTTCAAAGGGGACGACAGCATCGACGCGAGCATGACCATCGCCGGCGGGGATTCGGCGGTGTTCCGTTACCGTCTGATCATCCATCCGGGGCGCGGTGTGGACGCGGAACCGCGCATCAAAGAGTTGATCGAGGAGTTCCAGGAATCCTGACACGGTAACCGGCCGCCGCTGACCCGCCCCGGGCGCGGACGCCGGCGGCGGGGCCGTGGATCGCACACTCACGCATTGGAGCCAGACCATGACAACCCACAGCAATAGCAGGATCATCGTATACGTTGGAACGCACACGAACGATCCTGCCGAAGGTATCCACCTGTTCACGCTGGATGCCGCTTCCGGCGCACTCACGCCGGCCGGCAAGGCGGACCATGTCGGCAACCCTTTCTTCCTGGCGCTCGATGCCACGCAGCGCTACCTGTATGCGGCGAACGCCGTGAACGAGACGCAGGGCATACAAGGGGGCGGCGTGTCCTCTTTCGCCATAGATGCGACAACGGGCGCGCTGACCGCTCTAAATACCCAGCCCGCGCACGGGGTCACTCCGTGCTACGTCAGCGTCACCCGGGATCGCTCCTGCGTGCTGGTGGCTAACTACAGCACCGGAAGCCTGGCCGCATTGCCGGTCCAGCCGGACGGCGCTCTGGGGGCGGCGACCTGCACCATACAGCATGATGGCTCAAGCGTCGATCCCCGGCGTCAGGACGGCCCTCATGTGCACTCCATCGTGCTGGATGCGGACGACCGGTACGCCTTTGCGGCGGATCTGGGCACAGACGAAGTGCGTATCTACAGCGTTGATGCTGCCGGCGGTCAACTGACTCCGAATCCGGCTCAGCCATATGTTCAAGTGGCGCCGGGTTCGGGTCCCCGCCACATCGTCTTCCCAGCGGACGCGCAACATGCGTATCTGATCAACGAGTTGAGCAACACGATTACGGTCTTTGATTACCAGGCGGCATCCGGTATGTTGACCGAAACCCAGACCATCAGCACGCTGCCACCGGACTATACCGGCACCAGTTACTGCGCCGACATAGGCTTCCATCCTTCGGGCCGTTTTCTGTACGGCACCAACCGGGGCCACGACAGCGTTGCCGTGTACGCCATCGACAGCAGCACGGGAAAGCTGGATCTCCTGGAACTGGTGCCCACGGAAGGCAGTTATCCGTGGAATCTGGGGGTGGATCCCACCGGGCGTTATCTGCTGATCGCCAACCAGAAAGACGACAACGTCGCCGTCTTTGCCATGGATACCGACACCGGGCGCCTGACCTACACCGGCAACAAAGTGGAGGTTCCCCGGGCTGTGTGCGTGGAGATGCTGGCCCTGTAACCCGTTCTGCTAGGCGTTGCCGTTTTCCGGGCCGTTCGGGCTCAGGGTTTCCACCGCAGCCGTTTGGAATCGCTTCAAATGCAGGCGAGTGGCCTCCTCGGAGGCCACTCGTACCCGCAGATGCACGTCATTGTCACGAAAACTGCGCTGCAGGATGTCGGCCCGGGATTCCAGGCGCGCGAGCAGACGGCCTTCGTGCTGTGGCATGATCAGGTCAAGCGTCACGGTCTGCGCCCGGCTGCAGGCAGCAATCCGCTGGCGCAGGGCGTCCAGGCCCAACCCGGTAAGCGCCGAGACGCGCACACCTTCATCCGGGGCCTCAGGCGAAACCGTTGGCTGAGGCCCGGCACCATCCAGCAAGTCCGCCTTGTTGTACACCATCAATGTCGAGCGGTCCTCCAGACCCAGATCCCGCAGTACCTGGTTCACAGCCTGGATCTGCATGGCGTAGTGGGGGTGGCTGAGATCGACTACGTGCAGCAGCAGGTCTGCCTCTACCGCTTCCGCCAGCGTGGCCTGAAACGAAGCGAACAGGGAGTGCGGCAGCCTGCGGATGAACCCCACGGTGTCCGTGAGCAGGATGTTCTGCGGTGAATCCAGATCGACGCTGCGCGTGGTGGAATCCAGCGTGGCGAAGAGCTGATCCTGCACCAGCACCCTGGTGCCGGACAGCGCGCGCATCAGGGTGGACTTACCGGCGTTGGTATATCCCACCAGCGTCACCCGGAAGGCGCCGCTGCGCCCCCGGCGGCCGGTTTCCATCTGGGTGCCGATTTTATCCAGGCGTGTGCGCAGATCCCGGATGCGTTTGCGGATCATGCGCCGGTCCGTCTCCAGCTGGGTCTCCCCCGGCCCGCGTACGCCCACGGCACCCATGCCGCGTATGGCGCCCCCGCCGGCCTGGCGGGAGAGATGGGTCCACTGGCGCGTCAGCCGCGGCAGCAGGTAGTTGAGCTGGGCCAGCTCAACCTGGATCTGGGCAGTGCGCGTCCGGGCATGACGGGCAAAAATATCCAGGATCAGACCGCTGCGATCCAGTACCCGCAACTCCGTCAACCGCTCCAGATTGCGCATCTGGGCGGGAGACAGATCATTGTCGAAAATGATCAGTTCCGCCTTGTGGGCCCGGGCGAGGTCGCCGATTTCGGCGGCCTTGCCCCGCCCGAGAAAATAGGTAGGATCGACGCGGTCCCGATGCTGCAGCACCCGGTCGGCCACGGTGAGCATCGCCGTTTCGGTCAGGCGGGCCAGCTCATCCAGAGATTCCTCGGCTTCCCAGGCAGGCATGGCAGGAAGGGAAATGCCCGCCAGCAAAGCCTGTTGCCGGCGCTGTGATGTCGTCGGATGGTTGTTGTCCGGTTCTCCCAAGTTGTCTTTCCTTGCTGAAACAGGTGTGGTCGCTGGGGCCCGGTGGGCCGGGCCCCAGCGGGCCCCGTGGCGCGAGACGCCCTGCCATAGTTCTGTTCACAGGCGTCTCCATCCGCGTCTGCACTTCCACCGAACGCTAGCCGCTCAACCGAGGTCACCGCCATGTCGAACGCGTCCGCAATCGCCGCGTCGGTCCATGATGGACCGTAACTCGCCTTGATTCGCCTTCAGCAGCACCTGCGCGTGGCGCTATTTGAACGCCGCAACCTTACCGGTCGACACCAGCCCATGCAGTCGATCCCGCTCTGACGCCGTCAATGTTACCATGTAGCGCTTCATGGCCACCGTCCATCTCCTCGCTCCTTAGCCGGGGAAAGGGCATGGAAATATATTAATACCAACGAGGCCGAACGCACAACTGCCTTACCCGCCATTTCTACCGTGGAGCTCCACTATTCTGGCTGCAACAGCGTTGATTTCCAATGGCGGGATTTTTGGATATCGGCAAATGGTCGATCAAAGCCTATTGAACGAGAAGGTGTTAGAAAAAGTCACACATCACGTTCGAATAGACAAGAGCCAACATGGACAACCCAACCAGTCTGTCGAATCTCGGCAAGGTCATCTCGGTGCGCGGCAGCGTGGTGGATATGTGGTGGCTATGATACGTGGTGGCTATAAGGTTCGATGCGCGTTTGCCGCCAATCTACTCACTGCTGCGCGCTGGAAATGAAGGGCGAATCGTCATCGAAGTACTGGCGCAACTGGATGCGCGTCGCGTGCGCGTTATTATTGCGCTGACTCCCCACTCAGGGCCTCGCTCGCGGCATGACGGTGGCGGACACGGGCGGCCCGTTGAAGGTGCCGGTGGGCAAAGGGATTCGATCGCGAATGTCCGACGTGTTCGATAATGCCCTCGCCCACGCAACGGCGTTGTCCGATGTCCAATGGCGTTCAGAGCATCGGGCCCCGCCGCTGCTGGCCCACGTTCCATCAGGTCCGAAATTTTCCTGGAAAGCCAGATGTAGGCCAATATCCCTCGGGTCAGGTGAATACCCGCCGGGTACCACAAAAGCGTTGGATGTCTCCCCCGGGCGAGTCGCGAACATGCATGTGGGAGCAGGGCTCGATCCCATCCTGCCCCCACAAGGTTGCGACGCTGGGACTTTGTTAACGGAGGCGGTACTCCAGCGCCAGGTTGAAACTCTGGGAGGCTTTCCGGCCGCGCGTCTTGGACAGCTCGGCGTTCATATTCAAGTTGATCTGATTCTCCAGGTAGAAAATGAACCCAGACCGCAAATGATTGGTCACTACCTCTTTTAAATCGGGATCGCTGCGCATCGAGGTGACGATATTGGTGGCGGTAAAATCGATCCGGTTGGTCAGTTCGTAGATGTAGTTGAGGGTCCCGCTAAGTGTATAAATATCCCACCCGAAATCGCCGGTGAAGGGGGAAGTGTACTGCACATTCACATCCACCTGGGATTTCCAGCCCACGGGCCGGGAATAGCGGACACGGGCCGACAGCCCCGGATTCTGGAGGTCCTGATGCTTGTACGGATTCATCAGTTCAACCCTCACCCCAACGCGCGCGTCCCAGCCGATGAACCGCTCGTTGGTGCGCTCCTGGAACAGTACCTCTTCCACCCGCAGGGTGCCGGCAGCGCCCAGGCCTTCTTCAATGAACATTCCCGACCTGGCGATCGCTTCTTCGATGGCCTCGAACCAGCGCACCCGATAGCGGTCGCCGTACTGAGTCTGGAATTCGTCTTCTCGTTCGATAATCTGGGCGATCTCGATCATCGTCGCCTTGGGCAACTGTCCCGTGATCACGTTCTCCTTGAGCAGGAAATCCTCTATCCGCACGGCTTGGGCCAGGGTGGTGACCCGGATGAAGCGGCCGTAGCCTACCCCCGGCGTCGCTTCGATCGCCGGCCGGTCGTAGTCGTTGTTCCCGGTGATACGGCCGTCCAGCGAATAGAAGAAATCGCTCAATTCGCTGAAGTACTTCCGCACCCCGGCATCGGCGATGTAATTGTAGGAATACTCCTGCTTGTCGTTCAGGCGTAGCGTCGAACCGATCCCGTTGAAACTGAGATCGTAGGCATAGGGGAGGGAATTATAAAAGTGTCTGACCAGCAACGAGACCGAGCCATCGCTCTTGTGGATATCTGAACCGCTGCCCGCGTAGCCGTAGGTAGCCCCCAGCCTCGCCTGCTGCGCCATGCTCACCGGCACCTTGTAGTCGTCAGGCGAAACCAACGTCCCGTAGACCGCCAGGGGGACCGCCAGCAGCGTAGCAGCGACCGACGGGAAATACCACTTGCGCATTGATATCATCGTGTCGTTTCCTTCTTTTTTGAGGTTTCGAGAAACATCTCGTCTTTCTTTTTGGATCTACTCTCAATTTCGCCGACGACCCGAGTCAGTTCGCCACTGAGCAATTCGACGAGATGGTGCGGCGCAGTCATAGGTCCCTCCTTCTTTTCTTCTGGCTGGGTTCTGCGGTTAATGTGCCATCGTGGGATAAGCCTCGACTCGACGGAGGCCTGTCCTGAGATCAAACTAATCATTGTGGGGGGTATACAAAAACTGTTTATAATTGCGCCATCCACCTAAAAATACGATACTGCACTGGTTCAGCGTGAACTGGAGAATGGCATTAGGTTGGTAAACACCCGTGGTTGGGTGGAAGAAGGTGATTGGAAACGAGGACGTTTCATGCTGAGGCGGCCTTAGTTTCGGGCCATTTGGTATCTGCGTGGCGGTTTTGGGGTGGTGGTGATGCGGCTCTCTTGGTGCCGCCGCTTGCAAGGCAGCGCATACACCAAATCTGAATGTAGCTCCTGGCGCAGTCAGTCGATCTCTAATTTTCGCCCGACCGCCCGACCGCTCCGTTCCGCCGCCCAGTCGATGGCTGCATACAGGTCGTCCCCCATACCGAGGGTGACGATGTGGCCCGACGGAATAAGGTAGACGCTCACCTGACACTCTGGTTCGACCCCGGCGACCGAACCGCCGCGGCCAAAAAGCTGCATGGATACCCGCCTGATCCGTCCGTGGAACCGCCCCAGGGCAAACTGTAACCGACGCTCGCCATACTGCCGCAGGGCATCGATCGGTTCCTCGGTGAAGCCGTGCATTTGGAATTGCATACATTTTTCCGATCCGCCACACGGAGAAGTGTCAGCCGAGCCGCCGCCTTCCACTTCACGCCAGGAAGGGATATGGCGGGAGGTTTTCCACCGGCAGGATTTACGACCGCGGCATTTGTCCCCGTTCTCCCCATGGGTGACCATTGGGCAGGGTTCCCATCGATCTGGTAGCCTCTGTACTATAGCAAAACAACCTTGTAAGTATCATCCAAACTGCTTATAATTGTCTTATCTACCTGGAAAATCGGTTCGGTATGGAGACTACTAGCCCGGATTATGCCTGCGTCGGGAAAAAAGAGGCAGTTTCCCTTGTACTAGTGGTTGTAAATACTTAACTTAGAAGGTGTCGAGTCCTCACCGACCACCAGGAAGAAAGACTGCCATGGATCAAGAATACCAAATCGAGCTGATTTTCATCGAGCTGATTTCCGCCAATGTGCAGGGCAAGGAAGCGAAGGCCCGGTTCGGCAGCGGCGCGGTGACCTTGGACGTCGGGGCCATGGTGCTGCGGGCGGTAGACCGGCGCACGGGGATCGTGGATCGGGTGGTGGGCGCATTGGGGGAGTGGCGCGATCCTCGCTGCGTCGTGCATCAGTTGGGGGATCTGGTGCGCCAGCGCAGCTTCCAGATCGCGCTGGGCTATGAGGATGCGGACGACGCGGATACGCTGCGCGCCGATCCGGCCGTGAAGGCGGCCGGTGAGCGCCTGTTCATCACGGGGGCGGATCTGGCCAGTCAACCGACGCTGTCGCGGCTGGAGAACCAGGTGTCGCGCACCCGGCTTATGCGTATGGCCTACGCCTTGAGGGACGCTTTCATTGCCTCCTTTGCCACCCCGCCGGCGCAGGCGCTGTTTGACGTGTCTCCCGACGCGTTCACATACCCACTTGCATCCCCCTGCCAACAACGCGTGAATAAATGCGGCTAGGCAAATTGATCTGAAAAACTGGAGTGGTCTTCAGAGAGTAACCCTATGCATAATCCAGCTTTTCAACCTGCGGATCTATAGTATGGAATGGCTTAACTACCATCATTTGCTCTATTTCTGGACCGTGGCGCGGACGGGAAGCGTAACCCGTGCCTGCAAGGAACTCAATCTCGCCCAGCAAACGATAAGCGGTCAGATCAAAGCCCTGGAGGAAACCCTGGGAGAGCAGTTGTTCCTCCGCACTGGCCGCAAACTCGTGCTTACCGATGTTGGCCGCCTGGTATACCGGTACGCAGAAGATATCTTTTCGGTAGGCCAGGAACTGATAGACACCCTCAAGGGCCGACCGACCGGTCGCCCGGTTCGCTTGGCTGTGGGGATGGCCAACACGCTTCCCAAAGCGATAGCCTACCGTCTCCTGTCTCCCCTCTTTTCCCTGCCTGAACCGGTGCAGATTGTCTGTTGCGAGGACAAGACCGAGCGCTTGCTGGCCGCACTCGCCATCTACCAACTCGATGTGGTGCTGACGGATACGCCCATCGATCCGGCGGTTCGAGTACGGGCCTTCAGCCACCTGCTGGGGGAGTGCAGCGTTACCTTTTTCGCCTCGGCCTTGCTGGCCGATGAGTATCGCAAGGGCTTCCCCCGTTCACTCAACGGGGCGCCAGTCGTCCTGCCCACCGAGAACACGCCGTTGCGACGGTCGCTCGACGAGTGGTTCCATGCCCAGAAAATTCGGCCCAACCTGGTGGCCGAGGTCGAAGACCTAGGGCTGCTCAAAACTTTTGGGCAGGAGGGGATCGGCCTATTCGTCGCGCCTGCCATTACCGAAAAAGAGATCCAGCGGCAGTACCTGGTTTCGGTGGTCGGCCGGGTGGACGATATTCGCCAGCGATTCTACGCCATTTCGGTCGAACGCAAACTCCGGAACCCGGCCGTGGTCGCCATTACCGAAACCGCGCGCGCCGAGCCGTTTGTCTAGTCATCCGCTAAGGCGTGGGCGGGTCCCGCACCCTTTCGCCGTGCGTCCTGGACAAACTCCGAAAAAGCTCGAACTCCAGTCCTGTCTCGATCAGGCCGCTCCGGACGGCAACCCGGCAGCGCCAGGACCGGTCTGTCCCCATGGGTGGCGGATTTTGGCCGCCTTGCCGAGCGCACGTGCGGCGGCAATAGTGGCCCATGTAGCCGGTGTGGCGGTATAGGCTCTGGGTGGCCCAGCGCAGGGTTTGGGCGACGCGGTTGGAACCGGGCCCGGTGCGTGAGCTGAAGACCTTATCGCCGCCTTGACCAGCCCGTCACGATGGCGCAGTAGCGCCCGCACCGCACAGATCTGCTCCGCCGGCCGCAAGGATCATGCGACGTTTCTTCCAGGTGCGGGCCGGACCCCGGCCGGTAGGAGAGCTTGACAGGCCAATTCGCCTTCGAAATCTTCCCTACTAGTCTGTATTATCGGTTCAACTACGTTGTAGTTGTTCTGGCGGGTAGCGTTCGGGGGAAGGCTCGACGCGTATTCGAGACACCCGTGAACAGGACCGTGGCAGGGCTCTCGCTCCTCGGAGCGCGCCAGGGATGGCGCGCGAGAATGGAGCGGAGGGCCTTCTCCCGAACGCACCCACACCCGGCAATACTACGTGGATCCCGCAGTAGTGATCTGAAAAGTAGGGAAAAGGCCATGACTCGAAAAGCTAGCGAAGAAAAACCGCAGCCGGTGGGCGATGCCTCGGCCGCCGACGTTGAGGAGACCGCGACGGCAACACCCTTCGGCAGTTTTCCCATCGTCGGCATCGGCGCTTCGGCTGGAGGACTGGCGGCCTTCGAAGCTTTCTTTTCCGGCATGCCTGCCGATACCGGTAAATCCGGCCAGCTCACTGTCGGTCCGGGCATGGCTTTCGTGTTGGTGCAGCACCTGGCCCCGGATCACAAGAGCATCCTCGCCGACCTCGTCCAACGCTACACCCGCATGGAGGTTTTCGAGGTCGAAGACGGCATGGCAGTGCAACCCAACTGCGCTTACATTATTCCGCCCAATTTCGACATGGCTTTCTTGAATGGCGCCCTCCAGTTGCTGGAACCCGCCGCCCCCCGCGGCCATCGGCTGCCGATCGACTTCTTCTTCCGTTCGCTGGCCCAGGACCAGCGCGCGCGGGCGATTGCCATCGTGCTTTCAGGCACCGGCAGCGACGGCGCGCTGGGGGTGCGGGCGATCAAGGGCGAGGGCGGCATGGTCATGGTGCAGAACCCCAAATCCACCGAGTTCGACGGCATGCCGCGCAGCGCCCTCGCCACCGGGATGGTGGACTACGAGTTGCCGCCGGCCGAGATGCCTGCCCAGCTCATCAGCTATGTGGCCCATGCGTTTGGCAAGCCTCCCCGGTTGGCTGTTGTCCCAGCGCCCAGGATCGAGAGCGCCCTGAAGAAGATCTGCATCCTGCTGCGCGCCCAGACTGGCCACGACTTTTCCCAGTACAAGCCCCGCACCATCCAGCGGCGCATCGAGCGACGGATGGCCGTCTACCAGATCGAAACGCTGGAGCAGTATGTCAAGTATCTGCAGCAAACGCCAGAAGAGGTGGTAACCCTCTTTCGCGATCTATTGATCGGGGTGACCTGTTTCTTCCGCGATCCGGAGGCCTTCAAGGCGCTCGAGCAGCAGGTCGTCCCGCAGCTTTTTGCCGGCAAGAGCGCGGACTCTGTGATCCGCGTCTGGTCGCTGGGATGCTCCACCGGCGAGGAAGTCTATTCTCTGGCTATCCTGCTTGCCGAATGTCTGGAGTTGCAGGAACAACGTGTCAGGGTGCAGGTGTTCGCCACCGACATCGACAGCCAGGCGCTTGCCACAGCCCGCGCCGGGCGCTATCCGGCCAGCATTGCCGCCGATCTTTCGCCGGAACGGCTGGCGCGCTTTTTTACGCACGAGCCCGGCGACAGCATCTATCGCATTAACAAAAGCATCCGCGATCTGCTGGTCTTTTCCGAGCAGGACGCGATCCGGGATCCGCCCTTTTCCAGGCTCGACCTGATCAGTTGCCGCAACCTGCTGATCTACATGGGCGAAGAGTTGCAGAAGAAACTCATTCCGCTGTTCCACTACGCCTTGAACCCGGGCGGATTTCTGTTCCTGGGCACCTCGGAGACGGTGGGCGCGTTTGGCAAGCTGTTTACCGCGCTGGACCGCAAACAGAAGCTGTATCAGCGCAAAGCGGGTGTTGACGGCGAGTCGCGCGCGCTTCTCAGCCGCTTTCTGCCGCTCATGAACACGACGGAGACAGCGTTGCCGCGGACTGCGGTAGAACCGGAACTGCCCGCAAAACGGTCGTTGCGCGAGTTGACCGAGCAGACGCTTCTGCAGCAGATCGTTCCGGCCGCTGTGCTGGTCAATGGCAAGGGCGACATTCGCTACATTCACGGCCACACCGGATTGTTCCTGGAGCCGGCCCCGGGCGAAGCCGGCGTCGACAACATTTTGAAGATGGCCCGCGAAGGTTTGCAGCGAGACCTGACTGTCGCCCTACACAAAGCCGCGCTAAGCAAAGAGATTGTGCGCTACTCGGGCCTGCAGATCAGGACTAACAGCGATTTCGTCACTGTCGATCTGACCATCCGGCCGCTGGCGGCCGGTTCCACGGCGTCCTCCGAGGCCGTCTTGTACCTGGTCGTCCTGGCTCAAGTGCAGCCCGATAATCCAGCGCTGCTGTCCGTTCCCCGCCCGGCCGCGGCAACGGCGGGCAGCGCCGACGCTTCGGCAGCGCTCCACGCCGAAGCGCGCATCGCGGCGCTCCAACAGGAACTGCAGGCCAAGGATGAATATCTTCAGACCACCAACGAAGAGCTCAAATCCTCGAACGAGGAGATGCAGTCGGTCAACGAAGAATTGCAATCCACTAACGAGGAGCTGGAGACCTCCAAGGAGGAGCTGCAATCGGTCAACGAGGAACTGGCCACGGTCAACAATGAACTGCGTGACAAGCTGGCCGACTTGACGCAGGTCAACAACGACATGAACAACCTGCTGGCCGGCACCGACATCGGCACTGTTTTTGTGGATCACCAACTGTGCATTCTGCGCTTTACTCCCACTGCTACCAAAATCATCAACTTGATCCAGAGCGACATCGGCAGGCCCTTGGGCCACCTTCTCTCCAACCTGATGGATTACAGCGAGTTGGTGACGGACATCAGGGCGGTACTCAATACCCTGATCCCCAATGAGCGGGAAGTGCAGACCCGGGCAGGGGCGTGGTACACCATGCGCATCCTGCCCTACCGCACGCTGGACAACGTGATCGAGGGCGCCGTGCTCACCTTTGTCGACATCACCGAGACGAAGAAGATGCACGAGTCGCTGCGCTTGAACGAAGCGCGCATACGGGTAGCTCTCAAAGCTTCTCCGGTAATAGTTTTCAACCAGGATACAGAATTGCGCTATACCTGGATCTATAACCCTCATTCCCAGTCTGTCGCGGCGCAGGTGCTCGGCAAGACCGATGCTGACCTGCTGCCGGCCGTAGACGCCGCCCGGCTGACGGCCGTCAAACGACGGGTACTGGACAGTGGGGTGGGGACGCGGCACAAAATCCAGGAGACTATCGAGGGTAAACCGTGTTTTCACGATTTGACCGTGGAGCCGCTGTATGATGCGGCCGGCCGCATCATCGGGATCACCGGCGCCTCGATCGCCATTGCCGAACAGCAACTGCAAGACCTGACGGATACCCCGGTGCAAGAATTGCCGCCAGTACCAGTAAAGGATGAATCCCGATGAATACGGACGGTCGATCCAAACAGGCCGACAGTGCGGCAAATTCCGCGCAAGCCGAAGGCAACACCTACGACTTCGTCAACGATGCGTCTTGGCAGGCGCTGCGAGCACGGGCCGAAAAGTGCGCCCAACCGCCGGACGACTTCGCGTCTCTGTCGCCGGAAGCAATCCAGCAGGCGCTCCACGAACTGCAGGTGCGCCAGCTCGAGCTGGAGATGCAAAACGAGGAACTGCGTCGAACTCAGGCGGAACTGGAGGCAGTGCAAGAGCGCTATTTCGACCTCTACGACCTGGCGCCGGTGGGCTATTGCACCCTCTCTGAAAAGGGGGTGATTCTGGAGGCCAACCTCACCGCCGCCACCCTACTGGGAGCGTCCCGCAGTGCGCTGGTCAAGAAACTGCTCTCCCGCTTCATCCGCAAAGAGGACCAGGACATTTACTACGCGTATCGCAAACGGCTCGTCGAGTCAAGTGCGCTCCAGGTCTGCGAGCTGCGGATGGTGAAAAAGGACGGCGCCACCTTCTGGGTGTACCTGGAAGCCGTCGCCCAAGATCCTTCGACGGCTCCCATGCCGGCCGCGCAGGCTGGCGACGGCGCGCTGGTGTTCCGCCTGGTGATGAGCGACATCACCGCGCGCAAGCGGGCCGAACAGGAACTGTTGGAGCTCAATCGGGAACTGGAGAATGCCACAGCCCGGGCCAACGAGATGGCCGTTCAGGCAGAGATTGCGAACGTGGCCAAGAGCGAGTTCCTGGCCAACATGAGCCACGAGATCCGCACGCCGATGAACGGCGTCATCAGTATGGCCGGCCTGCTGCTTGACACGGAATTGTCCGAGGACCAGCACCGTTATGCCGAGATCGTCAAGTCCAGCGGCGAGTCGCTGCTGGGGCTGATCAACGACATTCTGGACTTCTCGAAGATCGAGGCCAAGAAGCTCGACCTGGAGATTGTCGACTTTGATCTGCAACACCTGCTGGAGGATTGTGCCTCCAGCCTGGCCCTGCGGACGCACGAAAAGGGCCTGGAGCTGATCTGTGCCGCCGACCCCGGCGTGCCGACGCGACTTTCCGGCGACCCGGGCCGCCTGCGCCAGATCCTCACCAACCTCGCCGGCAACGCCGTTAAATTCACCTCAGAGGGAGAAGTCGCGGTGAGGGTGGCCATGGCGGACGAACAGCCCCAGGACAGGCGGGATGTTCTGCTGCGATTTTCAGTGTGCGACACGGGCATCGGCATTCCGGAGGATAAGACAAACCTGCTGTTCTCACCCTTCTCTCAGGTGGTTGCTTCGCGGATCCGGAAATTCGGCGGCACGGGTCTGGGCCTGGCCATTTCCAGGCAACTGGCCGAGATGATGGATGGCGAGATCGGGGTGAATAGTGTCGAGGGGCAGGGCTCTGAGTTCTGGTTCACGGCCCGATTCGGCCTGCGAACGGATGCGGAGCGGGAGCAGACGACACCACCCACCGGGCTTTCCGGGGTGCGGGTGCTGATCGTGGACGACAACGCCACTAACCGGGAAATTCTCGCCACGCACCTGAGTTCGTGGGGAATGCGCCCGGAAGAAGCGTCTGACGGCCCGTCGGGAATACAGGCGCTGCACCGTGCCCTGGACGAGCGTGACCCGTTCCGGATCGCCCTAATCGATATGCAGATGCCGGATATGGACGGCGAATCCGTGGGCCGCGCCGTCAAGGCGGATGCCGAGCTGGCTGAAACCCGCCTGGCGCTGCTTACCTCGCTGGGATCGCGCTGCGATACGAAGCACTTGCAGGAGATCGGGTTCTCCGCTTACGCCGTAAAGCCGATCCGCCAGGAAGAGCTGAAGGAGGTTCTGTCCTGGGCTCTCACCAACGACGCTTCTCAACCCATTGCAGCAAGCCATACGGCCGCCGAGGCGACCGCCCGGTTTGCCGACCGCAGGGCCCGTATTCTGCTGGTCGAGGATAATATCACCAACCAGCAGGTGGCCCTTAACATCCTGAAAAAGCTCGGCCTCACGGCCGACGCGGTGGCCAACGGGCGCGAAGCCGTAGAGGCGCTCAAGAGCTTGCCCTACGACCTGGTGTTCATGGACGTCCAGATGCCAGAGATGGACGGTCTGGAAGCCACGCGACGGATCCGCGCGGCGCAATGTGCGGTCCGCAACCCGAAGGTCCCCATCATAGCTATGACGGCCCATGCCATGCGGGGCGACGAGGAGGAATGCCGGCAGGCGGGCATGGACGACTATGTGTCCAAACCAGTCACGCCTCAGATCATGACCGAGGTACTGGATAGATGGCTATTTGCACAGAAAGATGATCCTACCGGCATGCCGACGGAAGAACCTTCCGGCAGTGAATCAAGCGCCAGCGAGTTCTGCAACGCTCCGGATGCGGCAGAGGTCTTTGACCGCACCGTCATTCTGGAACGGCTGATGGGGGACGAGGAGCTGGCCGATAGTATTCTCCAGGGCTTCCTGGCGGATATGCCCATGCAGATCGAGGCCCTGCGGGGCTATCTGGAGGCCGGCGACGCGGCCGAGGCCGAGCGCCAGGCCCACCAGATCAAGGGTGCCTCGGCCAACGTGGGCAGTGAGACCCTGCTGGCCCTGGCCTTCCAGATGGAGAAGGCGGGTAAAGCTGGAGACCTGGAAGGAATAAAGTCACGCATGCATGATCTCGTGGCGACCTTCGAGCAACTGAAACAAGCCGTGAATGGATATTCATCATGCGCATCCTGATCGCCGAAGACGATTTTACATGTCGCAATATGCTGGCTGCGGTTCTGAAAAAGGCCGGACACGAGCCGTTGGAGACTTTCGACGGAGACCAGGCGTTGCAGGAGCTGCAGAAACCGGACGCGCCCCGGCTAGTCATCCTCGACTGGATGATGCCGGAGATTGACGGCTTGGAAGTCCTGCGCCGGGTCCGGGCAGTGCCCACCGAACGCCCTCCCTATATCCTCATGCTGACCACCAAGACGGAAAAGGCGGAG
>SLHA01000071.1 GCA_007136405.1 Candidatus Latescibacterota bacterium
TACCCGACCAGGTCCAGCCGCCTACCGAGATCAGGGTCTTGAGGTGTGGATAGCGCTCCTTCAGCAGCAGCAGTTGACGGAAATGGCCGCCAAACGCGCCCACGCCCTGCGGATCACCGGGAAAGAGACGATCCGTGTCCAGATCCGGCTGCCCCAGGGCGATCTGGCCGCTTTTCGCGCCCACGTTGGCGAACGCGTAGTTCACGTGGGTCAGCAGATGCGCCGGAATGTCGGCCACTTCGTAGGGCGTGCTGCCGCGGGCGGTCCAGGAAGGGTAATAAGCCACCACCCGCATTCCGCTCGATGCCAGTCGATCATCCATGGGTACCTTCTTTTCGGTGATCGGACGCCCGGCGCACGCCGCCAGCAGGAAGACGGCTGCGCCAAGCACCACTCGACCGGTGCGACCTTTACCCGTCATCCGATGTCTCCAGCATGGTCCTGGCGCGGTCGGCGCGCACCCGGGCCAGCACGAAGACGTTGTGTGCGTCCCGCCAGCGCGCGGCCACGTGAAACCCCTGCATCCGGGTATCGAACACCAGACGGCCGGCGCCAGCCTGCTCGCCGGTCAACGTCTTCTCCAGGTCTCCTGACCGCGCGCCCACACCGATGGCCAATTCCACCAGGGCCCGGTAAGTGGCCAGTTCCCAGCTCCCGGGCTCATCTCTGGACGCGAGTGTGGCGATACCCAGGGCGTGATGCCAACCCGGTTCCCGTGGTGTGACGGCAATCCATGCTGGTGCGGAGGGAGTGAACGAGGCCACGGCCGCAGGAACCGGAATGACGCTCCCGCGACCATGGGCTACCACCCAGGTATAGCGGTCGATATTCAACGTATCCAGCTGACAGATATCCGGCGCGAGCTCCGGCAGCTCCAGCAGTTCGACCTTCTGGCCACCGGATTCCAGCCTGCCATCCGGTGTGCGCCAGTACAACCGTTCACCGCGAACGCGAACATGGGTGGACCAGGCCAGCATGCGGCCGGCCATCTCCACCGCCTGGGTGTACGCCGGTCCGCGGGTTACATGTCCCGGCAGACTGAAACCGACGCCGGTCGGTACGGCCGGCGGATGTATGAACCAGAGCGGATAAACAGCGGGCGCGCTGTCGGCCCTGGTCACAGCGTGCCCGCTTGTTCCGCGATGGGCGCAACCGGGCGTCGCCGTCAGTGCCAGCAGCAGCACCCACGACCACCGCAACGATGAACCGCTGGCCCTGCCACAGCGTTCGGTCACTCCCTGAGCGCTTCCAGTTCCCGGTTAAGCTCCTCGAAGGCCTGGGTGGCGCGGAAACGGGTGTACAGGCTTTCGTTCTCCCGGATCTTCTGCATGAGCAGCTGGTTGGCCTGACCGATGGGGAGACTCATCAGAACGTAGGCCCGGTAGATCCCGCTCTCGGAGAGGATCTCTCTCTGGTCTGCCCGAGAACCTACCAGTGTCTGGTCCGTGACGATCTTGGTGGCCGAGGTAAACTGCTGCAGCAGCTCCGAATCATCTCTCAGCCCCACTTCCTCCTGGAATTGCCTGGTCAGGTTGCCCAGGCGGGCTTCCATCTGCTGGGCCAGTTCCGTGCGAGCCGCGGTCTGCGCCTTCTGAATGGCCACCTGCAAGTCTCTCGAGGTCATGGTAGCAGTGGCATACAGATGGTGAGGATCCGTGGGGGTATTCAGAAACCACTCCGGAACGTCCACCCGGCCGCGAGGAGCCGGTGCCAGATCGGTCTTGCCTCTCCCGCCGCATCCACTGAGCAATACGAGCGAGAAGACCAGGGCCAGGCCACCGGACAAAGACAGATAACGCATGGCATGCCTCTCTTTGTTGATAGGGGTGCAGCCGCCGCCGCGGGCGCGGAGCTCACAGCCGTTTGCCACATGCGGTACAAGCACAGCCACGCTTGTGACCACGGCGTATGGTGCAATTATACGACAACAAACCCTGAACTCCAACGTGTTCCGCTCCCGGACCGGGGCGCCGGCAGCATTCCGATTGGAAGGCCGTCAGGCTCCCTGCTCCGACTCCGCCGCAGGATGCCTCCGCCTGGACAGGCACCGTTTCAGCGGCCAGGCGATGACTATGGGGGTCAGGGCCGCCGCGGCCATGGTGGGACCGCCGGGAAGGTCGAACAGGAAGGAAGCCGTCAAGCCGCAGAACGAGGCGAGGATGCCGGTGATCACCGCCGTGACGATGATCACCGGGAAACTGCGAGAAAGAACCAGCCCGGCAGCCGCCGGGCCAACCAGCATGCTGAACGCCAGCATACCGCCGGCGGTGTTCATAACCACCGCCAGGCCGGAACCCAGGGATACGAAGACGACCGCGTCCCACAGGTGAACCCTCAACCCCAGCGTGGCCGACATCACCGGATCGAAACCGGTAATGACGATCTTGCTCCAGAACAAGCGGAACAGGAGGGCCACGACTACAGCAGCCACCAGAGCCCAGCCGGCATCCGCGCGCGAGGTGCCCAGGATGTCGCCGGTGAAAAACCGCAACACGGTGCCGTCCGGCGCCGGCGACAACGCCACCAGGACGATGGCCACGGAACTGCCGGCGGCGAAAGCCAGGCCGATCCAGCCGTCCGGCGGCAGATGGCTGTTCCGCCCGGCGAACGACAGGGTCAACACACCGGCCAGGCCGCCGAGTACCGCACCCCAGAGGAGCGAGACGGAGAAGAACACCGCCAGCGCGATCCCCGTCCCGACGATCTGCGGCAGCGCGGCTCCGAGGAATACGATCCGCCGCAAGTGCACGAAGACGCCCAGAAAGGCGAGCAGGCCGCCCCCGAACACCCCCACCAGCAGCGCATTCTGCATGAACGGAAACGAGTACATCTCCAACAGCGTCGAGATCATCGGGCACCCGGCACGATCTCGGCCTGCCGGAAGATCACCGTATGCCCATCCAGCTTCTTGACCATCATCGGCTCCTTGTAGATATCGCTCAGCTTCTCCGAGGTGAGCATCTCCCCGGCCAGACCACTGTGCACATGGCCGTGCTGGATGATTCCCAGCCGGTGCGCTCGCCCGATCAGCGACGGCAGATCGTGCGTGACGATGATCACCGTCACATCGCACTCATGATGCAGACGGGTGATCACCGACAGGTATTTCTGGGAGGCGACCAGATCCATCGCCGCCGTGGGTTCGTCCAGCAACAGCACCTCCGGTTCGACGATGAGGGCCCGAGCCAGCAGAACCCGTTGCATCTCCCCCCCGGATAGCGTATCCAGGGTCTGATTGGCCAGGTGCTCGATTTCGATCATTTCCATGGTGGCCGGGACCGCGGCCGGTTCGCGTTCTCCAAACAGCCGGCCACCCCGTAGAGAGCACAGGGTCAGACGCAACAGGTCCCGGACACGCATGGGCCAGATGGGATCGATCTGCTCTCGCTGCGGGACATAACCCCGCTTGGGCACCCGAGGATGCCACCGGATCTCTCCAGCCTGGCTCTTGACCAGCCCGAGCATGGCTTTGAGCAGGGTCGATTTCCCCGAGCCGTTCGGTCCCACCAACCCGAAGAAATCGCCCCGGCCTACCCGCATGTTGACGCCTCTAAGAACGACGTCCCGTCCGTACCCCAGATCAACCCCCTCGAATTGGAGCAGTTCCACGCTCACTCTCCGTCGGTTGCGCTGATCGCCTGGTATATGCGGCGCGCATTGGTCTCGAACAGCGTCAGGATGCATTCCGCGCCGGCGCACGAGCCCACCGTCGGGCAGAGGACGAGCAGCGGTACGCCGATGCCGTCCGCCACCTGCCGACCCACGCGCTGGTCGTGCCATGGTTCCATGACCACCAGGCGGGCGGTCTGCGGTGTGTGGGACGATATCAACCGCGCCACATGCCCGGCTGACGGAGCCAGCCCGGGCAGCGGCTCGATGGCATCGACGATATCCAGACCCAGTTTTTCCAGCATGTAGTCGAAGTGCTTGTGATAGATGAGGACACCGACCTCCTCGTACGGCGCGAACCTCTCCACCCACTCCTGCACCAGGGCGTCGCTCCGCTCGATGTACGCCTGCAGGTTGGCCAGATACAGCTCCCGGTTGCCGCCGTCGACGCGAATCAGCCCGTCGGTGATATTACGCGCGGCCTGCTGACTGCGCACCGGTTCCAGCGTGTAATGGGGGTTGCCGGACGGATGCACATCGCCCATGTCCCGGGTGATCACCTCGGGAATCTGTATGGCCTGTATCCCTCTGGATGCATCCACATGACCTTCACCCCCCCGCCGCACCTTGCGGTTACGCGTCTCGCGCAGAACCTCCGGTACCCATCCCAGCTCGAGCTCCAGACCGTTCTCGACGAACAGGTCGCTGCGCGAGATGCGCATGATCATGCCCGGCGTGGCATCCAGATAGTGGGCATCCTGCAAGGGCCGCGACAGAGAGGTGACGTCCACCCGGTCGCCGCCGATCATTTCCACCAGCGAAGCCAGATCCGTAGTCGTGGTGGTCACGCGCACACGCGCCCAGGATGGCACGACCATGCACACCTGGAGCGCCACCAGCAGCAGAAACATCGCTGTTGTCCTCGTTATTCTCATCGTAGGTCATCCCGTTTTTCAAGTCGTTCGTGTCCGTTGCATCGTGATGTCATCGTCCCCGGAGAACACTCCGTGCAGTTCAGAAACGGTGCGGCGGGTGCCAGCCGACAAAATACGTTCCCTGCAGCATCAGCCGGTGCGCGTCATCGCCGCCCGACTCGCTCAGATTCTGGTATTGGAGCCGTATCCTGGAGAACTCCGTACCGCGCCATTCTCCGTACACCGAATGCGCCGTCAGTTTACCCGCACCGGTCACCGCATTGAACAGCGGGTCGGTGTAGTCGAACCGGTACCCGGCACCCCAGAAACGATCCCGGTTCCAGTGCGCGTACAGGTACAGGCCGACATCCGTCCCCGGATCCAGGTCGGGATCCTGATCGTAGGCGACATGGTTGCGGTAGGGATCGTACTCCACATACAGCAACTCTCCCGCAAGGGTCAGCCCGCGGTACGTCCGTCCCACCGGCGAATATTGATACTTGAAGTCGATACCGGCCAGATGCTGGATCTTGCCCAGGGCCCGGCGATCAGCCGTGCGCTGCTCTGCATCCAGCCGGCCTTCCATGTGATCCGTGTCGCCTGCCCCGGTCAGGTAGGACGCGCCCGCCAGGATCGCGTGGACGCCTTCGGGACACTGGAAAAACGTCTGCATCCGCCCCATGATCGGAAAACCCTCCAGGCGGCGGCCGACGCTTTCACCGATCTTCTGGTACACTCCCAGATTCAGCGTCAGGGTAGGATTGAGGAACGGCGCCATATACTCCAGATGCCCGCCGTCGCCGATCAGCCCGTGATCCGTGACCAGCCCTTCGATCACGTACGGCTGGTCGATCTGCGGAAAATCGTGCTCGTGGACGCGATTGAGGTAACCGAAAGGAATCATCTCGCGCCCCATCGCCAGTTTGATTCCGCCGGGAAGGATGGTGGAAGCCCAGGCCTCCTCCACATCGAACTCACCGTCATGGTAGCCGATGGTGGTGACCATATCGAAGTACGGATCCACCGGAGCGCCGATATTGAGCTCGAAGGCTCGCAGTTCGAATTCGGTGTCGCCGATCTCGTTCAAAGGCGCATCGAGGACCATGTCCAATCCGGCGCCGATGTTGATGGGCAGGGCGGTTTGCCCCTCGGCCGGACCGCTGCTCATAGCGCA